>NZ_BAZG01000092.1 GCF_000964525.1 Anaeromyxobacter sp. PSR-1
CGCCGAGGTCATCCAGTAAGGAAAGAAGGACGTCATGGCCGGCAATCGCAGCATCATCACGCTCGAGTGCAAGACCTGCAAAGAGCGGAACTACACGACCACCAAGAACAAGAAGAAGACGCAGGACAAGCTCACGCTCTCCAAGTACTGCCCGCGCTGCCGCAAGCACGTGGAGCACAAGGAGACGAAGTAGCCGCGAGCGGTACCTAGGCCAGTAGCTCGAACGGTAGAGCAGCGGTCTCCAAAACCGCGGGTTGGGGGTTCGAATCCCTCCTGGCCTGCCAGACAGAACGGGGCGGGGCCGTCTGCGGGCGGCCCCGCCCTCCAGAAGCCGAAGGTCGAGGGTCATGGACAACGTCGGCGGGGTCGATCAGCCGAAGCGCGTCGTAGCGATCTTCTACGTGCTCGCGGCCATCGCGCTGGGGATCTTCCTGGAGAAGGTCCTCGAGCTGGCGCTCGGGTACGCGGGCGTCAACGACTTCGCGGTGTTCAGCGACTGGACGCTGTCCACGGTGGCGGGCTTCGCGCTCGCCATCGCGACCGCGGTGGTGGTCTGGCGGATCCCGAAGACGCAGCAGGTGTCGCTGGAGGTGGCGCTCGAGCTCCGGCGGGTCACCTGGCCGACCATGCGCGAGACGCGCGCCGCCACCGTGGCGGTGATCGTCGCCTCCGCCGTGGCGGCGGTCATCCTCGGTCTCTTCGACCTCGTCTGGAGCTGGCTGAGCTCGAAGATCTACTGAGGTCCCCGCGTTCTTCGCGGCCGGGACGGAGCCGCGGCGGTTGGGGGCCGCCAGCACGGCTCCATCGGCGTTTTCTGGAATCGACGCGCGGGCGACGGAACGGAGCGGTCATGGCGAAGAAGTGGTACGTCGTCCACACCTACTCGGGGTTCGAGAACAAGGTGAAGAAGTCGCTCGACGAGCGCATCCGGCAGCACGCGCTGCAGGAGTCGTTCGGCGAGGTGCTCATCCCGATGGAGGTGGTCCAGGAGATGGTGAAGGGGGAGAAGAAGACCTCCAAGCGGAAGTTCTTCCCCGGTTACATCCTGGTGAACATGGAGATGAACCTGCAGACCTGGCACCTCGTGAAGGGGACGCCGAAGGTCACCGGGTTCGTGGGCAACGCCAAGACGCCGGACCAGGTCCCGGCGGTGTCCGACCTCGAGGTGCAGCGCCTCACCACGCAGATCTCCGAGGGCTCGCTCAAGCCGAAGCCCAAGGTGCAGTTCGAGGAGGGCGACTCGGTCCGCGTGACCGACGGCCCGTTCTCGAACTTCAACGGCACCGTCGAGGAGGTCAAGCCGGACAAGGGCAAGCTCCGGGTGCTGGTCTCGATCTTCGGCCGCGCCACGCCGGTCGAGCTCGACTTCATGCAGGTGGAGAAGACCTAGCCTTTGCAGGGCCCCGCGGCGTCCGCCGCGGGGGGAACGACGGCGTGGGAGAGCGATGAGCTCGCTTGCACCACGCGAGGAGCAACGATGAAGAAGGTCACGGGACAGATCAAGCTGCAGCTCCCCGCCGGAAAGGCGAACCCGGCCCCGCCCGTGGGCCCGGCGCTCGGCCAGCACGGCGTCAACATCATGGAGTTCTGCAAGCAGTTCAACGCGGCGACGCAGGCTCAGGCGAAGGAAGCCCTCATCATCCCGGTCATCATCACGGTGTACCAGGACCGGTCCTTCACCTTCCAGCTGAAGACCCCGCCCGCCGCGATCCTCCTCAAGAAGGCGGCCGGCCTCCACACGGAGAAGAAGAAGGGCTCCGGCGCGCACAAGCCCGGCAAGGAGAAGGTCGGGCAGGTGACGCGCAAGCAGGTGGAGCAGATCGCGAAGACCAAGATGCAGGACATGACGGCGGGCACCCTGGAGGCCGCGATGCGGACCGTCGAGGGGACCGCCCTGTCCATGGGCATCGAGATCGTCGGCTAGCCGGGAGGACACGCACATGGCTCACGTTGCGAAGAAGTACAAGGCGGCCGCCGAGAAGGTGGATCGCACCAAGCGCTACAAGCTCGACGAGGCGATGAGCCTCGTGAAGCAGACCGCCACCAAGAAGTTCGACGAGACGGTGGACGCGTCCATCAACCTGGGCGTGGACCCGAAGCACGCCGACCAGGTGGTCCGCGGCGCCGTCGTGCTGCCGCACGGCATGGGCAAGACCGTCCGCCTGGCGGTGTTCGCGAAGGGCGACAAGGCCAAGGAGGCCCAGGAGGCCGGCGCGGACATCGTCGGCGCCGAGGACCTGGCCGAGAAGATCCAGGGCGGCTTCATGGACTTCGACAAGCTCATCGCCACCCCGGACATGATGGGCGTGGTCGGCCGCCTCGGTAAGATCCTCGGGCCCCGCGGCCTGATGCCGAACCCGAAGGTCGGCACCGTCACGATGGACCTCGCCCGCGCCGTGAAGGAGCAGAAGGCCGGCAAGGTCGAGTTCCGCGTCGAGAAGGCGGGCATCGTGCACGTGCCGTTCGGGAAGGCCTCCTTCGATCCGGACAAGCTGAAGGCGAACTTCAGCGCGATCATGGAGGTCATCTACAAGGCGAAGCCGCAGACGGCGAAGGGCGTGTACGTCAAGAACGTCACGCTGAGCACCACCATGGGCCCCGGCATCAAGCTGGACCTGGCGGAGCTCGCCGCGCAGCACGCGTAAGCGCTTCAGGAGTTCCCGGCGGCAATCTCGCCGCCGGGGTTCTGGTCCAAGACAGCGGGCCCGCTGCCACCGCTCCGGTGCGAGCGCAGTTCGGAGCGGACAGCGGCCAAGCGGATCCTCGCGGATCCGACCCGCCGAGACGGGAACTGCGATTCACCGCAGCGTCCCCTGCTTGGCCAGGGGGTTTTCGTACCGGACGTCCGGTCCGAGACCCGAACGACGCCGAGCCCGGCGCGACGCGCCGGCCGGCCGGAGAGGTGGTGAGTCAACTTGAACCGGACGGAAAAAGAGCAGGTCATCGGTGAGCTCCACGAGAAGATGGCGAAGGCGAAGGCGGCCATCGTCGCGGAGCCGAAGGGGCTGAACGTCGCGGTGGTCACGGATCTTCGCAAGAAGCTCCGCGACGCGAAGATCGACTACCGCATCGTGAAGAACACCCTCGCCGCGCGCGCCGCCAAGGGCACGCCGGTGGAGCCGGTGGCGGATCGGTTCGTGGGGCCGACGGCCCTCGTCATGTCGTACGACGACGTCGTCACCCCGGCGAAGCTCCTCGCGGACTTCATGAAGGACCGCGAGAACTTCGTCATCAGGACCGCGATCGTCGATGGCAAGATCATCGACGCGAAGGGCGTTCAGGCCCTCGCGAAGCTGCCGGGGCTGAAGGAGCTCCGCGGCCAGATCGCCGCCATGATCGCGCAGCCCGCGACCAAGCTCGCGCGCCTCGTCGGCACCCCTGGCCAGCAGCTGGCCCGGGTGGTCGGCGCGCGCCGCGAGCAGCTCGAGAAGCAGGGTTAAACGGTACGTGAACCGCCCGCGCGCGGTTGCGCGGGCCAAAGAGACGCATCGGGCCGTCAGGGACGGTCCGGCGGAGAGAAGAGGAAGAAGCACATGGCCGATCTGAATGCGATCGTTGAGCAGCTCTCGGGCCTCACCATCCTGGAGGCCGCGGAGCTGGTGAAGCAGCTCGAGGAGAAGTGGGGCGTGTCCGCCGCCGCCGCGCCGGTGATGATGGCCGGTGGCCCCGCCGCCGCCGCCGCGCCGGTCGAGGAGAAGACCGAGTTCACGGTGGTCCTCGCCGATGCCGGCGCGAACAAGATCAACGTGATCAAGGAGGTCCGCGCGATCACGGGCCTCGGCCTCAAGGAGGCCAAGGACCTGGTCGAGGGCGCGCCGAAGGAGGTCAAGGCCGGCGTCGCCAAGGCGGAGGCCGAGGAGCTCAAGAAGAAGCTCGAGGCCGCTGGCGCCAAGGTCGAGGTCAAGTAGGACCGTTCGCCGTTGCTGGGCACGGCGGGGCGGGGTTGCAAGCCGCCCCGCCGTGACCCACGTTGGAATCTTTGACGGGCGAGGGTCG
Organism: Anaeromyxobacter sp. PSR-1; assembly: GCF_000964525.1. Classification (GTDB taxonomy): domain Bacteria; phylum Myxococcota; class Myxococcia; order Myxococcales; family Anaeromyxobacteraceae; genus Anaeromyxobacter. The sequence goes on from NZ_BAZG01000092.1 coordinate 3,997, forward strand.
AGCCGTTACAAACCCCCATCCCATCAACGATTCCTGGATTTCCGGCCGCTCGGCCGGGCGACGCAGGATAGCCGGCCCGGCGGCCGGCTAGACCCTTTTGTGGCGGGTCTCGTTGGGGAAAGAGGACCGAAATCGATGGCGACGACGATTCAGAACAACTTCCGGATCCGGCGGAACTTCGGGAAGATCAACAAGATCGCCGAGATCCCCAACCTCATCGCCATCCAGAAATTCTCCTACGACAAGTTCTTGCAGGCCGACGTCCCGCCGGAGAAGCGGGACGATACCGGCCTCCAGGGGGTCTTCAAGTCCGTCTTCCCCATCAAGGACTTCAACGAGACCAGCTCGCTCGAGTTCGTGAGCTACCACCTCGAGAAGCCCAAGTACGACGTGGACGAGTGCCACCAGCGCGGGATGACCTACTCCGCGCCGATCAAGGTGGTCGTCCGCCTGGTCGTCTGGGACAAGGACGAGGAGACGGGCGCGCAGTCCATCCGCGACGTCAAGGAGCAGGAGGTCTACTTCGGCGAGATCCCGCTCATGACGGAGAACGGGACCTTCATCATCAACGGGACCGAGCGCGTCGTCGTCAGCCAGCTCCACCGCTCCCCGGGCGCGTTCTTCGACCACGACAAGGGCAAGAGCCACTCGTCCGGCAAGCTGCTCTACAACGCCCGGATCATCCCGTACCGCGGCTCGTGGATCGACTTCGAGTTCGACCACAAGGACATCCTCTACGTCCGCATCGACCGGCGCCGCAAGCTGCCGGCCACGGTGCTGCTGCGCGCGCTCGGCGCGACGCCGGACACGGCCAAGAAGGACCCGGTGGAGTTCCACGGGTCGGCCGAGGAGATCCTCAAGTACTACTACGACACCGAGACCATCCGGATCGAGGGCAAGGGCAAGTACGAGAAGGACCTCGTGCCCGACCTGCTCAAGGGCCAGCGCGCCACGCGCGACATCCGCGATCCGAAGACGAACGAGGTGATCGTCAAGAAGAACCGCAAGTACACCGAGAGCGCGATCAAGAAGCTGGTCGCGGCCAAGATGAAGTCGCTCCCGGTGGAGCCGGAGGAGGTCTACACCAAGATCTCCGCCGAGGACGTGGTGGACGAGACCACGGGCGAGGTGCTCCTCGAGGTGAACGAGGAGGTCACCGAGGCCAAGGTCGAGGAGCTGCGCAAGCGGAACATCGGCGAGTTCAAGGTCCTCTTCATCGACAACCTGAACATCCTGCCCGCGCTCCGCGACACGCTCATGCAGGACAAGATCTCCACGCCTGAGGAGGCGATCATGGAGATCTACCGCCGCCTCCGCCCCGGCGACCCGCCGACGCCGGAGACCGCGACGAACCTCTTCGTCAACCTGTTCTTCAACGCCGAGCGCTACGACCTGTCGAAGGTCGGCCGCCTCAAGCTGAACTACAAGTTCGGCATCGAGGAGCCGCTCGAGAACACCGTCCTCACCAAGCGCGACATCCTCGAGGTCGTCCGCTTCCTCATCGACCTCAAGAACGGCAAGCCGAACAAGGACGTCGACGACATCGACCACCTCGGCAACCGCCGCGTCCGCGCGGTGGGCGAGCTGCTCGAGAACCAGTACCGCATCGGCCTGGTGCGCATGGAGCGGGCGATCAAGGAGCGCATGAGCCTCCAGGAGATCGAGACGCTCATGCCGCACGACCTGATCAACGCGAAGCCGGTGACCGCGGTGATCAAGGAGTTCTTCGGGTCGAGCCAGCTCTCGCAGTTCATGGACCAGACGAACCCGCTCTCCGAGGTCACGCACAAGCGGCGCCTCTCGGCCCTCGGGCCGGGCGGCCTGACCCGCGAGCGCGCCGGCTTCGAGGTGCGCGACGTCCACTCCACGCACTACGGCCGCATCTGCCCCATCGAGACGCCGGAAGGCCCGAACATCGGCCTCATCGCGTCGCTGTCCACCTACGCCCGCGTGAACGAGTACGGCTTCGTCGAGACGCCGTACCGGAAGGTCGAGAAGGGCCGGGTGACCGACGAGGTGACCTTCTACTCCGCGCTCGAGGAGGAGAAGCACATCATCGCCCAGGCGAACGCGCCGGTGGACAAGAAGGGCAACTTCACCGAGGCGAAGGTCTGGTGCCGCAAGGAGGGCGAGTACATCTACGTCCGCCCGGACGAGGTGGACCTGATGGACGTGAGCCCGAACCAGCTCGTGTCCGTGGCCGCCTCGCTGGTGCCGTTCCTCGAGAACGACGACGCGAACCGCGCGCTGATGGGCTCGAACATGCAGCGCCAGGCGGTGCCGCTGCTCCGCACCCAGGCGCCGCTGGTGGGCACCGGCATCGAGGCCATCGTGGCCCGCGACTCCGGCGTGACCACGGTCGCGAAGCGCGACGGCGTGGTGCAGTCGGTGGACGCCTCGCGCATCGTGGTGAAGGCCGACGTGCCGACCTCGGCGACCGACGTCGCCAACGAGGTCGACATCTACAACCTCATCAAGTACCAGCGCTCCAACCAGAACACCTGCATCAACCAGAAGCCCATCGTGAAGCCGGGCGAGCGGGTGAGGAAGGGCGACGTCATCGCCGACGGCCCGGCCACCGAGATGGGCGAGCTCGCGCTCGGCCAGAACGTGGTGGTCGCGTTCATGCCGTGGCAGGGCTACAACTTCGAGGACTCCATCCTCCTCTCCGAGCGCCTCATCAAGGAGGACGTGTTCACGTCGGTGCACATCGAGGAGTTCGAGTGCGTCGCGCGCGACACCAAGCTCGGCAAGGAGGAGATCACCCGGGACATCCCGAACGTCGGCGAGGAGGCCCTCAAGGACCTCGACGAGTCCGGCATCATCCGCATCGGCGCGGAGGTGAAGCCCGGTGACATCCTGGTCGGCAAGATCACGCCGAAGGGCGAGACCCAGCTCTCGCCGGAGGAGAAGCTCCTCCGCGCCATCTTCGGCGAGAAGGCCGGCGACGTCCGCGACAGCTCGCTGCGCGTGCCGCCGGGCGTCTCCGGCACGGTGATCAACGCCAAGGTGTTCAGCCGCAAGGGCGTCGAGAAGGACGAGCGCGCCAAGGCCATCGAGGAGATGGAGGAGGCGAAGCTCCTCAAGGACCAGAACGACGAGATCCGCATCATCCAGGACTCGGCGTTCCAGAAGATCCGCCGCCTGCTCCTCGGCAAGGAGGTCACGGCCCGCCTGGTGGACGACAAGGGCGAGCAGCTCCTGAAGAAGGGCGACGTCCTCGACGACGCGCTGCTCGACACCGTCCCGCAGCGCTACTGGGGCGAGATCGCCGTCGCCGGCGACGTGCAGGACCTGGCGCGGAAGATCATCGAGAACTTCGAGGAGCAGAAGGAGCTCGTGAAGCTGCTCTTCGGCGAGAAGATCGGCCGCCTGAAGAAGGGCGACGAGCTGCCGCCGGGCGTCATCAAGATGGTGAAGGTGTACGTCGCCATCAAGCGCAAGCTGGCCGTCGGCGACAAGATGGCCGGCCGCCACGGCAACAAGGGCGTGGTCTCGCGCGTGCTGCCCGAGGAGGACCTGCCGTACCTCGAGGACGGCACCCCGGTCGACATCGTGCTCAACCCGCTCGGCGTGCCGTCGCGCATGAACGTCGGGCAGATCCTCGAGACGCACCTGGGCTGGGCCGCGCGCAACGTCGGCCTCCGGCTGCAGGAGATGATCGAGAAGCAGTACGGTCCCGAGCAGCTGCGCAAGAAGCTCCGCGCCGCGTTCGCCGGCACCGAGGGCGGCCCCGCCAGCGAGCGGCTCGCCGCGCTCATCGACGACGTGCCCGAGAAGGAGCTGCCGAAGCTCGCGCAGAAGCTCCGCCGCGGCATGCACGTCGCCACCCCGGTGTTCGACGGCGCCCGCGAGGACGAGATGAAGGCCCTCATGGAGGAGGGCTCCGCGACGCTGCAGTCCATCCTGTTCGACGGCCGCACCGGCGAGCCCTTCGACCAGGACGTGACGGTGGGCGTCATGTACATGCTGAAGCTGCACCACCTCGTGGACGAGAAGATCCACGCCCGGAGCATCGGGCCGTACTCGCTCGTCACGCAGCAGCCGCTGGGCGGCAAGGCCCAGTTCGGCGGCCAGCGCCTGGGCGAGATGGAGGTCTGGGCGATGGAGGCCTACGGCGCGGCCTACTCGCTCCAGGAGTTCCTCACGGTGAAGTCCGACGACGTGGTCGGCCGCACCCGCATGTACGAGGCCATCGTCAAGGGCGAGAACACGCTCGAGTCCGGGCTGCCCGAGTCGTTCAACGTGCTCATCAAGGAGCTCCAGAGCCTCGCGCTCGACGTGGAGCTGCTCGAGACGCCGGAGGCGCAGGCGGCGCGCGAGGCCGCCGAGCGCGACCTCGGCGGCGGCCCGCTGGGCGCGCCGCGCGGCGCGGTCGCGTCGGGGGAGAAGAGCAGCGCGTAGCGCGCGCGTCCGGGGCCGCGCCCTCCCTCTCCCCGCACGGGCGGGGAGGGGGCCGGCGCGAGGGTGCTGATCAGGTTTCCCAGCTTTCCAGGGAGTCGACGTGAAGGACATCTTCAATTTCTTCGAGAAGCCGAAGGACCCGCTCTCGTTCTCGGCCATCCGGATCTCGCTCGCGAGCCCGGACAAGATCCGGCAGTGGTCGCACGGCGAGGTGAAGAAGCCGGAGACCATCAACTACCGGACGTTCAAGCCGGAGCGGGACGGCCTCTTCTGCGCGAAGATCTTCGGCCCGGTGAAGGACTACGAGTGCAACTGCGGCAAGTACAAGCGCATGAAGCACCGGGGCGTGGTCTGCGAGAAGTGCGGCGTCGAGGTGATCCAGTCCAAGGTGCGCCGTGAGCGGCTCGGCCACATCACGCTGGCCACGCCGGTCGCGCACATCTGGTTCCTCAAGTCGCTGCCCAGCCGCATCGGCAACCTGCTCGACATCACGCTGAAGGACCTGGAGAAGGTCCTCTACTGCGAGTCGTACATCGTCATCGACCCGAAGGAGACCACCTTCCAGCGCGGCGAGCTCCTCTCCGAGGACCGCTACCAGAAGGCGCTCGACGAGTTCGGCGACGACGCGTTCTCCGCCGGCATGGGCGGCGAGGCGGTGCTCGGCCTGCTCCGCGGCGTCGGCCCGGTGAGCAAGGAGCACGGCGAGGGCATCCCCGGCCTCGGCAACGAGCTGCGCGCGGAGATGAAGGAGGCCACCAGCGACGCGAAGCGGAAGAAGATCGCCAAGCGCCTGAAGGTGGTGGAGGCGTTCGTCGCCTCCGGCAACAAGCCGGAGTGGATGATGCTGGAGGTCATCCCGGTGATCCCGCCGGACCTCCGCCCGCTGGTCCCGCTCGACGGCGGCCGCTTCGCGACCTCCGACCTGAACGACCTGTACCGGCGCGTCATCAACCGCAACAACCGCCTGAAGCGGCTCCAGGAGCTGAACGCCCCCGACATCATCATCCGCAACGAGAAGCGGATGCTGCAGGAGGCGGTGGACGCGCTGTTCGACAACGGCCGGCGCGGCAAGACCATCACCGGCCCGAACAAGCGGCCGCTGAAGTCGCTCTCCGACATGCTGAAGGGCAAGCAGGGCCGGTTCCGCCAGAACCTGCTCGGCAAGCGCGTGGACTACTCCGGCCGCTCGGTGATCGTGGTCGGCCCGGAGCTCAAGCTCCACCAGTGCGGCCTGCCCAAGATCATGGCGCTCGAGCTGTTCAAGCCGTTCATCTACAACAAGCTCGAGGAGAAGGGGTACGTCACCACCATCAAGAGCGCGAAGAAGATGGTGGAGAAGGAGCGCCCCGAGGTCTGGGACATCCTCGACGAGGTGATCCGCGAGCACCCGGTGCTCCTCAACCGCGCCCCCACGCTCCACCGCCTCGGCATCCAGGCGTTCGAGCCGGTGCTGATCGAGGGCAAGGCCATCCAGCTCCACCCGCTGGTCTGCACCGCCTTCAACGCCGACTTCGACGGCGATCAGATGGCCGTGCACGTGCCGCTCTCCATCGAGGCGCAGATGGAGGCCCGCGTGCTCATGATGAGCACGAACAACATCCTGTCCCCGGCGCACGGCAAGCCGATCATCGTGCCGTCGCAGGACATCGTGCTCGGCATCTACTACATGACCCGCGAGCGCGCGTTCGCGCGCGGCGAGGGCAAGGTGTTCGCGAGCCCGGAGGAGGTCCGCGCCGCGTACGACCAGGGCGAGGTGGACCTGCAGGCGAAGGTCTGGGTCCGCATGGACGGCAAGCGGGTCGAGACCACCGTCGGCCGCGTGCTGCTCTACGACATCGTCCCGCGCCGGCTGTCCTTCGACTCCATCAACAAGGTGATGGACAAGAAGCAGCTGCAGGGCCTCATCGACCTGACCTACCGCCTCTGCGGCGAGAAGGAGACCGTCCTCCTCGCCGACCGCGTCCGGTCGATGGGCTACGGGAACGCCACCCGGGCCGGCATCTCGATCGCGCTCGACAACATGGTGATCCCGCGGAAGAAGGTCGACCTGCTCGAGCGCGCCACGCGCGAGGTGGACGACATCCAGGCCCAGTACACCGAGGGCCTCATCACCATCGGCGAGCGGTACAACAAGGTCATCGACATCTGGGCCCAGGTCACCGAGGAGGTGGCGCAGGAGATGATGGGCGAGATCGGGACCGAGACCGCGGTGGGGACGGGCAAGGACGGCAAGCGCGAGGAGCGCCGGCAGCCGTCGTTCAACCCGATCTACATCATGGCCGACTCCGGCGCCCGCGGCTCCGCGCAGCAGATCCGGCAGCTCGCCGGCATGCGCGGCCTGATGGCCAAGCCCTCGGGCGAGATCATCGAGACCCCGATCACGGCGAACTTCCGCGAGGGCCTCAACGTCCTCCAGTACTTCATCTCGACGCACGGCGCCCGCAAGGGCCTCGCCGACACGGCGCTCAAGACCGCGAACTCCGGCTACCTGACCCGCCGCCTGGTGGACGTGGCCCAGGACGCGATCATCACCGAGTACGACTGCGGCGCGATGGACGGCATCACCCTCGGCGCGCTGGTCGAGGGCGGCGAGATCATCGAGCCGATGGGCGAGCGCATCCTCGGCCGCGTCGCGCTCGACGACATCCTCGACGCGTTCTCCGGCAACGTGCTGGTGAAGGCGAACGAGGAGATCGACGAGGGCAAGGTCAAGCTCATCGAGAACTCGGGCATCGACAAGGTGAAGATCCGCTCGGTGCTCACCTGCCAGGCGCGGCGCGGCATCTGCGTCGAGTGCTACGGGCGCGATCTCGCCCGCGGCCGCAAGGTGAACATCGGCGAGGCGGTCGGCGTCATCGCCGCCCAGTCGATCGGCGAGCCGGGCACCCAGCTGACGATGCGGACGTTCCACATCGGCGGCGCGGCGTCGCGGCGGGCCGAGCAGTCCACCATCGAGAACCGCAACGCCGGCCTCATCAAGTTCCACAACGTGAGCGTGGCCAAGAAGCACGACGGCACGCTCATCGTGATGAACCGGAACGGCGAGATCGTCGTCACCGACGACCAGGGCCGCGAGCGCGAGCGCTACGGCGTGGTGTACGGCGCCAAGCTGCTGGTCCGCGAGGGCCAGAAGGTCGAGGCGAACCAGCTGCTGGCCGAGTGGGATCCCTACTCGATGCCGATCATCACCGAGGTGGCCGGCCGCGTGAAGTACGGCGACCTCGTCGACGGCGTCACCATCAGCGAGCAGGTGGACGAGATCACCGGCCTGGCCCGCAAGGCGGTCATCGCCTCCAAGGACCCGGACGCCCGGCCGCGCATCTCGATCAAGGACGAGGAGGGCAAGACCAAGAAGCTCGCCAACTCCGACGCGGACGCCCGCTACATGCTGCCGGAGGGCGCGAACCTGGTGGTGAACGACGGCGACGAGGTGGACGCCGGCGACGTCATCGCCAAGATGCCCCGCGAGACCACCAAGACCAAGGACATCACCGGCGGTCTCCCGCGCGTCGCCGAGCTCTTCGAGGCCCGCAAGCCCAAGGAGCACGCGGTCATCTCCGAGATCGACGGCGTGGTGGCGTTCGGCAAGGACACCAAGGGCAAGCGCAAGGTGGTCATCACGCCCGAGGTGGACGGCAAGCTCCGGCCCGATCTCGCGAAGGAGTACCTGATCGGCAAGGGCAAGCACATCTCCGTCCACACCGGCGACCGCGTCCGCGCGGGCGAGGCGCTCATGGACGGCGCCGCGAACCCGCACGACATCCTGCGGGTGCTCGGGGAGAAGGAACTCGCGCGCTGGCTGGTGGACGAGGTGCAGGAGGTCTACCGGCTCCAGGGCGTGAAGATCAACGACAAGCACATCGAGACGATCGTGCGGCAGATGCTGCGCCGCGTGCGGATCGTGGACGTGGGCGACACCGAGTTCCTGGCGGACGAGCAGGTCGAGAAGTTCGCGTTCGAGGAGGAGAACGAGCGCGTGCTGAAGGCCGGCGGCCGCGCCGCCCAGGGCGAGCCGCTGCTGCTCGGCATCACCAAGGCGTCGCTCTCGACCGAGTCCTTCATCTCGGCCTCGTCCTTCCAGGAGACCACGAAGGTGCTGACCGAGGCCGCCATCAGCGGCAAGGTCGACTACCTGCGCGGCCTGAAGGAGAACGTCATCATGGGCCGCCTGGTGCCCGCCGGCACCGGCCTCGGGGCCTACAAGCACCTCGACATCGAGGTGGAGACCCCGGTGGACGCGGTCGAGGAGGCGGAGGAGGCCCTGGCCGTCGGGGCGGAGGAGTAGCGAGCCGCCCGGCGAACGAACGCCTCGCCGCGACCAAGGGTCCGGTCCCAGAAGGGGCCGGGCCCTTTCCTTTTTGATCCGGCGCATGAAGTTGTCCGGGCAGTAAGCACCCGCTTAACGGCTGTGGCTGGCTGCCGCGCCTCGGCCGCCCCGATCGGAGTTCGGTTTCGACTTGATCTACCGCAAGCCCAGTGGTTTGACGTGGGACAGGCGGGCGCTCGCATGGGACCGGAATGCGGAATCCCGGCTCATGTTCATATTGGCGGAATCCGGAGGCGGCGGCGCAGCGGCAGAGGAGGGGACGGCGAAGAACCCCGTCCTGTCGGTCGGTTCCGGGCTACTTGACTGATTCGGTCCATTAATCTAACCTGACGTTACGTAACCTCCCCGAGATGGATTGACGCAGGACAGGACAGGTAGAGAGGCAACGGAATGAGGACGGCGAGCACGCAGAGAGGCAGCAAGGAGTTCGATGAGCTGGCCCCCTACCTCAAGGCGGTCCGCGACTTCCCGCCGCTCACCCGCGAGGATGAGCACGCGCTCGCCATCCGCGCGCGCAAGGGCGAGGTGTCCGCGAAGCAGAAGCTGGTCCGCCACAACCTCGCGTTCGTGGTCGCGATCGCGCGCAAGCAGCGCCGCGGCACGGTGCGGCTGGACGACCTGATCCAGGAAGGCAACGTCGGCCTGATGCGCGCCGTCGAGAAGTTCGACCCGCACGCCGGGACGCGCTTCTCGACGTACGCGGTGTGGTGGATCCGCGCCTACATCGGGAAGTACCTCAAGGAGGCGCGCTCCACGGTGCGGCCGCAGAGCGGCACCGTCGCGCAGCCGGACCTGTCGCTCGACAGCGCCATCGACGAGGAGGGGGACGCCACCCACCTCGAGCGCATCGAGGACGACGGCCCCGGGCCGGAGGACACCTACCTCTCCGGCGAGGGCGACCGCGAGGTCCGCGACGCGCTCGGCAAGGTCCGCAAGCGGATCGGCGAGCTGGGCTGGGACATCGTGCACAACCGGCTCGAGCAGGACCAGCCGCGCACGCTCGAGGAGATCGGCAAGCGCTGGGGCGTGTCGCGCGAGCGCGTCCGCCAGGTCGAGCTGAAGACGAAGCAGTTCCTGCACCGGTACCTCCAGCCGGTCGAGCGCGACGCCGCCTAGCGCCGCGCGAACCTTCCGCGCCGCGTCCCCGGCGCACCAGAGGCCCGCCCCCGCTCCGGAGGCGGGCCTCGTCGCGTCCGGGGCCCGGCGCGCCCGGCGGCGCGACGGCGCCCCTTCGCGCACGGTGCGGGTCCGGGCCTCACGCGTAGTAGAATCGCCCCCGGCGCGGAGGGCGCATGTCGAGGGTGCTCAAGGACGGGCCGGGCGGCCGGCGCATCGAGGGGGCGATCTACGCGGCGGGCGCCCGGGCACGCGCGCTCGTGGACGACGCGCGCGCCGAGGCCGCGCGGCTCGTCGAGGCGGCCGCGGCGGAGCGGGAGGCGATCCGCGCCGAGGCGGTGCGCGAGGGCCGCGAGGAGGGGATGGCCCGCGCCGCGGCGGCGCTGGCGACCGCCGGGGAGGCCCGCGCGGCCCGCCTCGCCGGGCTGGAGCGCGAGGTGGCGCGCCTGGCGCTCGACGTGGCCCGCCAGCTGCTCGGGCGCGAGCTGGCGGCGGCGCCGGAGGCGGTGGCCGACCTCGCCGCCCGCGCGCTGGCGCGGGCGAAGGACTGCCGCGAGCTGGTGCTCCGAGCGAGCCCGGCGGACGCGGCGCTGCTGCGCGCCGAGCCGGCCCGCTCGCGACTGGCCGCGCTGCTCGCGCGGCCCGAGGGGCCGGCGCTGCGCGAGGACCCGGCCCTCCCGCCGGGCGCGGTGGTGGTGGAGACCGAGGCCGGGCGCATCGACGCGCGCGTGGAGGCCCAGCTCGCCGCGCTGGAGCGCGCGCTGGAGGAGGCGCCGTGACGGTGGACCTGGGGCGGGTGCGCGCCGCGCTCGGGGAGGCCGCGCCGCTCCCGCTGCGCGGGCGGGTGACGCGGCTCACCGGCCTGGTGCTCGAGGCGGCGGTGGGCGGCGTCCGGCAGGGCGAGGCGGTGGAGATCCGCGCGCCCGGGCGCGAGCCGCTGCTGGCGGAGGTGGTCGGGCTCCGCGACGACCGCGCGGTGCTGGTGCCGTTCGGCGAGCTCGCCGGCGTCGGGCTCGACGCGGAGGTCGTCCCCACCGGCCGGCCCCACGCCATCCGCGCCGGGCCTGGGCTGCTGGGGCGGGTGCTGGACGGCCTGGGCCGGCCGCTCGACGGCGCGCCGCTCCCGGCCGGGCTGGAGGAGTGGGCGGTGGACCGGCCCGCGCCGAACCCGCTCGCGCGGCGCCCGGTGGCGGCGCCGCTCCCGCTCGGCGTGCGGGTGCTCGACGGCCTCCTCACCGCCGGGGAGGGGCAGCGGATCGGGCTGTTCGCCGGCTCGGGCGTGGGCAAGTCCACGCTGCTCGGCCAGCTCGCCCGCGGGGCGCGCGCCGACCTGTGCGTGGTGTGCCTCGTCGGCGAGCGCGGGCGCGAGGTGCGCGAGTTCCTGGAGGGCCCGCTGGGCGCGGAGGGGCTGGCGCGCAGCGTGGTGGTGGCGGCCACCAGCGACGCGCCGGCGCTGGTCCGCCTCAAGGCCGCGCACGTGGCCACCGCGGTGGCGGAGTGGTTCGCGGAGCGCGGCGACCGGGTGCTCCTGCTGGTGGACTCGCTGACGCGCTACGCCCGCGCGCTCCGCGAGGTGGGGCTGGCCGCGGGCGAGCCGCCGGCACGGCAGGGGTACCCGCCCTCGGTGTTCGCGGCGCTGCCGCGGCTGCTGGAGCGGGCCGGCAACCGCGCCCGCGGCGGCATCACCGCCGTGTACACGGTGCTGGTGGCGGGCGGCGACCTCGAGGAGCCCGTCGCCGACGAGGTCCGGGGCATCCTCGACGGGCCACGTGGTGCTCGACCGCGCCGTGGCAGCCGGCGGCCGCTTCCCGGCGGTGGACCCGCTCCAGAGCCTCTCCCGCGTCATGTCCGCGGTGGCGGCCCCGGCGCACCTGGCGGCGGCCGGCCGGGTGCGGGCGCTGCTCGCGGCGCACGCGCGGGTGCGCGACCTCGTGGCGCTCGGCGCCTACCGCGCCGGCGGGGATCCCGAGGCGGACCTGGCCCTGGCACGGCTGCCGGCGATCGAGGCGTTCC
>NZ_BAZG01000091.1 GCF_000964525.1 Anaeromyxobacter sp. PSR-1
GAGGACGCGGCCGAGCGGGCCGGGCCGGCGCAGGGGCCGGCGCCCGAGGCGGCGCCGCCCGCCGCGCCGCCGGCGGCGCCGCCGCCGGGGACGATCGAGCCGGCCAGGCTGGGCGCGCGCGGCGCGTCCGCCGCCGTGCCGGGGGTGGACCGTGGCGCCTGACGTCTCGCTCGCGGCCACGCCGCACCGGCGCGTGTTCGCGCACTTCCCCTGGCACCTCGCGCTGATCGTCCTGTCCATCTCGGCGATCGGGATCTGGAACCTCTCCTCCGCCTCGCGCAGCGCGCACGCGCCGGTCTGGATCTCGCAGACCTGGTGGATGGGCGCCGGCGCGGTGCTGGCGCTCGCCATCACGCTGGTGGACCACCGCGCGTTCCACCGCATGGCCTGGGTGTTCTACGCCGTCGTGCTGGTGCTGCTCGTGCTGGTGATGGTGAAGGGGCGCTACGTGATGGGCGCCCGGCGCTGGCTGACCATCGGCCCGGTGAACTTCCAGCCCTCGGAGCTGGCGAAGCTGTCGGTGGCGCTCGCGCTGGCGAGCTTCTTCGCGTCGGACGCGGAGCGGCGGAAGGACGGCTACGGGCTGCTGCGCCTGGTCGTGCCGATGCTGATCGCGCTCGTCCCGGCGGTGCTCATCCTGAAGCAGCCGGACCTGGGCACCGCGCTCATCGTGCTGTCGGTCGGCTTCACCCAGATCCTGTTCGCGAAGGTGCGCTGGAAGACGCTGGCGCTGCTGGCGGGCGTGGCGGTGGTCGGGTCGGTGCTCGTCTACCCGCACCTGAAGCCGTACCAGAAGAAGCGCGTCGAGACGTTCATCAACCCGGAGGCGGACGCGCTCGGCGCGGGCTACCACGCCACCCAGTCGATGATCGCGGTGGGCTCGGGGCAGGGGCTGGGGAAGGGCTGGGGGCAGGGCACGCAGACGTACCTGTCGTTCCTCCCGGAGCAGCACACCGACTTCATCTTCTCGGTGTGGGCCGAGGAGCACGGGTTCGTGGGCTGCCTGCTCCTGCTCGCGCTCTACTTCGCGCTGGTGACGAGCGCGATGGACGTCGCCGGGAACGCGCGCGACCGGTTCGGCCACTTCCTGGCGGTGGGGCTCACCGGGATGCTGTTCTGGCACGTCGCCATCAACATCGGGATGGTGATCGGCCTGCTGCCGGTGGTGGGGGTGACGCTCCCGCTGATGAGCTACGGCGGGTCGAGCGTGATCGTCATCTACAGCGGGATCGGCCTGCTCGCGAACGTCGGGATGCGGCGGTTCGTGAACTGAGGGTGACGCCTGCCGCGCCTCCGGCGGCCGGCGCGACACCTTGCCGCACCCGCCGCCCGGTCGCACCGCCCGCGGCCCGCCGTGGCGGCCGCGAGCGGGCGGCGGTCGCCTAGCCGATCGCCTTCTTGACGCTGTCCTCGAGGCGCGTCTTGTCCGCGCCGATGACGGTGTCCACCACGCGGCCGCCCTTGAACACGAGCAGCGTGGGGATCGAGCGGATGCCGTACTGCTGCGGCACGCCCTGGTGCTGGTCCACGTCCATCTTGGCGACCTTCAGCTTGCCCTTGTAGCGGGCGGCCAGATCGTCGACGACGGGCGCGATCGCCTTGCAGGGGCCGCACCACACCGCCCAGAAGTCCACGAGCACGGGGGTGTCGCTCTTCAGCACCTCCTGCTCGAAGGTGGAGTCCTGCAGCACTACGACGTCGTTCGAGGCCATGGAATCTCCCGATGTCCGAAGTTGGCGCGAGTCATATCCGCGCGCTCCGAGGCTGGCAAGCGGCGAGGCGGGCGTGCTAATTTCCGGCTCCGCCGTGCGCGCCTCCGCGCCGCGGCGAGCGGGATCCGCGGAACGGAACGGCGCATGGCAGGTCTCCTCTTCGTCACCCAGTCGATGCTCGACAGCTGGGCCGAACAGGGGCGCATCGACTTCGTCGGCAACGTGATGACCCTCCTGGCGGGAGAAGGAAAGGGGCGCAGCTACGCGCTCGAGCCCGCGCTGCGGTTCATGGCGGTGCTGGGCGCGGAGCGCGATCCGCACGGGCTCCTCCACAAGGTGAAGACGGCGGCGCAGCTGCGCGAGCTGGGCGCCGAGCCGGTGAACGACTCCTGCATCCTGGGCGACGTCGCCTACGAGGTGCAGCCCGGGTTCCTCGCGGAGGCAGCGGCGCTGCAGGCCGCCGTCGCCGCGCCGGGCGGGCGGCCGCGCGCCGGCGCGCAGGGCGGGGCGGCGGGCGGGGGGAAGGCCCCGCTGCCGCGCGAGCTGGAGGAACGTCGGAAGGAGGCGGAGGCCCTCGCCCGTTTCCTGCTGGAGAACCTGTCTTGACCGGAGCCTCGGCCGGAGAGCGCGCGACGACGGCCCGGCCGTCCGCCGCGGGGAAGCGACCATGAGCGTCATCATCCTGCGCGTCGCCGCCGCAATGTACGCGGCGGCCGCCACGTCCTACATCGTGTACTTCGCCCGCCCCCGCCTGGCCCGCGCCGCCACCGCCGGCTACTGGCTGCTCGCGGCCGCGTTCGCCATCCACGCCGCCGCCATCGGGGTGGGCTGCGCCGAGTTCGGCGGCCGCGAGTTCTTCAGCCTGCGCGGGGGGCTGGTCCTGATGGTGTGGCTGCTGGCGGGCGCGTACCTCGTGCTCCAGCGCCGCTACCACCTGCCGACCGTGGGCGCGTTCATCACGCCGCTCATCCTGATGGTGCTGCTGCCGGCGATGTTCGGCGATCCGGGCCACCCCGGCGTGCCGCCCGAGACCCTGCGGCAGAAGTCGGTGACCATCCACATCCTCACCGCGGGCCTGGGCGTGGCGCTCTTCGGCCTCGCGTTCGCGGTGGCGCTCATGTACCTGCTGCAGGAGCGCGAGGTGAAGGGCAAGCGCTTCGGCGCCCTCTTCTCCCGCCTGCCCTCGCTCGACGCCCTGGACAAGCTCAACCAGCGGCTGGTGCGCGCCGGCTTCGTCTCGTACACCGTCGCGCTCGTCGCCGGGACGATCACCGCCACCGCGATCTGGAAGAGCCCCTGGTCCTGGGACCCGCAGCAGATCATCTCCGTGGGCGTGTGGATCCTGTACGGCGCCATGGTGCAGCTCCGCCACACCGGCTGGCACGGCCGCCGGTACGCGCTCCTCACCCTGGTCGGGTTCGTGGTGGTGCTGGGCTCGATGGTGACCCTGAGGACCGTGCCGGGCGTCACGCGCCACGCCGGGGACTACGCGGGGTCGGCCCACACCGGAGGGGCGCAGTGAACGGCGACCGCCGCCTCTTCCTGGTCGGGCTCTCGCACAAGAGCGCGCCCATCGACGTCCGCGAGCGCGTGGCGCTGACCGGCGACGCGCTCAAGGCGGCGCTGTGCGAGCTGAAGGCGATGGAGGGCGTCTCCGAGGCGCTGGTGGTCTCCACCTGCAACCGGGTGGAGGTGTTCGTCCACTCCGAGCGGCCCGACGCCGCCCGCCGGTTCTTCACCGAGCGCTCGCCCGCGGCGGGCGACCACCTCTACGCGAAGGACGGGGTGGAGGCGGTCCGGCACCTGTTCCGCGTCGCCGCCAGCCTCGACTCGATGGTGGTCGGCGAGCAGCAGATCCTCGGCCAGGTGAAGGAGGCCTACGGGCTCGCGAGCGCCGCGTCGGCGGCCGGCTCCTACCTCTCGCGCCTGTGCAACCGCGCGTTCGCGACCGCGAAGCGGGTGCGCACCGAGACCGAGATCGGCCGCGGCGCCACCAGCATGTCGCAGGTGGCGGTCGAGCTGGTGGAGAAGATCTTCGGGCGGCTGGAGGGCCGCGCCATCCTGCTGGTGGGCGCCGGGAAGATGGGCGCGCTCTCGGCCAAGGCGCTGGCGGTGCTCGGCGCGGATCGCATCCTCGTCACCAACCGGTCCCCCGAGCGCGGCCTCGCGCTCGCCGCCCAGGTGAACGGCAGCTACCGCGGCTGGGAGGAGCTGCAGCGGCTCCTCGGCGAGGCCGACGTGGTGATCGTCTCGACCGGCGCGCCCACCTACGTGGTGACGCGCGAGTCGGTGCAGGCCGCCATGAAGGCGCGGCGCCGCCGCTCCATCTGCCTCATCGACCTGGCGGTGCCGCGCAACGTGGACCCCGCCTGCGCCGAGCTCTCCGACGTCTACGCCTACGACGTGGACGACATGGAGCGCGTCGTCGCGACCAGCAAGCAGGCGCGGCAGGAGGAGGCGATCCGCGCGGAGGCGATCGTGGAGGCCGAGGTGATGGCCTTCGCGAAGGAGCGCGAGGCGCGCGCCGCGCTGCCGGTGCTGGCGCAGCTCCGGCGGCACGCCGAGCGGATCGCCCGGGCCGAGGCGGAGCGCACGCTCGCGCAGGTCGGCGGGAAGCTGGACGACAAGGGCCGCAAGAGCGTCGAGGCCATGGCCCAGGCCATCGTGAACAAGCTCCTCCACGGGCCGACCTCGCGCCTGAAGGAGGCGGCCTCCTCCGGCGACAGCGCGCTCCCGGGCGCCGCCGCGGAGCTGTTCGGGATCGAGAACGAGCCGGCCGGCGGGGAACGGCGGGAGGGCGGGGCCGAGGGCGCCGCCGCCGCGCCGGGCGCCGGGCCGGTCCGCAGCCAGGGAACATGAACGGAGACAGGATGATCCGCATCGCGACGCGCCGCAGCCCCCTCGCCAAGTGGCAGGCGAACCACGTGTCCCAGCTCCTCCGCGACCGCGAGCCGGGGCTCGAGGTCCGGCTCCACGAGCTGGTCACCCGGGGTGACAAGATCCTCGAGGTCCCGCTCGCCGACGTCGGCGGGAAGGGGCTGTTCGTGAAGGAGATCGAGGACGCGCTCCTCAACCGTGACGCCGAGGTGGCGGTCCACTCGATGAAGGACCTGCCCGCCGTGCTCGCGCCGGGCCTGGTGCTCGCGGCGGTGCCGCAGCGCGAGGACCCGCGCGACGCGCTCTGCTCGCCGCGCTGGAAGACGCTCGCCGCGCTGCCCAAGGGCGCGCGGGTGGGCACCTCCAGCCTGCGCCGCTCGGCGCAGCTCAAGGCGCTCCGCCCCGATCTCCAGATGGAGATGGTGCGCGGCAACGTGGAGACGCGCCTCCGCAAGGCGTCGGAGGGGCTGGACGCGGTGGTGCTCGCCTACGCCGGCCTGCGCCGGCTGGGCCTCGCCGAGCACGCCACCTACGTGTTCCCGCCCGAGGAGATGCTGCCGGCGGTGGCCCAGGGCGCGCTGGCGCTGGAGGCGCGCGCCGACGACGAGGCGACGCTGAAGCGGCTCGCCGCGCTGGAGGATCCGGAGACGCGCGTCCGCATCGAGGCGGAGCGCGGGTTCCTCGCCCGCATCGAGGGCGGCTGCCAGGTGCCCATCGCCGGCCACGCCACGCTCGCCGGCGGCAAGATCACGGTGCGCGCGCTGGTCGCCTCGCTCGACGGCACCCGGGTGATCCGCGGCGAGCGGACCGGCGCGTACGCCGAGGCGCGCGCGCTCGGCGAGTCGCTGGCCGAGGAGCTGCTCTCGCGCGGCGCCGACCAGATCCTGCGCGAGACCGAGGGCAAGGCGCCCGGGCTCGCCGCGCCGAAGCGCGGGTAGGGGGGCGCGGTGCCTGCCGCGCCCGCGCGGCCGCTGGCCGGCCGCACCGTGGTGGTGACCCGGGGCAAGGGCTCCGAGGGCAAGGACGCGCTCGCGGCCCGGCTCGAGGAGCTGGGCGCGGAGGTGCGCGCGCTGCCGTCGATCGCGTTCGCGCCGCCGGCCGATCCCGCCCCGCTCGACGCCGCGCTGCGCGCCCTCGAGCGCTTCGACTGGGCGGTGTTCACCAGCGCCAACGCGGTGGACCGGACGGTGGAGCGGCTGCGCGCGCTCGGCCTCGATCCGGCCGCCCTGGGCCGGCTCCGGCTCGCCGCGGTCGGGCCGGCCACCGCCGACCGGCTCGCCGCGCTGGTGCGCGCGCCGGACGTGGTGCCGGACGAGGCGAAGGGGGACGTGCTCGCGCGCACGCTGGGAGAACAGGTGCGCGGCCGGCGGGTGCTGTTCCCGCGTCCGGCCGAGGGGCGGCCCGAGACGGTCGCGGGGCTGCTCGCCGCCGGCGCCGAGCTGACCGCGGTGGAGGCGTACCGCACGGTGCCCGCGCCCCCGGAGGCGCTCGAGCGCCTGGCGGGCTGGCTCGCCGCGGGCGAGGTGGCGGCGGTGGCGTTCGCGTCGCCGTCGGCGGTGGCGGCCGTGATCGGCACGCTGGGCGCCCGGGCGGCCCTCCTCCGAGGGGTGCTGGTCGCGGCGATCGGCCCCACCACGGCGGACGCCCTGCGCGAGGCGGGGCTCCCCGTGGGCGCCGTCCCGGCGCACTACACCGGCCGGGACCTCGCGGAGGCCATCGCCGCGCGGCTCGGGCCCGGGTAGATTCGCTCGGGGGTGCCGCGTCGATGACCGTCGAGCTCGAGGCCGCCGAGGGGCTGGTGCGGGTCCGCGTCCCGCTGGAGCGGGCGCCCGGGGAGCCCGGGCCCGCCGAGGACTGGATCTGGGCGGAGCCGCTCGGCAGCGGCCGGTTCCGGGTGGAGAGCTGCCCGTTCTTCGCCTACGGCGTGTCGCGGGACGACGTGGTGAGCGCCGCCGGGGCGGAGGGCGAGGAGAGCCCGCGCCTCCAGGACGTGGTGGAGAAGGGCGGCCACCGCACGCTCCGCCTGGCGCTGGACCCGGGCGCGGAGCTCGGCGCGCGCCCGGTGCAGGGGCTGCTGGAGCGGCTGCTCGAGGTGGGCTGCACGCACGAGCTGCTGCGCCCGAAGCTCGTCGCCATCGACGTGCCGCCCGAGGCCGACCTGACGCTGGTCGCCGAGCTGCTGCAGGAGCGGGCGCGCGAGGGCACGCTGCTGTGGGAGTGGGCGGACCCGATGCCGTGCTGAGCGGTGCGGGCGGCTCGCCCGCGCCGGGCTAGCGCCCCTTCCGCGCGGCGGCGCGGCGCTCGGCGCGCGCGGCCTTCTCGTCCCGCTTGCGGGCCAGGAAGCCCTTCCGCGCGGCCGGCGGCGCCTCCGCGGGCGCCCGTGCCGCCTCCGGCGCGGCGCGCGTGGCGGGCGCGGGCGCCCGGGAGCGCACGCCCTCTCGCGCGCGGCGCGGCTCGAGCGTCCAGTGGAACAGCCGCTTCACCACCAGCGTGGCGTAGGCGCCCGGTGGCAGCGTGAACGCGACGTTCACCCGGAACCGATCTCGGTTCAGCTCGTCCGGGCGCGCCTCGCCGACCGCGAGGCGGCCGGGGAACGAGAAGAGCGGCCGCTCCTCGGGATCGAAGTGGATCTCCGGCGTCCCGGGCACCGCCAGGTCGGCGAGCCCCATGTCCTCGCGGCCGAGCACCGAGAGCGCGGCCCGCTCCACCGCCGGATCGTCGAAGCGGGTGGTGGGCGCGAGCAGCGGAAACGTCTTCGACGAGAGCAGCCGCACGAGCGGCGCGTCCAGCTCGCGCGGGAACAGGAGCGACCCGGCCTGGTAGCGCAGGGACACGAGCCGCCCGATCCCCACCACCTCGCGCAGGTACTGCTTCACGCCCTCGTTCCAGAGCCAGCTCTGGTAGGCGAACACCTGCAGCGCGCGCCAGCGCGGCTCGGTGCGGAGCAGCGCGCCCCGGTAGTCCTCCGGGTGGTCGCGCAGCCACTTCACGACGGCCTGGTAGCGCTCGGCGCCCGGGTGCGGGTTGCGCCGGTCCCACTCGCCCCAGTGCTCCTTCCAGAACGCCTTCACCTTCGCGTCGCCGGACTGGTCGAGCTCGCTCGGGCGCGCCAGGACGTTGCGCAGCGCGATCTCGAAGTCGCCGCGCATCAGGTCCTTCACGATGAAGCCCTGGCCGTGCTTCAGCGAGCCGAACCGCTGCGAGTCGAAGTAGTTCACCACGCCGAGCCGGCGGACCTCGGCGACCGACGCGGGCAGGCGCGCCACGTCGTCCTCGCCGAGGTCGCGCACCGTCACCGCGAAGCGGTTGGAGGTGGTGTTCGCGGCGGAGAGCGGCGTGCGGCTCCGGCCGAGCAGCTTGAGGCGCAGGTCGGTGTCCTGCAGCTCGAGCTCGCGGCGCTCGACGGCCACGAGCTGGGTGGTGCGCCCCTGCTTGTCCTTCAGGCCGCAGTAGCTCACCGACGCCCTGGGGATCTTGAAGCGCGCGCAGATGCGATCGACCGCCTCGAAGGTCGACAGCTTCTGCTTGTCCATCAGGTAGACGAACCAGGCGCCGCGGGGGTCCTCGTCGAACTTCCAGGACTCCGTCACCTGGAAGTCCTCCGGTCGCTGCTTGAGCCTCATGGGCGCTCCGTATCACGCGCGGGCCGCGGGGTGGGGGTCGAACGGAAGGGGCGCGCGCTGCGGCGCTGGCGCGCCGGCCCGAACGAGTGTATCGAAAGCGCCGGGAGCGGGTGGGAGCGCGCGATGGGAGAGCTGGGAATGGGCGAGCTGCTGATCATCCTGGTCGTGGTGGTGCTGCTCTTCGGGACGAAGAAGCTGCCCCAGCTCGGCGAAGGGCTCGGCAAGGCGATCCGGAACTTCAAGGCCGCCGCCAGCGGCAACGAGGAGGCGCCC
Organism: Anaeromyxobacter sp. PSR-1; assembly: GCF_000964525.1. GTDB lineage: Bacteria > Myxococcota > Myxococcia > Myxococcales > Anaeromyxobacteraceae > Anaeromyxobacter. The sequence continues at coordinate 8,486 of NZ_BAZG01000091.1, forward strand.
GCCGGCCCGCCCGCCGCGCAGCCGAGGGAGCTGCCGCGCCCGCCCGAGCCGCCCGCCGGCGGCCCGGCGTAGCGCGCTAGGCCGGCGCCTGCGCCTCGCGCGGCCGGTAGAAGATCACGATGCTCAGGCAGTGGAACTCGTCGTCGCTCGACTGGGTGACGACGCGGTCCACCACCTCGACGTCGTTGGACCGCAGCCAGCGCGTGACGGTCTCGCCGAGCTCCTCGCGCTCCTTCGCCTTCGTGGCGGAGAAGACCTTCACGCCCGTGAAGTGCATCGCGCTCTCCCGTTCCCCGGCACGCAACACCCTCGCCCCCGCCGGCGCGTAATCCCCCGTCAGGTTGTGCCAGACGCCCATGCCGGTGTCAAACCTGCGACCGCTCCAAGCTGCGAGCGTTCCTCGCGCTTTTTCGATCGCCCCGCGCGCGACCGGTTCCGCCGGCGCGGCGGGTCCCTAGATTTCGTCGCGCGGCGGCGCGGGGACGGAGGCGGACATGGCGGGCGCGAAGAAGGGGCACGCGGTGGACTTCATCAACCGGATCCGGACGATGGAGTCCGCGGACCTCAACGCGCTCATCGTGCGCGAGGCGGGCGAGGAGCTGGCGCAGTTCTTCCTCTCGTACAGCGCGAGCCTCATCTCGCGGGATCCCGAGCGCGCCATCGAGAACACCTCGAGCCTGATGCTGATGGGATACCTGATCCGCGCGGCCGAGGAGCGGCGTGCGCCGGCGCCGCGCGAGTCCGCGCTCGCCTGAACGGGCGTGGGCGCGGGGCGCCGCGTCCTTCAAAAGCCGCGCGGCGCGTGCTAAGGCACCCGGGACCGATCCGCACCCCGGGGCGACCCCATGCTCATCGACCTGCACGTCCACAGCCACCACACCCGCGGTTGCGCGCTCGCGCCGCGGGACGTGGTGCGCCGGGCCCGGGAGGCCGGCCTGGACGGCGTGGCCTTCACCGACCACGACACGCTCGAGGGCCTGGAGGAGATCCGGGCGGCGGCGCGGGACGAGGGGCTGCTCGCGCTGTGCGGCGTGGAGGTGACCACCGATCGCGGCCACTTCCTCTGCTTCTTCCCCGACCCCGCCGCGGTGCCGGCGCCCGTCCAGCTGTTCGGCGCGGCCCGGCCCTGGCCGGTGCGCGAGGTGCTCGCGCGCGTGCGGCAGCTGGGCGGCGCGGTGGTGGCGGCCCACCCCTACGACAAGACCGTCGAGCGGCCCTGCGGCGACGTGGTGTTCACGCTCGACGGCCTGTCCGCCATCGAGGGGCTGAACGCCCGGCGCAAGGGGCCCGCCAACGACCTCGCCATCGAGGCCGCGGATCACATGAGCCTGCCGTGCACCGGCGGCTCCGGCGCGCACGAGCTCGCCGAGATCGGGAAGGCCGCGACGCTGTTCCGCGACCCGGTGGCGAGCGAGGCGGACGTGGTCCGGCAGCTCCGCGCCGGGACCGTCTACTGCGTCGCCGCGGGCGTGACCCCCTCCGAGCCGGATCGCGCGCCGCGCGATCGCGGCGGCGAGCGGGGCGACCGCGGTGAGCGCGGCGACCGGGGCGGCCACCGCGGCGGGCACGGCCGCGGCCGTGGCGGGCACGGCGGCGGACACGGCCGGCGGTAGGCGTCGGCCGCCGGTGGCTCAGCCGAGCCGTTTCACGCTGCGCGAGCGTCTCGATCCGAGCCGGAGCCAGTCCACCGCGCTCGGCTTGGCGACAGGGCTCACCGCTCGCAGTTCGACAGGCTCACTGCGAGCGGCGCCTCGCCCTGAGGCCGCTCGGCCCCGCGAGGCTGCGAGCAGCACCGCCCGCGACCCCGCCGGACCCTCGCAGCCAGAGCCGGACGCCCTACCGCTGCTTCACCAGCCGCTCGACCCGGTCGTCGCGCAGGAACGCGCGGCGCTTGCCCTCGGCCCAGGACCACTCCTCGGTGCCGGCGGGCCGGTCGATGCGCTTCCGCTCGGGCACGCCCCACGCCATCTCCAGCGCGCGCGCGCTCATGCCCTCGAGCGCCTCCTTGCGCATGACGGCCTGCCGGTGCTCGGGCGGCAGCGCCGCGAAGACCGGGCTCGGGTCGTCGGCGGTGAGCAGCCGCTCCAGCTCGCCGCGGACGTCCTCCAGGCTGGCGGCGGTCTGCGAGAGCACGATCACGTGCGGGCGCGCGTCGCCGGCGACCTTCACGTACGCCCACGGGTGGTAGCGGGGCGTGGTGACGACGCGCTGCGAGATCATCCAGCCGGTCGGCACCTCGATCTCGTCCACCCGCACCGGCGTGCCGGGGGGCAGCACGCGCTCGGCGGGCGGCGGCGCGATGGGCTCGCCGCCGGGGGTCTCCACCAGGTCCAGCTCGGCGGGCGGTGCGTCGGAGAGGAACACCTTGCCGGTGTCGCCCCACAGCGGCCCTGCATAGGCGGCCACGCGCAGGTAGCGCTGGGCGCCGTCGAGGGCGCGCGAGATGCGCTCGCGCTCGGCGTCGGGGATGGTGGCGCGGGGGGCGCACGCCGCGAGGGCGAGCAGGGCGAGGGAGAGGGAGAGGGCGCGTCGCATGCGCCCTTTCTCGCACCGGTCGGGATGGCCCGCAAGCGTGCGCTCCGCGGCGCGCCCCTCACTTCCGCTCGGCCTGCTTGCCCTCCTCGATGAGCTCGCGCACGCGCTGCCCGCCCTTGTGGCCCAGCTCCGCGTAGCCCTTCGAGCCCAGCTGCTCCTTCCGCGCCTCGCCGCCGAGGCGGCCCGCCTCGCGCACCGTCATGCCCCCGCCGTTCCGGCGCTGCGCCCTGTCCTTGTCGTCCATCCTTGCCTCCTGCACGCGTGAAGCGGCCTCGCCGCGGAGCGAATCTGGGAGCCCCCCGCAGGTGCGGCAAGGGCGCGCGCCTCCTTCCGGCGCGGGACCGGCCGGGCCCCCGGCGCGCCTGCCCCCGGCGGCGGGCCCGCCATCCGGCTAAATTCCCCCTCATGGTCCAGCTCGGCGAGAACGCCCGGCACGTGCTCGAGCGGCGCTACCTGCTCCGCGACGAGGGCGGGCAGGTGATCGAGACGCCCGAGGCGATGTTCCGCCGGGTGGCCCAGGCGGTGGCGGCGGCCGAGGCCCCGGCGGCGCGGGCGCTCTGGGCGGAGCGGTTCGAGGCCCGGATGACGGCGCTGGAGCTCCTGCCGAACTCGCCCACGCTCATGAACGCCGGGCGGGCGCACGGCCAGCTCGCCGCCTGCTTCGTGCTGCCGGTGGACGACGACCTCGCGGCCATCTTCGACGCGCTGAAGTGGGCGGCGCTCATCCACCAGTCCGGCGGCGGCACCGGGTTCTCCTTCTCCCGGCTGCGGCCGCGCGGCGACGTGGTGAAGACCACGCACGGCGTCGCCAGCGGGCCGGTGTCGTTCATGCGCGTCTACGACGCCGCCACCGAGATCATCAAGCAGGGCGGCGTGCGGCGCGGCGCGAACATGGCGGTGCTCGCCGCCGACCACCCGGACGTGCTCGAGTTCGTGGACGCGAAGCGCGCCGCCGGGCTCGAGAACTTCAACATCTCGGTGGCGGCGCCGGACGCGCTGTTCCAGGCGGCCGCGCGCGGCGCGCCGTGGGCGCTGCGGCACCCGCGCGGCGGCGCGGTGGTGCGCGAGGTGGACGCGGCCGCGCTCCTCGAGCGCATCGCCGCGTCGGCGTGGGCCTCGGGCGAGCCGGGGCTCGTGTTCCTCGACCGCGTGGAGGCGGCCAACCCCACGCCGGACCTGGGCCGGTTCGAGGCGGTGAACCCGTGCGGCGAGCAGCCGCTCCTGCCGTTCGAGGCCTGCACGCTCGGCTCGGTGAACCTGGCGCGCTTCGAGCGGGGAGGGCGGGTGGACTGGGAGCGGCTCGGCGCCTGCGTGCGCGAGGGCGTGCGGCTCCTCGACGACGTGCTCGAGGTGAACGTCTGGCCGCTGCCGCAGATCGCGGAGATCTCCCGGCGCAACCGGAAGATCGGCCTCGGGGTGATGGGCTGGGCGGACCTGCTCGTCGCGCTCGGGGTCCCGTACGACGCGCCGGAGGCGCTGGCGCTCGCCGGCGAGGTGATGGGGTTCGTGCAGCGCGAGGCGCACGCGGCGAGCGAGGCGCTGGCCGCCGAGCGCGGGGCGTTCCCGGGCTTCGCGAGCAGCGCGCCCGCGCGCGCCGGCGGCCGCCCCCGCCGCAACGCCACCGTCACCACCATCGCGCCCACCGGCACGCTCGCCATCATCGCGGGCTGCTCGTCGGGCATCGAGCCGCTCTTCGCGCTCACCTACGTGCGGCACGCGCTCGGCGACGCGGCGCTGCCGGAGGAGCACCCGGCGCTCGGGCGCGCGCTGCACGCCGCGGGGGCCGAGGCGGCGCTGCCGGCGGTGCGCGCGGCCGGCCGGGCGCGCGGCGTGGCCGGCGTCCCGGAGGCGGTGGCGCGGGTCTTCGCCACCGCGCACGACGTGGCGCCGGACGCGCACGTGCGCATGCAGGCCGCCTTCCAGCGCCACGTGGACAACGGGGTCTCGAAGACCATCAACCTGCCGCGGACCGCCTCGGTCGAGGACGTGGCGGGCGCCTACCGCCTCGCGTTCGAGCTGGGCTGCAAGGGCATCACCGTCTACCGCGACGGCTCGCGGGAGAAGCAGGTGCTGGTGAGCGGCGCCACGCGCAACGGCGAGCTGTGCCCGCAGTGCGAGGGGCCGGTGTCGCTCTCCGGCGGCTGCCGCACCTGCCCGCGCTGCGGCTGGGGCAGCTGCGAGACGGTGATATGACGGCGCTGCGCCCCGCCCCACGGAGCGGAGCTCCGCGGGGCCCCACCTTGCTTCGCGGGTCCCGTGACCTCGCGCGCCCGCCTTCGCGGGCGATCGCGGATCAGGGACCGCCGTTCCTCGGCGGCTGCCCGGCGCAGCGGCCGCGTTGATCCGGCCGCGCGCTGGGCACGCCCAGCTCGGCGTCGATGCCGCGGATCAGCCGGTCCTGCATGGCGCAGAGCGCCTTCGGCCCGCCGAGCGCCAGGAACGACTCCAGCAGGCTCACCTGGTACCCGCTGCCGGAGCGCTCGAGCTGGATCGTCACCTGCGCGCTGCGCGTGCCCACGTCGGCGGGGAAGCAGGAGAGCAGCACCGGGCCGGAGCCGTCGCGGCACTCCATCCGGTCGGTCGCGACCACGTCGCGGATGGCGCGGGCGATCCGGTACTGCTGCGCGTCGGCGACCGCGCCCGGCTCGGAGGGCGGGGGATCGACGCGCAGCACCGCGCCCGCGGTGGTGCGGCAGGCCGAGAGCGAGAGCACGGCGGCGATCGCCGCCAGCCGGAGGCGGGTCACTTGGCCGCCTTCTCGCCCAGCTCGCGCGAGCGGCGGGTGGCGGCCTCCACCGCGGCGATGAGCGCGGCGCGCAGCCCGCCCACCTCCAGCGCGTGGACGCCGGCGATGGCGGTGCCGCCCGGGCTGGTCACCTGGTCCTTGAGGCGCCCGGGGTGCTCGCCGGTCTCGAGGACGAGCTTCGCCGAGCCGAGCACCGTCTGCGCCGCGAGCGCCATCGCCACCGGCCGCGCCAGGCCGACCTTCACGCCGCCGTCGGCCAGCGCCTCGATGGCGAGGAACACGAACGCCGGGCCGGAGCCGGAGAGCCCGGTCACCGCGTCGAGCAGCGGCTCCTCCACCACCTCGGTGGTGCCGACCGACTGGAACAGCGCGCGCGCCTGCTCCAGGTCGGCGTCGGTGGCGTGGGCGCCGCGGGCCAGCGCCGTCGCGCCCGCGCCCACCAGCGCCGGCGTGTTCGGCATGACGCGGACGATGCGGACGCCGGCGCCGAGCTTGCGGGCGATGGCGAGGATGGGGATGCCGGCCGCGATGGAGACGACGAGCTTCCGGTGATCGATGGCCGGCGCGATCTCGACCAGCAGGGGGTCCATCGTCTGCGGCTTCACCGAGAGGACGACGATGTCGGCGCGCTCGGCCAGCGCGCGGTTGTCGCCGGAGGTCTCCACCCCGTAGCGCGCCTGGATCTCCGCGCGGCGCTCGGCGCGCGGCTCCGAGCAGAGGATCTCCTCGCGGGTGGCGGTGCCGGCGCGCAGCAGGCCCTTCACCAGGGCCTCGGCCATGTTCCCCGTCCCGAGGAACGCGATCTTCTTCCCGAGTGGCATCCGGGCAGATTACCGCTACCCGATGATGAAGTCCTCCCGGGCGACGGCGCCGGACTCGAATCGTCCCAGCGTGAAGCGCTCGAAGATCTCGTCCTTGCCCCGCCCGGCGAGCCAGTCGGCGTACCGCTCGGCCACCGCGGGCGCCATCATGAACCCGTGCCCGACGAAGCCGGAGCACTGGTGGAAGTTCTCGAAGCCGGCCGGGCCGAGCACCGGGTTGTTGTCCGGGGTGACGTCGTAGCAGCCCGCCCACTGCCGGATCACCTTCACCTCCGCGAGCCGGGGCACGGTCTCCACCGCCGCCCGCGCGAACCGGGCCAGGAAGCGCAGGGTCGAGCCCTGCACCACGCCCTCCGGCTCCTGGGGATCCCCCATGCCGCCCACGATCTCGCCGCGCTGCGACTGCGAGAAGTAGAGGCCGTTCCCCAGCACGGACACGAGCGGCCCGAGCCAGGGCTTGAGCGGCTCCGTCACCAGGATCTCGTGGCGGGTGGGGCGGTTCGGGAGCGAGACCCCGGCGAGCGCCGCCACGTCCCGCGACCAGGCGCCGGCCGCCACCACCACGAGCTCGCAGGCCACCCGGCCGCGATCGGTGCGCACCGCGGTCACCCGCGAGCCGGCGGTGTCGAAGCCGGTCACGCGGGTGAAGGTCCGGACCTTGGCGCCGAGCGCCTCGGCGCGCGACGCGTAGCCCCACAGGAACGGCCAGGGGAACACCACGCCGTCGTCCGGGTTCCAGGCGGCGGCGCGGAAGCGGCGCGGGTCCAGCTCCGGCACGACCTGCAGCGCCTCGTCCGGCCCGACCACCCGCGTGCGCAGCCCCTCGCGCCGGTGCAGCTCCGCGTTCCGCTCGATCCGCGAGACCTGCTCGGCGGTGGGCGCGAGGAACAGGTAGCCGCTGCGGCGGAACCAGACGTTGATGCCCATCTCCACCGCGAACCGGTCGCAGAGCTCGAGCGAGCGGCGGGCCAGGCGGATCATGGTGGGGGTGGTCCACTGCGCGCGGACCCCGCCGCCGTTCCGCCCGGAGGCGCCGGCGTTCAGGTAGCCCTGCTCCAGCACCAGCACGTCGCGCACGCCCCGCCGCGCCAGCTCGTACGCGATCGACAGCCCCTGGATGCCGCCGCCCACGATCACCACGTCGGCGCGGGCCGGGAGCGGATCCGGCTGCGGGTGCGCGGCCGGCGACGCCGCCGAGCCGTCCGGCGGCGGGAGCGGCACGCCGTCGTCGAGCGGCAGCCCGGCGGGATCCAGCGCGGCGAGCGCGCCGAGCGGCACCGGCTGCACCGGGGTGCGCGCGGTGAACGGCTGGATCTCCGCCGGCGTGGCGCCGAGCCGGAGCAGCTCCTGCGCGACCCGCGTCACGCAGGACTTGCCCTGGCACGGGCCGGTGCCGAGGCCGGTGACCCGCTTCACCGACTCGAGGTCGCGGTGGCCCGCCGCGAACGCGCGGCGCACCTCGTCCAGCGACACGTCCTCGCACGCGCAGACCAGCCGCTTACCCACGGGCCGCCTCCCCCGCGCGCCGCCCGGCCTCGGCCGCGCGCGCCGCGTCCATCG
>NZ_BAZG01000090.1 GCF_000964525.1 Anaeromyxobacter sp. PSR-1
CCGTGGGCCGCCTCGGCGCCGCGCCCGCCGAGCCTCCCGGCGCGCCCGCCCCGCGCTAGGCCACGCCGCCGCGCCTCACTCGCCGCGGAAGCGCGGCGGCCGCCGCTCGGCGCGCGCCTGCCGCGCCTCGCGCATGTCCGCGCTCTCGAACGCGCGGCGCCGCAGCCCGGCGATCTCCTCGCGCTCCCGCTCGGAGAGGCCGCGCTCGTGCGTGCCCTCGAGGAGCTGCAGGATCCGCTTCATCCCCTGCACCGCCAGCGGCGCGTTGGCCGCGATCTCGTCGGCGAGCGCGAGCGCCACCGCCTCGGCGCCGGCGGCGGGCGCGAGCCGTTCACCAGGCCCCACGCCAGCGCGGTGGCGGCGTCCACCGGCCGGCCGACGAGGAACAGCTCGCGCGTGCGCGCCGCGCCCACCAGGCCGAGGAAGCGCCGGATGCCGCCCTCCGGGTAGACCACCCCGAGCTTCGCCGGCGGCAACCCGAGCAGCGCCCCCTCGCGCGCGACCCGCAGGTCGCAGGTGGCCGCGAGCTCCAGCCCGCCGCCGAACGCGCTGCCGTTCAGGAACGCCACCGTCGGGCAGGGCACCGCCGACAGCGCGTCCGCGGCGCGCTCCACCGCCTCGTCCGGGCGCAGCCCGGCGCGCGAGGTCCGGCCCATCTCGGCGAGGTCGAACCCGGACGAGAACGCGTCCTCGCCCGCGCCGCGGAGCAGCAGGCACCGCACCCCGTCGCGCGCGGCGGCGGCGCAGGCCTCCTCCAGCTCGTCCAGCGCGCGGAAGTCGAGCGCGTTCCGCTTGGCGACGTTGTCGACGACGAGGACCCGGACCAGGCCGCGGTCCTCGGTGCGGACGCGCCGGCCGGTCATCCGACGACCAGCAGGACGTCACCCTCGGTGACCGACTGGCCCTCGCGGCAGCGCACCTCCTGCACCGTCCCGCCGTCCTCGGCCTCGAGCGGCATCTCCATCTTCATCGACTCGAGGACCACCAGCACGTCGCCGGGGCTGACCGGGTCCCCGGGCTTCTTCTCGATCCTCACCACGGTGCCGGTGATGTGCGCGGCGACGTTCGCCATCGGTGTCTCCGTCTCGGGCGCCGGACGTGGGCGCGTGCGGGCCGAAGGTAGCTTGCCCGCCGGGGCCCGGCAACGGGCACGGTGGGCGCCGCGCCCCACGTCGTCGCCCGGCACCCGCTGCGCCGCGCGCGGCCGCGCCGCCGGGCGGCTATCCTCGGGAGCAGGGTCCGCCGCCGGGCCCGCCACCCCCGGGAGCCGCCATGTCCGACGCCGCCGAGCCCAGCCTGCAGGAGCGCTACGCCCCCCGGAACGCCTGCTTCGGCTGCGGCCCGGCCAACGCGAAGGGGCTGCGCGTGCGGAGCTTCGAGCGCGGGGACGAGGTCGTGGCCGAGTGGCAGGCCGAGCGGCACCACGAGGCGTTCGAGGGCATGCTCTCCGGCGGCATCACCGGCACGCTGCTCGACTGCCACTCCAACTGGACGGCGGCGGTGCACCTGATGCGCAAGGCCGGCCTGGACGCGCCGCCCTGCACGGTGACCGCCGACTTCCACGTGAAGCTCCTGCGTCCGACGCCCACCGGCGGGCCGGTCCGGCTGGCGGCGCGGGTGGTGGAGTCCGGCGAGGACCGCGCGGTGGTGGAGGCGACGCTGACCGCGGAGGGGAAGGTGCGCGCCACCTGCCGCGGCACGTTCGTGGCGGTGAAGGAGGGCCACCCGGCCTATCACCGGTGGTGAGCGCCCGCCGGGCGGGCGCTGCGGCCGGAAAGCGAGAGGGCCCGCCGTGGCGGGCCCTCGAGCGCTGGAGGCGTCGTCCTGCTGCCCCCGTTCACCGGCGGGAGGCCGGTTTCGCGTCTGAGCGATCAGTGCCCACCTCGGCGTCGGCCGTCAACGCCTCCCGGCGGGCCTCCTCGCGCGGGGGAGCCGCCTGCGGGCGGGCCGTCCGCCCGTCGAGCAGCGACCGCACCGCGCCGGAGAGATCCTGGTAGCTCACCGGCTTCCGCAGGAACAGCGAGACGCCGAGGCCCGAGAGCCGCTCGCGCTCCTGCTCGCCGCCCGCGGTGATCACCACCACCGGCAGGTGGGCCAGCGTCGGCTCGGCCCGGATCCGCTCCACCAGCGTGATGCCGGACACGATCGGCATGAAGACGTCGGTCACCACCACGTCCACCGGGGGCGCGCGGAGCAGCCGGTCGAACGCCGCCGCGCCGTCGCTCGCCACCTCGATGCCGAGGCCCGGGACGTGCTCGGTCTCGGACAGCCGGCGCAGCGCCGCCGCGTACATGGTGGCGACGAGCGCGTTGTCCTCCACGAGCAGGATCCGGAACGAGGGGTCCGCGTGCCGCACGCCGGCCACGCGCCGCGCCACGTCGGCGAGCCGCGCGCGATCCTCGGGGCGATCGTCGGGGACGCGCACCGCCACGCCCGCCGGCGAGCCGTCGGCGCCGTCGCGGCGGCGCACCACCTCGATCTGGAGCTCGACCGGCTCGAGGAGCTGGGGGAACGAGAGCACCAGCGTGACGCGCTCGCCCTCCTCGAACGACCGCTCGGTCCGGATGAACAGGCCGCCCGCCGAGAGGTTCTCGGTGTAGTCGAGCACGTTCTCGGCGCCCAGGTACTGGACCGCCAGGATCAGCGGGAACCTGGGGTGCGCGCGCCGTTCGCCGTCCATCACCGCTCCTCGTCCGCGCCGCACGCCGGCGGCCATGACGCTCGCCTACTGTAGCGCTTCGCCCGCGGGTCCGCGCCTTCTCGGCCGCGCACCGCGGTGCACCATGAGGGCGCGACGCGCAGAGGTGTGACGCCGTCGGTGCGCCGCGGCGCCGGGATGGTGCGGGCGGGTGTGCGGCCGTGCGGCGCGCACGCCGGAGGTTGCACCTCCCCTCGCGCCGCCGCTATCGTCGGACGGGCTCGCCCGGGCGAGCGGGAGGCGATCATGGCGGGCATCGAGGGGCGCGTGGCGCTGGTCACCGGCGGCGGGCGTGGCATCGGGCGCGCCATCGCGCTCGCGCTGGCGCGCGCCGGGGCGGACGTGGCGGTGGCCGCCCGCAGCGTGCCGGAGATCGAGGCGGTGTCGGCGGAGGTGGCGGCGCTCGGGCGCCGCACCCTGTTCCTGCCCCTCGACGTCTCGGACCGCGCCCAGCTCGCCGCCGCGCCGGCGGCGGTGGCGGCCGCGCTCGGCCCGGTGGACGTGCTCGTCAACAACGCCGGCATCCACGCGAGCGCGCCGCTGCAGCGCATGGACGACGAGACCTGGGACGCGCTCCTCGCGGTGGACCTCACCGCGCCGGTGCTGCTCACGCGCGCGTTCCTCCCGTCGATGTACGACCGCGGCTTCGGCCGCGTGATCAACGTCTCGTCGGTCGCGGGCCGGATCGGCCTGAAGTACGGCTGTGCCTACTCGTCGGCCAAGCACGGGCTCATCGGCTTCACCCGGAGCCTGGCGCTCGAGGCGGCGCGCAAGGGCGTGACGGTGAACGCGATCTGCCCGAGCTGGACGGAGACGCGGATGCTGGACGAGGCGGTCGAGGACATCGCCCGCGCCACCGGCCGCACCGAGGCGGAGGCGCGCGCGGCGATCCTGAGGGCGAACCCCCTCGGCCGCGCGGCGCTGCCGGAGGAGGTGGCGGAGGCGGCGGTGTTCCTGGCGCTGAACGGCGCGGTCACCGGCCAGGCCATCCACGTGGACGGCGGCGAGGTGATGGCCTGAAGACGGCGAGGCCGGGCGCGCCAGGGGCGCGTCCGGCCTCGGAGGACGCCGCCGCCCGCGCGGGCGGCGGCCCCGGTCGATCGCTACGGGTTCGCGTTCTGGATGGTGAACTCGACCCGGCGGTTGGCCTCGCGGCCCTTGGCGGTCTTGTTGGACTCGACCGGGCGATCCGGGCCGAAGCCCTTCGCCTCGAGGCGCGAGGCGTCCACGCCCTTCGAGACCAGGTAGTCCTTCACCGCCTCGGCGCGCTTCTGCGAGAGCGCCCGGTTCGTCGCCGCGGAGCCGGTGCTGTCGGTGTGGCCCTCGATCGTCACCACGCCGACCTGCGGGTTGGCGGCGACGAGCTTGGCCACGTCGTCGAGCAGCGCGTTGGACTGCGCCTTGATGGTGGCCTTGCCGGTGTCGAAGTAGACCTTCTCCTTGATCTCGATCTTGCCGGCCTTGATCTCGGCGCGCTCCGGCGGGCAGCCCTGGTTCTCGGGGATGCCGGGCTTGTCGGGGCAGCGGTCCTTGTCGTCCGGCACGCCGTCCTTGTCGGAGTCCTTCGGGCAGCCCTGGTTGTCCACGGCGCCGGGCACGCTCGGGCAGCGGTCCAGGCGATCGGGCACGCCGTCACCGTCCGTGTCCTTGTCCGGGCAGCCCTGGTTCTCGGCGACGCCCTTCTCGAGCGGGCAGCGGTCCTGGCCGTTGGGGACGCCGTCGCCGTCGTCGTCCAGCGCCGGGCACTGCTCCGGGGTGTGCGCCTGGCCGGCCGCGCAGGGATCCGGCGGCGGCGGGGGCGGCGGCGGCGCGGCCTTCTTGCCGCCGATGAACGCGAAGCCGATCAGCCCGCGGTAGGTGGGCGTGCCGGGGGACTCCATGAAGCCCGGGCCGCCGAGGGCGTAGATCTCGCCCTCGCCGAAGCTGTAGCGCACGCCGGCGAGCAGCTCGGCGTTCTGCGAGAGCCCGTCGAAGTTGAACGCGCCGCGCGCGGTGAGCTCGGCGCGCAGCTTGCCGGTGGTGGCCACGCCGAGGCCGCCGAGGACCTCGTGCGAGAGCTTCTCGCCGTTCGTCAGCTCCACGTCCTTCGTGCGGAGCTGGCCGCCCGCGTCCGCCATCAGGCGGAGGCCGCCGAACGTCTTCCCGAGCTCGAGGCGCGGCGCGATGATGAAGCCCTTCTCGCCGCCGTAGTCCACCTTGTCCGTCCAGGGGAACACGACCTCCACGGCGATCGCGCTCGCGAGCGGCGCCCCCGCGCGCTCGCTCGTGACGCCGTAGCGGAGCATGGCGGACGGGGCGGCGATGCCGCCCTGCGTCGGGTGGTTGATGCTGGTGTCGCCGCGGACGTGGTTCTCGGCGTACTGGTAGGCGACGGCCGGGACGTGGAGGCCGAGCTCGAGGCGCTTCCAGAGGTTCATCGCCAGGTTCAGGTGGATGGTGGCGCGCTCGCGGAGGAGCTGCGTCTGCTTGCTGCCGTCCGCGAACAGGCCGCGGCCGCGGAGGTCGCCGTTGTCCAGGAGCACCATCGGCGACCGCTCGTAGTGGCCGGTGAGCGCCGCGCGGAACTGGCCTTCCTCGAGCACCTCGCCGTCGCCGAGGACGAGCGAGCCGTGCGCCGTCGGATCGAGGCGCAGGCGCTGGCTGTCGATCGCCGGCCTGTAGTTCTGGGCGCTGGCCGTGCCGGCGAGCGCCAGCATGGCTGCCACCGCCAGGAAGCGGATACAGCGTGTCATTGTGAAACCCCCTGAAATAGGCGGAGTAAGAGTCCCCCCGGGACCTCGAACGGACGGGATTGTGCCACCTCCGGACGACACGGCGTCGGGAATCACGCTACACACCTGAGGGGGGCGACCCTTTCGAGCCGCGAGGCAACCGGCCGCCTTGACGCCCCTATCGGGCTCTGCGCTAATGATCGATTTCTCCGGCGCGCCCCTCGGGCCTGCGGCGCCGGCCATCCCCCCTGCGAGGCGCGAATGCAGACGAAGTTCCTGCTCGGCGAGAACCAGATCCCCACCCACTGGTACAACGTCATCCCCGACCTGCCGGAGCCGCTCTCCCCGGTCATCCACCCCGCCACCGGCAAGCCGGCCAGCCCGGACGACCTCGTCCGGATCTTCCCGCCGCAGCTCATCGAGCAGGAGGTCTCGACCCAGCGGTGGATCCAGATCCCCGAGCCGGTCCGCGAGATCTACCGGCTGTGGCGGCCGGCCCCGCTGTTCCGCGCGCACCGCCTGGAGAAGGCGCTCGGGACGCCGGCCCACATCTACTACAAGTACGAGGGCGTCTCGCCGGCCGGCTCGCACAAGCCGAACACGGCGGTGCCGCAGGCCTACTACAACAAGCTCGCCGGCACGAAGCGCCTCGCCACCGAGACCGGCGCCGGGCAGTGGGGCTCGTCCATCGCCCTCGCCGCGCAGATGTTCGGGCTCGCCTGCACCGTCTACATGGTGAAGGTGTCGTACGGCCAGAAGCCGTACCGCCGCAGCATGATGCAGCTGTGGGGCGCGGAGGTGATCCCCTCGCCCTCCGACCGCACCGCCGCCGGCCGCGGGATCCTGGCCGAGGACCCGGAGAGCCCCGGCTCGCTGGGCGTCGCGATCTCCGAGGCCGTCGAGGACGCGGTCACCCACGAGGACACGCGCTACGCGCTGGGCAGCGTGCTCAACCACGTCTGCCTGCACCAGACCGTGATCGGGCTGGAGGCGAAGGAGCAGCTGAAGCTGGCCGGCGAGTACCCCGACGTCGTCATCGGGTGCCACGGCGGCGGCTCCAACTTCGCCGGCATCGGCTTCCCGTTCCTCGCCGACAAGGCGGCCGGCAAGGACGTGCGCATCCTCGCCATCGAGCCGTCGTCCTGCCCCACGCTGACGAAGGGCGCCTACACCTTCGACTACGGCGACACCGCGAAGATGGCGCCCATCATGCGCATGTACACGCTGGGTCACGACTTCATGCCGCCCGGCATCCACGCCGGCGGCCTGCGCTACCACGGCGCGTCGCCGCTCGTGTCGCAGCTCGTGCACGCGGGGCTGGTGGAGGCGCGCGCGGTCGGGCAGCTCGCCTGCTTCGAGGCGGCGGTGCAGTTCGCCCGGGCCGAGGGGATCATCCCCGCGCCCGAGTCCTCGCACGCGATCCGCGGCGCGGTGGAGGAGGCGCTGCGCGCGAAGGAGGAGGGGAAGGAGCGGGTCATCCTCTTCAACCTCTCCGGCCACGGGCACGTGGACATGGCCTCGTACGACCAGTACCTCTCCGGCAAGCTCGAGGACTTCGAGTACCCGGCGGAGAAGGTGCGCGCGTCGCTCGCGCACCTGCCCAAGGTCGAGCTGTAGCGCGGGGCCGCCGGGCCGCGCGGGCGCCCGCGCGTGCCCGGCGACGCGCCGCGCGGGCGCCGGGGGAGCACCTCCCGTGCGACGACCCAACCGAGATCGAGCGCCCCGGTGACACCCCCGCAGGCGCCCGGTTAGGTTCAGGGGTCCGTCGTTCGAAACTGTCCGTGAACATCACCGCGGCGCGCCCCCCCGCCCGTCGCGACGTCCGGAGGTCCCATGGTCCGCATCGCCGCCCTCGCGGCGCTGCTCGCGCTCGCGAGCGGCCCCGCCCATGCCGAGGACACGGTCCGCCTCGGCAACCTCAAGTTCGCCCACTACGGCGCGGTCTCCTACATGAAGGAGCACTGCAAGAAGTTCGGGCTGAACGTGGAGGAGATCGTCTTCCCGAAGGGGATCGACATCTTCCCCGCCATCGTGAAGGGCGAGGTGGATCTCGCCGCCAGCGCCGCCGACGCCGCCATCGCCAACCGCTCCGGCGGCGGCCAGGTCTACGTGGTCGCCGGCTTCGCCAAGGGCGGCGCCCGCCTGGTGGCCGCGGCGGACCAGAGCATCACCAAGGTCGCCGACCTCAAGGGCAAGAAGGTGGGCGTGGCCCGCGGCGGCGCGCAGGAGCTGCTGCTCCTCGCCGAGCTGTCCAAGGCCGGCCTCACCTGGTCGGACCGGCCGGGCAAGGACGTGCAGATCGTCTACATGGCGTTCGCCGACCTCAACCAGGCGCTCATGCAGAAGCAGATCGACGCCATGTGCCAGTCCGAGCCGCAGTCGTCGCAGGCCATCAACAAGGGCTTCGGCAAGGAGGTGCTGAAGCCGTACGACACGCCGCTGGGCGAGCCGGTCCGCGTGATGGTGATGACCGAGAAGCTCTACAAGGAGCGGCCGCAGGTCGCGCAGAAGGTGCTCGACTGCTTCGTGGACGCGACCAAGTACTTCATCGACAACCCGAAGGCCGCCGAGAAGTACGTGGTCGAGCAGATGTTCAAGGGCCAGATCACGCCGGAGGACTACCGGGACGCGATCTCCAACTCGCCCTTCTCCTACGACGTCACCGCCGAGCACATCCAGATCACCACCGACCTGATGGCGAAGTACGGCGTGGGCAAGATGCAGAAGCCCCCCAAGGCCACCGACTGGGTGAAGGTGGACCTGCTGCAGCACGCGAAGCAGAAGGCGGGCGTGAAGTAGCGATGAGGGGCGCGCTCCGACTCGCACGGTCGCTGGCCGTGCCGGTGATCTTCCTGGCCGCCTGGGAGGGCGTCTCCCGGGCCGGCTGGGTGTCCCCCATCGTCCTCCCCGCGCCGTCGCAGGTGCTGCTGCGCTGGATCGCCTACGCGCGGCCGCTCGAGCCGTACGCGGGGGGCAACTGGCTGGCCTGGGCGTTCTCGGGCGAGCTCCCGCACGACGCGCTCACCAGCCTGTACCGGGTGGTGGGCGGGTTCGCGGTCGGCGCCGGGCTGGCGCTGCCGCTCGGGCTGCTCATGGGCTCGCGGCCGGTGGTGTACGAGCTGATGAACCCGCTCGTGCAGATCCTCCGGCCCATCCCGCCCATCGCGTACATCCCGCTCGCCATCCTGTGGTTCGGGCTGGGCGACCCGCCGGCGTTCTTCCTCATCTCGCTCGGCGCGTTCTTCCCGGTGCTCATGAACACCATCGCCGGCGTGCGGAACGTGGACGCCATCTACGTCCGCGCCGCCCGCAACCTGGGCGCGTCGGAGTGGACGCTGTTCTGGCGCATCATGGTGCCGGCCGCCATGCCGTACATCCTGGCCGGCGTGCGCATCGGCATCGGCGTCGCGTTCATCGTGGTGATCGTGGCGGAGATGATCGCGGTGAACGCCGGCCTCGGCTACCGCATCCTCGAGGCGCGCGAGTACTTCTGGTCCGACAAGGTGATCGCGGGGATGATCTCGATCGGCATCGCCGGCCTGGGCATCGACCTCGGCATGAGCCGGCTCAACGGGTGGCTCCTTCGGTGGCACCGGGGGATGGAGGGATGAGGATGCCCGCCGATCTCCCCAGCGCCCAGGTCCCGGCCATCCGGATCCGCGACGTCCGCAAGGTGTTCACCACCGGCGGACGCGAGGTGAAGGCGCTCGACGGCATCGACCTCGACATCGCCGAGGGCGAGTTCGTGTGCCTGCTCGGCCCCTCCGGCTGCGGCAAGTCCACGCTCCTCAACGCCATCGCCGGCTTCTCCCCGCCCACCGCCGGCAGCATCGTGGCGGGCGGCCGGCCGGTGACGGCGCCCGGGCCCGACCGCGCCATGGTCTTCCAGGAGTACGCGCTGTTCCCCTGGATGACCGTGGAGAAGAACGTCGCGTTCGGCCTGGAGATGAAGGGCGCGCCGCGCGGGCAGATCCGCGAGCGCGTGGACGCGCTGCTCGCGAAGCTCAACCTGCGCGACTTCCGCGACCGCTTCCCCAAGGACCTGTCCGGCGGCATGCGCCAGCGCGTGGCCATCGCCCGCGTGCTCGCCATCGACTCGCCCATGCTGCTCATGGACGAGCCGTTCGGCGCGCTCGACGCGCTCACCCGGCGCAACCTGCAGGACGAGCTGCTCCGGATCTGGGCCGAGCTGCGGAAGACCATCGTCTTCGTGACGCACGGGATCGAGGAGTCCATCTACCTCGCCGACCGCGTGGTGGTGATGACCTACCGCCCCGGCACGGTGAAGCGCGACCTGCGCATCACCCTCCCCCGCCCGCGCGACCCCGCCTCGCCCGAGTTCAACGACGTGAAGCGCGAGATCTCCCGGCTGGTGATGGAGGAGCAGCTCCGCCACGAGCAGGCCGAGGCGTCGGCCACCGCCGACTGACCGCGCCTCCCCGCCGCCGCGGGGGCGCCCGCCGCGGGCGCTTCCCTGCGGCGCGGGCGGTTCGCATGCATCTCCGGTCGCCGCGCGCGGGACGGTTCGCGCGCGCGGCCGGAGGTGCCCCGTGACGCTCCCTCGCCTCGCCGCCGCCGCGCTCGCGGCCGCGCTCCTCCCATGTCCGGCGCACGCCGAGGCCCCGGCGGGCACCCCCGCGCCGCGCCTCGACGAGGCCGCGCTCGTGGCCCTCGCGGTGGCGCTCGCGGTCTCCCCCGCGCCCGCGCTCGATCCGGCCGCCGGCGCCGCCGACCCGGCCGCGGTCGAGCTCGGCGCCACCGTGCGCCTCCGCCAGGTCACCTTCGAGGAGCGGCCCCGGATCCGCGTCACGCTCGCCGGCGGGGCGCCGGCGCGCGCGTGGTGGAAGGTCGAGCGGACGAACCTCCCCGCCGAGGTCGAGCCCGGGGTCGTCTACCGGGACGTGGTGCTGAAGCTGACGCTCGGGGGCTCGGCCGACGCGGTCCAGGCGCTGCTCGACGACGCGGCGCGGCTGGCCCCCGGGGTGCGGCTCGAGCCGGCCGCGTCGGAGCCGGCGCACGCCGCCGCCGCCGAGGCGACCGCGCTGGCGAGCGCTGCGCCGCCCGCCGCGCCCGCCCCCTCGCCTGCGATCGTGAAGGACGCGCCCGCGGGCGCGAAGCCCGTCGCCGAGCTCCCGGTCGCGGCCCTCCCCCCGCCGGCCCTCACGCTGCTCGCCGAGGCGCGGACCGCAGCGGGCGAGCGGGTGCAGCGCCTGCTCACCCCGGATGGCCGCGTGCTCGAGCGCGCGCTCGACGCGCAGGGGACGCTGGTCGCGGAGCGCGACGTGGGCGATCTCGCGGCGCTCCCGATCCGGGCGCAGCGGCGCGACGAGCGGGGCCAGGTGGTGCAGGTGGTGGATGCGGGCGGCGGCCGCGCGCTGGAGGTGCTGCGCGATCCGATGGGCCGCCTCCTCTCGGCGCGCGTGCTGTCCGACGGCGCGGGCGCGGAGCCCGTACGGGCGGTGCCGCCGCGGGGATGAGACGCGGCACATCATCGACCGGACCACTCCACAATAAGAGACGCGCCCGAGGACTCGTTCGACGCACGGCCCATGGCGCCGCGCGTCACGACGTCGTTCACGAATCGTAAATGATGCTGGGTGCCCCAACTGGCCACGCCGGGCCTCTGCCATCCGCGGAGGGACGGGGCTATGGAGATCGAACCTCCTGGAGGTTCGAGCCATGTCCGTCACCCGACGCCAGTTCCTTCAGCTCACCGCCGCCGGCGTGGGCAGCACCGGCCTGGTCGCGCTGGGCTTCTCGCCGGATCGCGTCCTCGCCGACGTCCGCAACTTCAAGCTGTCGCGCACCGCCGAGACGCGGAACACCTGCCCGTACTGCTCGGTGGGCTGCGGCGTCATCCTCTACACGCTCGGCGATCGCTCGAAGAACGCGCACAGCGCGGTGATGCACGTCGAGGGCGATCCCGACCACCCGGTGAACCGCGGCACGCTCTGCCCGAAGGGCGCGTCGCTGCTCGACTTCATCCAGAGCCCGAACCGCCTGCGCTACCCGGAGTACCGCGCGCCCGGCTCCGACAAGTGGGAGCGGGTCACCTGGGAGTGGGCGCTCGACCGGATCGCGCGCCTGATGAAGGACGACCGCGACAAGCACTTCGTCGCGAAGAACGCGGCCGGCGTGACGGTGAACCGCTGGCCCACCGTCGGCATGCTGGCCGCGAGCGCCTCGTCGAACGAGTCCGGCTACATCACGCACAAGGTGTTCCGCGCCATGGGAGGGGTCGCGTTCGACAACCAGGCACGTGTTTGACACGGCCCCACGGTGGCCGGTCTGGCCCCCACGTTCGGCCGTGGCGCGATGACGAACAACTGGGTCGACATCAAGAACGCGAACGTCGTCCTGGTGATGGGCGGGAACCCCGCCGAGGCCCACCCCTGCGGCTTCAAGTGGGTGGTCGAGGCCAAGGCGCACAACAAGGCGCAGCTCATCGTGGTGGACCCGCGCTTCACGCGGACCGCCGCGGTCGCCGACGTCTTCGCGCAGATCCGCCCCGGCTCGGACATCGCGTTCCTGGGCGGCGTCATCCGCCACCTGCTGGAGAAGGACGCGATCCAGAAGGACTACGTCACCTCGTACACGAACGCCGCCTTCATCGTGAAGGAGGGCTATGGCTTCGAGGACGGCCTGTTCTCGGGGTACGACGAGGCGAAGCACGCCTACGACAAGTCGAGCTGGTCGTACGAGATGGGCGCGGACGGGTTCGCGAAGATCGACCCCACGCTGCAGGATCCGCGCTGCGTGTACCAGCTCATGAAGCGGCACTACGCGCGCTACACGCCGAAGATGGTGGCGGACGTCACCGGCGTGCCCGAGGGCACGTTCCAGCGCATCTGCGAGGCGATCGCCAGCACCTCGGCGCCGGACCGGACGCTGACGAGCCTGTACGCGCTCGGTTGGACCCAGCACTCGGTGGGCGCGCAGAACATCCGCACGATGGGGATGATCCAGCTCCTGCTCGGGAACGTCGGCATGCCCGGCGGCGGCGTGAACGCGTTGCGCGGCCACTCCAACATCCAGGGGCTCACCGACCTCGGCCTGCTCTCCGACCTGCTGCCCGGCTACATGACCGTGCCGCGCGAGGCGGACGGCGACGTCGAGACCTACCTGGCCAAGCGCACGCAGAAGCCCATCCGGCCCAACCAGATGAGCTACTGGCAGAACTACCCGAAGTTCTACGTGTCGTTCATGAAGGCGTGGTGGGGCAAGGCGGCCACCAAGGAGAACGGCTGGGCCTACGACTACCTGCCCAAGCTCGACAAGGTCTACGACCTCCTCGCGGTCTTCGACCTCATGTACGAGGGGAAGGTCAACGGGTACGTCTGCCAGGGCTTCAACCCGCTCGCCTCGGCGCCGAACAAGGCCAAGCTGCTCGAGGGCCTGTCCAAGCTGAAGTTCCTGGTCAGCATCGACCCGCTCGTCACCGAGACCTCGAACTTCTGGCAGAACCACGGCGACCTGAACCCGGTCGATCCCTCGAAGATCCAGACCGAGGTCTTCCGCCTGCCGTCGAGCTGCTTCGCGGAGGAGGAGGGGTCGCTCGTCAACTCCGGCCGCTGGCTGCAGTGGCACTGGAAGGCGGCGGAGCCGCCCGGCGAGGGCAAGGGCGACCCGGAGATCATGGCCGCGATCTTCAACCGGATTCGCACCCTCTACGCGAAGGAGGGCGGCGCGTTCCCGGACCCGATCCGGGACCTGACCTGGGACTACAAGATCCCCGACCGCCCGTCGGCAGAGGAGCTGGCGCGCGAGTTCAACGGCAAGGCGCTCGCGGACGTGCCCGATCCGAAGGATCCGAAGGCGCCGCCGCTCGCGAAGGCGGGCGACCAGCTCGCGACCTTCGCGCACCTCCAGGACGACGGCTCCACCGCCAGCGGCTGCTGGATCTTCTGCGGCTCGTTCACGCAGGCCGGCAACCAGATGGCGCGCCGGGACACCGCCGATCCCAGCGGCCTCGGCGTCACGCCGGGCTGGGGCTGGTCGTGGCCGGCCAACCGCCGCGTGCTCTACAACCGCGCCTCGGCCGATCCGTCGGGCAAGCCGTGGGATCCGAAGCGCAAGCTGGTGTGGTGGAACGGCGCGAAGTGGGTGGGCCACGACGTCCCGGACTTCAAGGTGGACTCGAAGCCCGAGGAGGGCATGTCGCCCTTCATCATGAACCCGGAGGGCGTGGGCCGGCTCTTCGCGCTCGACAAGATGGCCGAGGGGCCGTTCCCCGAGCACTACGAGCCGTTCGAGTCGCCCATCGGCGCGAACCCGCTGCACCCCAAGGTCGGGCCGAACCCGGCGGCGCGCCTCTACGCGAAGGACAAGGCGCAGCTCGGGCTGCCGGGTGAGTTCCCGTACGCGGCGACCACCTACCGCGTGGTGGAGCACTTCCACTTCTGGACCAAGCACGCGCGCATCCCGGCGGTGCTCCAGCCCGAGCTGTTCATCGAGCTGGACGAGGCGCTCGCCGCGAAGAAGGGCATCCGCAGCGGCGACGCGGTCGCGGTCCGGTCGAAGCGCGGGCGCATCGTGGGCAAGGCCGTGGTCACCAAGCGCATCAAGCCCCTCAAGATCGCGGGCCAGGAGGTCCACACCGTCGGCATCCCCATCCACTGGGGCTTCGACGGGCTCACCAAGCCCGGCTACATCTCGAACACCCTCACCCCCTTCGTTGGCGACGCGAACACCCAGACGCCCGAGTTCAAGGCGTTCCTGGTGGACGTGGAGAAGGCCGCCGCGGGGAAGGTCTAGGAGGCGGCCATGGCGTTCCAGTCGCTCGACGTCATCAACCGGTCCGCCTCCACCAGCACGCCGCCGCAGGCGCGCGGCGCGCTGGAGGTGGCGAAGCTCATCGACATCTCCAAGTGCATCGGCTGCAAGGCCTGCCAGTCGGCGTGCATGGAGTGGAACGACCTCCGCGACGAGGTCGGGGTGAACCCGGGGCACTACGACAACCCGGCCGACCTCACCGCGCAGTCGTGGACGGTGATGCGCTTCTACGAGGAGGAGCTCCCGGCGGACAAGGGGCTCGCCTGGCTCATCGTGAAGGACGGCTGCCTGCACTGCGCCGAGCCCGGGTGCCTGAAGGCCTGCCCGGCCCCCGGCGCGATCGTGCAGTACGCCAACGGGATCGTGGACTTCCAGCAGGACCAGTGCATCGGCTGCGGCTACTGCCAGACCGGCTGCCCGTTCAACATCCCGCGCTACTCGATGAAGGACCAGAAGGCGTACAAGTGCACGCTCTGCTCCGACCGCGTCTCGGTCGGGCTCGAGCCGGCGTGCGTCAAGACCTGCCCCACCGGCGCGCTCGCGTTCGGCACCAAGACGGACATGAAGGACCTCGCCGGCGAGCGGCTGGTCGAGCTGAAGGCCCGCGGCTTCGAGAAGGCGGCGCTGTACGACCCGTCCGGCGTGGGCGGCACGCACGTGCTGTTCGTGCTGCCGCACGGCGATCCGGAGCTGTACCGGCTGCCGAAGGATCCGCGCGTGTCGCCGCTGGTGGCGCTGTGGCGCAGCGGCGTCGCGAAGACGCTCGGCGTCCTCACCATGGTCTCGGTCGTGGTGGCCGGGTTCTTCCACTACATGAAGGTCGGGCCGATCGAGGTCGACGAGGACCACAAGGAGAACCCGTCATGATGCCTGCGATGCGGATGCCGCCGGGCCAGGAGGTCGTCCCGCGCTACTCGACCGGCGAGCGCCTCACGCACTGGGCCGTGGCGGTCGCCTACGTGGCGCTGTTCCTGTCCGGCCTCGCCCTGTTCCACCCGTTCTTCTACTGGACGAGCGCGCTGTTCGGCGGCGCCGCGTTCATGCGGGTGCTCCACCCGTTCCTCGGGGTGGCGCTGTTCGTGCTCTTCTACGCGTACGCGCTGCGGCTGTGGCGCGACAACATCATGACGGACAGCGACAAGAAGTGGATGGGCCAGATGGTCGCCTACATGAACAAGGCGGCCGATCCCTACGTGGACGGGAAGTACAACGCCGGCCAGAAGCTCATGTACTGGTCGATGATCGTGGTGATCGCCGGGCTGTTCCTCACCGGGATCGTGCTGTGGCGCCCGTACTTCGCCCCCTCCTTCTCGCTCGGCGCCCGGCGCTTCGCCGCGGTCCTCCACGCCGGGCTCGCGTTCGTGATGTTCGTGGGCATCGGCGTCCACGTGTACGCGGCCTACTGGACCAAGGGCTCGATGCGCGCCATGACCCGGGGCACCGTCTCCGGCGCGTGGGCGCGCTTCCATCACCCGGGCTGGTACGCCCGGATGACGGGCAAGGAGCGGCCGTGACGGGGCGGCGCGGGGCGGCGGTCGCGGGGGAGGCGGCGTGAACACGCTCGTGCAGCTCCCCGGGGTCGAGATCCCGTACCTGCGCCTCCCGGACCCGGGCCTGCTGTTCGCCGGCCGGGCCGCGCGGTTCCAGGCCGTCGCCGCGGAGCGCGGCGGCGATCCGTTCCTCGCGTTCCTGGGGCGGCTCGCCGGCGCGCAGCGCGCCGCGACGGCGGCCGTCCCGGGCTTCGTGCCGCCGCGCGCGCCGGGCCGGCCCATGGACCGCGACGCGCTCCCCGCGGACCCGGCGCTCGGCGCGGTGCTCCGGGCGCTGCTCGCGGCGCTCCCCGCCGACGGCCTGCCGGACGCCGCCGCGGAGGCCGTGCGCGGGCTCCGCGACGCCGCGCCGGAGGCGCTCCGGCGCATCGCGGGCCGGCGCGCTCGCCGGGACCTCCCGCGGCGAGGACCTGGCCGCGGCGACGTTCGCCGGCGCCGCGCTGCAGGTGCTCGCCACCGTGCGGGCCGCGCGGCTCGACCCGTCCACGGTGGCGCGGGTGGAGGGCGGCTGCCCGGTGTGCGGCTCGCCGCCGGTGGCCGGCGTGGTGCAGGGCGACGATCGCCTCCGCTACCTCACCTGCTCGC
>NZ_BAZG01000089.1 GCF_000964525.1 Anaeromyxobacter sp. PSR-1
TGGCGGGCCAGTCGAGGCCGGGCGGGTACTGCGGGCCCGCCACCACGAAGCGGCGGCCGGGGTGGCGCCGCGCCGGCTCGAGCAGCAGCCGCTCCAGCGCGGGCTGGCGGTCGGCGCCGTAGGTGCCGACGTAGCCGAGGTCCCAGCGCGGCGCCGCGCCGGGCGCGGCGGCCGGGCGGTGCACCTCCGGGTCGGCGCTGCAGTAGAGCGCCCGCGCGGCGGGCGCGCCCAGCTCGCGCTCGATGCGCGCGAGCATGGGACCGCCGGTGAAGGACAGGTACAGGTCGAAGCCGGGCACGAGCGCCGGGGTGAGGTACTCGCACTCGCCGCGGACGAGCCGGGCCACCGTGACCGGCGTGTCGATGTCGTAGAACGCGGTGACGCCGCGCGCGAGCTCCTGCACCAGCGCGCCCACCTCCACGCCGTCCGGCACGTACGAGCCGACCACCGCGAGGTCCGCGCGGCGGAGCGTCTCCCCCAGCCGCTCGCGCAGCTCGGCCCCCGACCGGTACAGCTCGAGCCGGCAGAACGCGGGGGCGGCGAGGTCGCGGTTCGCGGCGTACCAGGGCACGTCGCGCTCCAGGAACGTGACGCGGTGCCCGGCGGCGGCGAGGGCGCGGCACAGCGCGCGGTAGGTGGTGGCGTGCCCGTTGCCCCAAGACGACGTGATGGAGAGCCCCACGAACACCACGTCGAGCGCGCCGGCCGTCATTCGGCCCAGCCCTGGGCGAGGGCGCGCTCGGGGGCGGGCCGGACGCCGGGCACCCCCAGCGCGGCCTCCACCACCTCGGCGCGCTGCGCGTAGGTGTGCTCGGCGAGCACCCGCCGGCGGGCGGCGGCGCCGACGCGCCGGGCGCGGGCCGCGTCCAGCCCGTCCACCAGCGCGGCCACCTCGTCGCCGTCGCGGGCGACCAGGATCTCCTCGCCGGGCGCGAGGAACCGCTCGATCCCGTCCCACGCGTCGGTCACGAGGCAGGCGCCCGCGCCGGCCGCCTCGAACACGCGGGTGGCGGGGGAGAAGCCGTTCGCGGCCATGCTGTCGCGCGAGACGTTCAGCACCGCCAGCGCGGTGGAGTTCCAGGCGTTGTGATCGGCGGTGCCCACGTGGCCGGCGCGCCGCACGTTCGGCGGCACCGCCCGGTCCTGCCAGCCCGCCCCGCCGAGCAGGAACCGCCGCCCGGGCAGGGCCGCGGCCGGGCGCAGGAAGAACTCCTCCACGCGCGCCTCGCGATCGGGCAGGCGGTTGGCGAGCAGCGCCAGGTCGGCCTCGAAGCGCGGGTCGGGCGCCGCCGGGTGGTGCGTGGCGGGATCGAGCGCGTTGTAGACCGGGACGCAGCGCCGCGCGCCGCACGCCGCGTAGGCGCGGACCACCGGGTCGCCTCCACCATACGTGAACACGAGGTCGTACCGGGGCACCAGCGCGCGGAACGGGTCGGCCGGGTCGGCGGCCAGGCGGGCCAGCGTGGCGGGCGCGTCCACGTCCCAGAACGCCACCCGGTTCCCCGGCCGGCGCAGCCCCGCCACCCGCGCCTCCAGCAGGGCGTCGTGGACGCCCACCCCGCTCGCCTTCACCACCAGATCCGCCCGGGCGGCCTCCTCGAGGCAGCGCTCCAGCGCGGCGGGATCGCCCGGATCCCAGACCACCGAGCGCGCGTACGGTGGATCCGGGATGTCCCGGTGCCGTTGACGGTCGAACGCGTCGGGCTCGTAGAAGGTGAGCGCGTGGCCGCGCGCGTGGAGCGCGCGGGCGAGCCCGCGGTAGTAGGTGGCCGCCCCGTTCCAGTAGGCGGACACCAGGCTCGAGGCGAAGAAGGCGATCCGAAGCCGTTCGGGCATGGGTGTGACGGGCGGCCTCCGGGCCATCCGCTCGACGAAATCTAGGGTGTCGATCCCCCGCCCGCAGTCTGCGCCGAGCGGCCGGGCGTCGCTCGGCGCTGCGCCGCACGCCCGAGGAGCGTTCCCCCGCGAGGCGTGCACGTTGCCCGGTCACGCACCTGTCCGCACGTTTCGCGAGGAGGGCCGCCCTTCACGCCCGGGGGACGGAGCGGAGGGCGGGCCCAGGGACGGCACACGCATGAGCGGACGGAGGATCCTCATCACCGGCGGCGCGGGCTTCATCGGGTCGCACCTGGCCGACCACCTGCTCGCGCACGGCCACGCCGTGCGCGCGCTCGACGTCCTTTCACCCCAGGTGCACGGCCCGGGCGCGGCGCGCCCCGCCTACCTCGCCCGGGAGGTGGAGCTGCAGGTCGGCGACGTGCGCGACCCGGAGGCGGTGCGCCGCGCGCTGCGCGGGGTGGACGCGGTGGTGCACCTCGCCGCGGCGGTCGGCGTCGGCCAGAGCATGTACGAGGTGGAGCGCTACGTCGGCGTGAACGACCTCGGGACCGCCACCCTGCTCCAGGCGCTCATCGAGCGCCCGGTGGAGCGGCTCGTGGTGGCGTCGTCGATGAGCCTGTACGGCGAGGGGCTGTACCGCGACGCGCGCGGCCGCCCGGTCACCGCGGAGCGGACCCGGGCGCAGCTCCTGGCGCGGCGCTGGGAGCCGGCCGGGGAGGGCGGCGCGGCGCTCGAGCCGGTGCCGACGCCGGAGACGAAGCCGCCGGCGCTCGCGTCGATCTACGCGCTCTCGAAGTACGACCAGGAGCGGATGAGCCTGCTGGTGGGCGAGGCGTACGGCATCGCCACCGTCGCGCTGCGCTTCTTCAACGTGTACGGCACGCGCCAGGCGCTCTCGAACCCGTACACCGGCGTCCTCGCCATCTTCGCGGCGCGCTACCTCAACGGCCGTCCCCCGCTGGTCAACGAGGACGGCGTGCAGCGCCGCGACTTCGTGTCGGTGCGCGACGTGGCCGAGGCCTGCCGGCTGGCGCTGACGGTGCCGGGCGCGGCCGGGCAGGTGCTGAACGTCGGCAGCGGCCGCAGCTTCACCGTCCTCGAGGTGGCCGAGCGGCTGGCCGTGGCGCTGGGCCGCGAGGAGCTCCGGCCCGAGGTGACGCAGCGGTACCGCGTGGGCGACATCCGCCACTGCTTCGCGGACATCTCGCGGGCGCGCGCCGTGCTCGGCTACGCGCCGGCGGTGGCGTTCGACGACGGGCTGGCGGAGCTGGCCGGGTGGCTGGAGGGCCAGATCGCGCACGACCGGGTGGGCGAGGCGAGCGCGGAGCTGGCCGCGCGGGGGCTGTCGCTGTGATCGCCGAGCGCGTGCTGGTGGTGGGCGGGGCGGGGTTCATCGGCGCGAACCTCGCGCACCGGCTGCTCTCGTCCGGGACGCGGGTGCGGATCCTCGACAGCCTGGCGCGCCCGGGGGTGGAGCGGAACCTGGCCTGGCTGCGCGCCACGCACGGCGACCGGCTCGAGGTGATCGCGGGCGACGTGCGCGACCCGGGCGCGGCGGCGCGGGCGGTGGAGGGCGCGGCGGCGGTGTTCCACCTGGCCGCGCAGGTGGCGGTGACCACCTCGCTCGTGGACCCGGTCCAGGACTTCGAGGTCAACGCCCGCGGCACCCTCAACGTGCTGGAGGCGGTGCGCCGCCAGGACCCGCCGCCCTTCGTGCTCTTCACGTCCACCAACAAGGTCTACGGCGCGCTCGAGGACGTGCTCCTCGAGGACGCCGGCCGGCGGTACGCTCCGGTCGATCCGGGGCTGCACCGCGGGATCTCCGAGGCGCGGAACCTCGCCTTCCACTCGCCGTACGGCTGCTCCAAGGGCGCCGCCGAGCAGTACGTGCTCGACTGGGCGCGCACCTACGGCGTGCCCGCCACCGTGTTCCGGATGAGCTGCATCTACGGGCCGCACCAGCTCGGCACCGAGGACCAGGGCTGGGTGGCGCACTTCCTCATCCAGGCCATGGCCCGGCGGCCCATCACGCTCTACGGCGACGGGAAGCAGGTGCGCGACATCCTGTTCGTGGAGGACCTGCTCGACGCGTTCCTGGCGGCGCGCGAGCGCCCGCGCGAGGTGGCCGGGCGCGCCTTCAACCTCGGGGGCGGACCCGACAACACGGTGAGCCTGCTCGAGCTGCTCGAGCTCGTCGAGGCGCTGGAGGGCGTGCGCCCCCGGGTGACGCTCGAGCCGTGGCGCCTCGCCGACCAGCGCTGGTACGTGTCCGATCCCTCCGCCTTCGCGGCGCTGGCCGGCTGGGCGCCGCGCACCGGCGTCCGGGAGGGCGTGGGGCGTCTGCACGCGTGGCTCGCGGCGGCGGCGCGGCCGCAGCGCCCGGCCGCGCTCGGGGAGGCGGCGACCTAGATGGCCGCGCGCATGCGCGCCGCGGTGCTGGCGGGCCCGCGGCGGATCGAGCTCGCCGAGGTGGAGCGGCCCCGGCCCGGGCCGGGGCAGGTGCTGGTGCGCCTGCACGGCTGCGGCGTGTGCGGCTCCAACCTGGCGCCGTGGCAGGGGCGGGCCTGGTTCACCTATCCGTTCGCGCCGGGCGTGCCGGGCCACGAGGGCTGGGGCGTGGTGGAGCGGCTGGGCGCGGGCGTCGAGGGGCTGGTGGAGGGGCAGCGGGTGGCGCTGCTCTCCGGGGCCGCCTTCGCGGACTACGACCTCGCCGCCGCCGACCGCGTCCTGCCCATCCCGGACGGCGTCGCCGGCGCGTTCCCCGGCGAGGCGCTCGGCTGCGCGGTGAACGTGTTCCGCCGGGCCGCCATCGCGCAGGGCGACACGGTGGCGGTGGTGGGGGCGGGCTTCCTCGGGCTGGTGGTCCTCCGCCTGGCGGCGCTGGCCGGGGCGCGGGTGCTGGCGCTCTCGCGCCGGGAGACGTCGCTCGGGCTGGCGCGGCGCTTCGGGGCGGACGAGGCCATCCCGACCGGCGATCCCGGGGCCGCCGAGGCGCGCGTCCGGGATCTCACCGGCGGGCGCATGTGCGAGGTGGTGGTCGAGGCGATCGGCTCGCAGGAGGCGCTGGACCTCGCCTCCCGGCTGGTGGCCGAGGGCGGGCGGCTCGCCATCGCCGGCTACCACCAGGACGGCCCCCGGACCGTGGACATGCAGTCGTGGAACTGGCGCGGGATCGACGTCGTGAACGCCCACGAGCGCGATCTCGCGGTCCAGCGGGAGGGGGTCCTCGCGGCGGCGCGGCTGGTGGCGGAGGAGCGGCTCGATCCCGGGCCGCTCTACCGGAGCTTTCCGCTCGACCGGCTCGCCGACGCATTCCAGGCGATGGAGGAGCGGCCGGACGGCTTCGTGAAGGCCCTCGTCACCCCATGATCGCGTACCCATCGGCCGGCCCGGCGCGCCCGCGGCTCGGCTTCCTCGGCGTCGGCTGGATCGGCCGGCACCGCCTGCGCGCCATCCTCGAGTCCGGCGCGGCCACCGCCGCCGCGCTCGCCGATCCGAGCGCCGCCGCGGCCCGCGAGGCCGCCTCGGCGCTGGACGGCTGCCTGGTGGTGCCCGACCTCGACGCGCTGCTCGACCTGGGCGTGGACGGGGTGGTCATCGCCACGCCGTCGGCCCTGCACGCGGAGCAGGCGGTGCGGGCGCTGCGGCGCGGGGTGGCGGTGTTCTGCCAGAAGCCGCTCGCGCGGACCGCGCCGGAGGCGCGGCGGGTGGTGGAGGCGGCGCGCGCCGCCGACCGGCTCCTCGGCGTGGACCTCTCGTACCGCCACGTGGCGGGCATGGACCGGGTGCGCGCGCTCGTCGCGGAGGGCGCGCTCGGCGAGGTGTACGCCGCGCACCTCTCCTTCCACAACGCGTACGGGCCGGACAAGTCCTGGTTCTACGACGCGCGCCTCTCCGGCGGCGGCTGCCTGGTGGACCTCGGGATCCACCTGGTGGACCTGGCGCTCTGGACGCTGGGCGGTCCCGGGGTGGACACGGTGAGCGCGACGCTGCGCTCGGGCGGGAAGCGGCTGCGCGGCCGAGAGAGCGGCCTCGTGGAGGACTACGCCGCCGCCCAGCTCGAGCTGGGGAACGGCACCGCCGTGCAGCTCTCCTGCTCGTGGCGCCTCTCCGCCGGCCAGGACTGCGCCATCGAGGCCGCGTTCTACGGCACCCGGGGCGGCGCGGCGCTCCGCAACGTCCACGGGTCCTTCTACGACTTCCTGGTGGAGCGCTTCCACGGCACGCGCCGCGAGCTGCTGGCCGCCCCGCCCGACGCGTGGGGCGGCCGGGCCGCGGTGGCCTGGGCGCGCGCGCTCGCGGCGGGCGGCCGCTACGACCCGGCGGTCGAGTCGATCCTCGACGTCCAGGCCACCCTGGACCGGATCTACGAGGCGTGACCGACCGTGAAGATCCTCCTGCACGCCGACGCGGTGGGGGGCGTCCTCACCTACGCGCTGGAGCTCGCGGCGGCCCTGGCGGCCCGCGGCGCCGCGGTGGTGCTCGCCACCGAGGGCGGCCCGGTGCCGGAGGGCGCGCGCCGGCGGCTGCGCGCCGTCCCGGGGCTGGTGCACGAGGAGGCCGGCTTCCGGCTCGAGTGGATGGACGAGCCCTGGGACGACGTGGCCCGCGCCGGCGAGTGGCTGCTCGGGATCGAGCGGCGCGAGCGCCCGGACGTGGTGCACCTCGGCGCGTTCGCGCACGGCCGCCTCCCGTTCCGCGCGCCGCGCCTGGTGGTGGGCCACTCCTGCGTGGTCTCCTGGTACGAGGCGGTCCGCGGCGAGCCGCCGCCGTCGGCATGGGACCGCTACCGCAGCGCGGTGCGCGAGGGCCTCGCCGCGGCGGACGCGGTCGCCGCCCCCAGCGCCGCCATGGCGCGCGCGCTGGCGCGCCACCACGGCCCGCTGGCGCCGCCGGCGGTGATCCCGAACGGCCGCGACCCGGCGCGCTTCCCGCCCGGCGAGAAGGCGGCGCTGGTCATGGGCGCGGGCCGCCTCTGGGACGAGGCGAAGGGCGCGGCGGCGCTGGCGCGGGTCGCGCCCAGGCTCCCGTGGCCGGTGGCGATCGCGGGCGAGGCCCGCGCGCCCGGGGGGACGGATGCGCCGCCGCCCGGGCCCGCCACCGGCGATCCGACCCCGCGCGCGCTGCCGCCCGGGCCCGCCCACCTGCTCGGGCGCCTCGAGGAGGCGGACCTCGCCGCCTGGCTCGCGCGCGCGGCGGTGTTCGCGCACCCCGCCCGCTACGAGCCGTTCGGGCTGGCGGTGCTGGAGGCGGCGCTGGCGGGGTGCGCGCTGGTGCTCGCCGACCTCGAGAGCCTGCGCGAGACCTGGGACGGCTGCGCCGAGTGGGTCCCGCCCCGGGACGACGCGGCGCTCGCCGCGGCGCTGCGCAGGCTCTGCGGAGATCCGGGGCGGCGCGAGGCGCTCGCGGTCCGCGCCCGGACGCGCGCGCTCCGGCTCGGGCCCGGCCCGATGGCGGACGCGTACCTCGACCTCTACCGCGGGCTCGCCGCCCGCGCCGGAGCCCGGCCGTGAAGATCGCGCTCTTCGTCCACTCGCTCCGCTCCGACTGGAACCACGGGAACGCCCACTTCCTGCGCGGGGTCGCCTCGGAGCTGGTCCACCGCGGCCACGCCGTCACCGCCTGGGAGGCGCTCGGCGCCTGGAGCGCGGAGAACCTGGTGCGCGACCACGGCGCCGCGGCGCTCGAGGCGTGGCGCGAGGCCTACCCGGAGCTCCCGGTCCGCACCTACGCGCCCGGCGCGCTCGACGCGGCCGAGGCGCTGGACGGCGTGGACCTGGCGCTCGTGCACGAGTGGAACGACCCCGAGGTGGTGGCGCGGGTCGGCGCCGAGCGCGCCCGGCGTCCGTCGCTCCGGCTCCTGTTCCACGACACGCACCACCGCGCCGTGACCGCGCCCGGCGAGCTGGCCCGCTTCGACCTGTCCCGCTACGACGGCGTGCTCGCGTTCGGCGAGGTGCTGGCCGGGATCTGGCGCGCGCGCGGCTTCGAGGGGCGCGCCTTCACCTGGCACGAGGCGGCCGACGTCCGCCGCTTCCACCCGCGCGCCGGGGCGCCGGAGGGCGACCTGGTGTTCGTGGGGAACTGGGGCGACGAGGAGCGCACCGCCGAGCTGGCCGAGTTCCTGCTCGGGCCGGTGCGGGCGCTCGGTATCTCCGCGACGGTGCACGGCGTGCGCTACCCGGAGGCCGGCCTGCGCGCGCTCGCCGCCGCCGGGATCGCCTACCGCGGCTACCTGCCGAACCACCGTGCCCCGGAGGTGCTCGCGCGCCACCGCGTCACCGTGCACGTGCCGCGGCGGCCGTACGCCGAGGCGCTGCCGGGCATCCCCACCATCCGGCCGTTCGAGGCGCTCGCCTGCGGGGTCCCGCTGGTGAGCGCGCCGTGGCGGGACGCCGAGCGGCTGTTCCGCCCCGGGGTGGACTTCCTGGTCGCGCGCGACGGCGCCGAGATGGCGCGCCACCTGCGCGCGGTG
Organism: Anaeromyxobacter sp. PSR-1; assembly: GCF_000964525.1. Classification (GTDB taxonomy): domain Bacteria; phylum Myxococcota; class Myxococcia; order Myxococcales; family Anaeromyxobacteraceae; genus Anaeromyxobacter. The sequence continues at coordinate 8,315 of NZ_BAZG01000089.1, forward strand.
CTGTCGGAGCCGGGGCTGGCGCGGGAGCTGGCCGCGAACGGGCTCGAGACCGTCCGCGCGCGCCACACCTGCGCGCACCGCGCCGACGCGCTGCTCGCCATCGCGGCGGGGCTGGGGTGAGCGCCGCCGCGCCGCCGCCGGCGCCGGGCGGGCACGAGGCCCGGGCCGCGGCGCGCGCGCTGACCGTGCTCGCGGTGGCGGCGGGGTTCGGCTTCCTGTGGGTGGCGCGCGACCTGCTCGTGCCGACGGCGCTCGGCGTCACGCTGGCGCTCTCGGTCCACCCGCTGGTCGCGGCGCTGGAGCGGCGCGGGCTCTCGCGCACGCTCGCCGCGATCGCGGGCACGCTGCTGACGGTGGCGGTGCTCGCCGCCATCGGCTGGGTGCTCTGGGATCGCATCGCCGCCTTCGCCGACGAGCTGCCCGGCTACGAGGGGCGGCTCCGCGAGGCCGCCGCCGGGATCCGGCGCCACGCGGCGCACCTTCAGGCGCAGTCCGAGCAGCTGGTCCAGACGCCGCGCCGCCCGGGCGAGGTGAAGGTGCAGGAGACGGTGCCCTGGGCCACGCTGCTCGTCGGCACCGCGCAGGGCGCGCTCACGCTGGCCGGCCAGGCGACGGTGGTGGTGTTCGTCCTGTACTTCACGCTGGCGGAGGGACCGCGCTTCCGCGCGAAGCTGCTCGCCCGCGCCGAGCGCCGCCCGGGCGGGCGGGCCCGGGTCCTCGCCGCGCTGGAGGAGCTCCACCGCGACGTGGAGCAGTACATGCTGAACCGGGTGGCGCTGAACGCGATCCTGGGCCTGGTGACCTGGGGCGTGTACGCGCTGTACGGGCTCGAGCACGCCGCCATCTGGGGGATCACCACCGCGCTCCTGCACTTCATCCCGTACGTCGGGCCGGCGCTGGGCCTGTTCCTGCCCGCCGCCATGGCGCTCCTGCAGTACGGCACGGTGAAGGACGTGGCGCTGGTGGCCGCGATCTACCTCGCCCTCGTCAACGTGCAGGGGAACGTGGTGGACCCGGTGTTCCTCGGGAAGCAGCTGCGGCTCTCGCCGCTGGTGGTCTTCCTCGGCTCGCTGTTCTGGTTCTGGCTGTGGGGGCCGGTGGGGCTGTTCCTGGCGGTGCCGCTCCTCTCCACGGTGCGGATCGTCTGCCGCCACCTCCCGCGCTACCGGGTGGTCGCGACCTTCCTCGCCGGCTGACCGGGCGGGCGTGCGCGCGCCCGCCCGCGCCGGCCACGCCCCGCGGGAAGACGCCCGGGCGCCGGCGGGTTCCGGGGGGCGTGACCACGACCGCTGCCGCCCATCCCCCCGGCCGCGCCGGGCGCCGCCGGGGCGGGCTGCTGCGCGCGGCCGAGTTCCTGGTCCCGTTCCGCCTGCCCATCGCCGGCATCCTGCTGGTGGCGCTGACGCTCGCGGGCGTGAACGCGGCCGAGCCGCTGGCGCTGAAGCGCATCTTCGATTCGCTCGCGCTGGCGCGCGGCTGGGACGCGCTCGCGCTCGGGCAGGGCGGCCGCCGCCTGGGGGAGGGCATCCTCGCCCTGGTGGTGCTGGGCCTGCTGCGCGAGGCGTTCACGGCCACCTCGAACTGGCTCACCTGGCGGACCCGCATCGGCATCCAGTACCGCCTCACCGAGGCCACCGTGGAGCGCCTGCACCGGCTCCCGCTCACGTTCCACCGCGCCGAGGGCGTCGGCGCGCTCATGACCCGGCTCGATCGCTCGATCCAGGGGCTGGTGGGCGCGCTCTCCGACCTCGCGTTCAACGTGGTGCCGGCCGCGGCGTACCTGGTGCTCTCGGTGGTGGTGATGCTGCGGCTGGAGTGGCGGCTGGCGCTGCTGGTGCTGGCGTTCGCGCCGCTCCCGGCGCTCATCGCGCGGCTGGCCGCGCCCATGCAGACGCGCCGCGAGCGCACGCTGCTGGACCGCTGGGTGCACATCTACTCGCGGTTCAACGAGGTGCTCTCCGGCATCGTGACGGTGAAGAGCTTCACCATGGAGGAGGCGGAGAAGCGCCGCTTCCTCGACGAGGTGAACTCGGCCAACGAGGTGGTGATCCGCGGCGTGGGCGTGGACGCCGGGGTGGGCGCCGCGCAGAACCTGGTGCAGATCGCGGCCCGCGTGGCCGCGCTGACGCTGGGCGGGGTGCTGGTGCTGCGCGGGCAGATGACCGCCGGCACGCTGGTGGCGTTCCTCGGCTACGTGGGCGGCCTGTTCGGCCCGGTGCTGGGCCTCGCCGGCGTCTACAAGACGCTCCGCACCGCGCAGGTGTCCGTCGAGGAGGTGTACGCGATCCTCGACGCGCAGGACCTGCTCGGCGACGCGCCGGACGCGCGCGAGATGGTGCGCCTGCGCGGCGACGTGCGCTGGGAGCGCGTGCGCTTCGCCTACCCGGGCGGCGGCCCGCCGCTCCTCGACGGCGTGGACCTGCACGTCCGCGAGGGCGAGCGCGTCGCCATCGTCGGCCCGTCCGGCTCGGGCAAGTCCACGCTGGTGTCGCTGGTGCAGCGCTTCTACGATCCGACCGAGGGCGTGGTGCGGGTGGACGGCATCGACGTCCGCAAGCTCAAGCAGGTGGCGCTCCGGCGCCAGATCGGCGTGGTGTTCCAGGACTCGCTGCTGTTCAACGAGTCGGTCCTCGCCAACATCGCCTACGGCCGGCCGGGCGCCACCCGCGCCGAGATCGAGGCGGCCGCGCGCGCCGCCAACGCCCACGACTTCATCGTGCGGCTGCCGCAGGGCTACGACACGGTGGTGGGCGAGCGCGGCAGCCGGCTCTCGGTGGGCGAGCGCCAGCGCGTCTCGATCGCGCGCACGCTGCTGAAGCAGCCGGCGATCCTCATCCTCGACGAGCCCACCTCGGCGCTCGACGCCGAGTCGGAGGCGCTGGTCTCGGAGGCGCTGGCCCGCGTCTCCCGGCGCCGCACCACCCTCGTCATCGCGCACCGCCTCTCCACCGTGGTGGACGCGGACCGGATCGTGGTGCTGCGCGAGGGGCGCATCGTCGAGCAGGGCCGGCACGCCGAGCTGGTCGCCCGCGGCGGCCACTACGCCAGCCTGGTGGCGAAGCAGACCCGCGGGATGTTCCCGCTGGCGGCGTGACGGGGCGGCGCGCGCCGGGGGCCGCCGGCGCGCGCCCGCCGAGGCGCCTAGAACCCCGCCGGCTTGCCCGGCTCGAGCACCCGCACCTCGGCCTTGCCCTTCAGCGCCGCCCGCAGCTCCTCCGGCGTCCCCGCGATCGCCGGGAACGTGCCGAAGTGCATGGGCACCACGGTGCGGGGCCGCACGTAGCTCACCGCGATCGCGGCGGCCTTCGGGTCCATGGTGAAGTGGCCGCCGATGCAGGTCAGCATCACGTCCACCCGGCCGAAGCGCTCCGGGAGCTGCTTCATGTCCTGCGTCAGGTCGGTGTCGCCCGTGTGGTAGATCGTCGGGCCGCCCTTCACCTGGATCACGAAGCCCATCGGGTTTCCGCCGGGGTGCACGGCGCCCTTGTCGTCGGCGAACCCGGAGCTGTGGACCGCGGCGACCATGGTGACCGCGGCGTCGCCGGCCTGGATCGTGCCGCCCATGTTCCCGAGCGTCTCCATCCCGGCCTGGTCCTTCGGGTAGCCGGCCGCGACGAGCGAGCTCCCCAGGTCGAAGTTGGTGATGAGCTTCGCCCCGGTGCGCTTCGCGATCGCGATGGCGTCGCCCACGTGGTCGAAGTGGCCGTGGCTGACGAGGATGTAGTCCACCTTCGGGAGCTTCCCGGCGAGGCCGGGCTCGGGCGCCTTGGGGTTCGAGAGCCACGGATCGATGGCGAGCACGGTGCCGCCGGGCGTCGTCACCACGAAGGCCGCGTGGCCGTACCAGGTGACCTCGGTCTTGCCGCGCGCGGCCTTCGGCTGGGCGGAGGCGGCGAGGGGCGCGGCGGCGAGCGCCGCGAGGGCGAGCGCGGCGAGGCGCGCGAGGGGGCGTGAGGCGGACGGCATCCGGGGCTCCTTTCGATCGCGCCCGGAGCGGGCGCGGACGAAGCGGTCTTCTAGCGCCCCGGTGGGCAGCGGGGCGGACTCGTTCGGGGATGTAGGCATCACCCTGCGTGAATGCCCCTGGGCGGCGCCGCGCCGGGCGAGCGCGAGCGCGGCCTTCCGCCCACGGGCCGCACGCCAGCCCGCACGCGGGGTGTGCCCCCGAGCCGGCGCACCTGTCGCGCTTACCGGATCGCCCGCGTCGAAGTTACAGGCACGGCCGGGGATCGAGGCTCGACGCCGCCGCCGGCGTGCGATCGGCGGCGATCCCGGCGCGGGCACGGGGGTTGCTGGGGCGGGACCGGGCCACGAGCTTTCCCACCCTGGACGAGCAATCCCACCCTGGAGGAGAGATGAACCGACCGAGCACCGCGAGCAGCACCCTCGACCAGTACCTCCGCGAGATCAACCGCGTCGCGCTCCTCACGGTGGAGGAGGAGCGGCGGCTCGCCCGCCAGTTCCGCGACGAGGGGAACACCCGCGCCGGCCACCGGCTGGTGGAGGCGAACCTCCGCTTCGTGGTGAAGGTCGCCTTCGAGTACCGGTCCTACGGGCTGCGCATGGCCGACCTCATCCAGGAGGGCAACATCGGCCTGATGAAGGCGGTGCAGAAGTTCGATCCGGACAAGGAGATCCGGCTCATCTCGTACGCGGTGTGGTGGATCCGCGCCTACATCCAGAACCACATCCTGAAGTCGTGGTCGCTCGTGAAGATCGGCACGACGCAGGCGCAGCGTAAGCTCTTCTTCTCGCTGGCCCGCACCCGGCACGAGATCGAGCGGCTCACCCCCGGCGCCGGCCTGGCCGAGGAGGGCATCGACGTCGCGCTCGTCGCCAAGAAGCTCCGCGTGCGGCCGAGCGACGTGGTCGAGATGACCCAGCGCATGGAGGGCCGCGACCTCTCGCTCGACGCCCCGGTCGCCGACGGGACCAGCACGCACCTGGAGTTCACCCCCGCCGACGGCGAGCCGCAGGACGAGGAGCTGGCGCGCGCCGAGGAGGACGCGCTGCTCGCCCGCCGGGTGTCCGAGGCCATGGGGCGGCTCGACCCGCGCGAGCGGCACATCGTCGAGGCGCGGATCATGGGCGAGGGCAAGGAGACGCTGCGCGACCTCGGCCACCACTTCGGCTTCTCGCGCGAGCGCGCCCGCCAGCTCGAGATCCGGGCGCTCGAGAAGCTGCGCCGCGACCTCGAGCCGGTGGCCGACGAGATCGGCTGGCCGGTGAGCGGCGCGGAGGCGGGCGGCGCCGACTGACCGCGGCGCCCGGCGTCCGCCCGCCCCTCGACGGGCTCGGGGCGAGCGGATGATCGTGGGACCGGCTACCCGCGCTTCACCGCGAAGGGCGAGAACGCCTGCCGCTCGGGCATGAGCTCGAGCGCGTTCACGTTCACGTGCGGCGGGCGGCTCACGCACCAGAGGATCGCGTCGGCCACGTCCTCGGGGCCGAGCGGCTGCATGCCGTGGTAGACCTGCTTCGCCTTCCCGGCGTCGCCGGAGAAGCGCACCAGCGAGAACTCGGTCTCGACCATGCCCGGCTCGACCGAGGTCGCGCGCACGCCGGTGCCGATCAGGTCGGCCTTGAGGTTGAGCGTGAACTGCCGCACGAACGCCTTGGTGGCGCCGTAGACGTTGCCGCCGGGGTACGGGTAGGTTCCGGCCACCGAGGCGACGTTCACCACGTGGCCGCGGCCGCGCTCGACCATGCCCGGCAAGAGCGCCCGCGTGACCACCACCAGGCCGGTGCAGTTCGTGTCGATCATCGTCTGCCACTCGTCCACCGAGGCGCGCTGCGCCGGCTCGAGCCCGAGCGCGAGCCCGGCGTTGTTCACCAGCACCTCCACCTCGCTCCAGGCGGCGGGCAGGGTGGCGAGGCTCGCCTCCACCGCGGCGCGGTCGCGCACGTCGAGCACGAGCGGGTGGACGCGGCCGGCGTGGCGCGCGGCGAGCGCGTCGAGGCGATCGGCGCGGCGGGCGGCGGCGACGACGCGCGCGCCGGCGCCGACGAGCGCGTCCACGCAGGCCGCGCCGATCCCGGAGGTCGCGCCGGTGACGAGGGCGAGGCGGTCGGTCAGGTCGTAGGGCATGGCGCGGATTCTAACCGCGCGCCCGCCCGTCCGCGCCGGTCGATTCGCCCGCCGGGGCGAGCGGCAGCGCGACCGTGAAGGACGCGCCGCCCCCGGGCCGCTCCCCGGCCTGGATCTCCCCGCCGTGCTGCAGGACGATCTTCTTCACGATGGCGAGCCCGAGGCCGGTCCCGGTGCCCTTGGTGGTGAAGTAGGGGTCGAAGATCCGCTCGCGCAGCTCGCGCTCGATCCCCGGCCCCTCGTCCGCCACCGTCAGCACCGCCCGGTCGCGGGTGCGCGCCACCCCGAGGTGGACGCGGGCGCGCCCGGGCCGCGCCGCCTCGATCGCGTTCGCGCACAGGTTCGCCAGCACGCGGCGCATGAGCGCGCGGTCGAGCCCCACCGGGCAGCTGGGGCTGGCGCGGACCACGTCCACGTCCGCCGCCTCGGTGACCTGCGGGCTGGTGCGCACGAACTCCTCCACGAACTCGCCCAGGTCGGACGGCTCGGGCCTCACCTGCGGCAGCTTGGCGAAGCCGGAGAACTCCTCCACCAGCCGCTGCAGCGTGCCGATCTCCTCGCGCACGATCTCGCCCGCGTCCGCGAGCAGCTTCCCGAAGGCCGCGTCGCCGCCCGGCGTCGCCTTCCAGCGCGCCTCGAGCTGCTGGAAGGCGAGCTGCATGGGGGTGAGCGGGTTCTTGATCTCGTGGGCGAGCCGGCGCGCCACCTCCTGCCACCCGGAGATCTTCTCCAGGTACACGATGCGGTCGCGGCTCTCGCGCACCTCGCGCACCATCGCGTTGAACGCGCGCGCCAGCCCGGCCACCTCGTCGGCGTGGCGGCCCGGGTCCACCTGCACCGAGAGGTCGCCGGCCGCGAGCCGCCGGACCGCGCGCACCAGGTCGGACACGCGCCGGGTGGTCCGGCGGGCCAGCCAGAACCCCACCCCGGCGGCCACCACCGCCCAGGCCACCAGCAGCAGCCCGAACGCGCGCACGTAGCTGCGGCGGATCTCCGCCTGCAGCCGCTCCACGTTCTGCACCAGCTCCGCCAGCTCGCGGGACTCCGCCACCTCGGCGAAGTAGCGGGCCTCGATGGCGAACACGCACTCGAGCTGGCCGCCGCCGGGCAGGCCCACCCGCGCCGGCGCCTCGCGCCACTCGCCCTCGGGGTTCGGCGCCTGCGTCTCCGCCTCGCTCACCACCTGGCCGTCGCGCCCGGTCCAGATCACCCGCCGCAGGCGCGGGGTCCGCTCCAGGGCGCTCGCCAGGTAGGCGGAGCCGGCGGCGGGGTCGCGCGGGAGCCCGCGGGCGAGCGCGCGCGCCTGCTCGGCGTAGAGCGCCTTGCGCGCCTGGAACAGGTCGCCGTAGAGCGACGGGATCGACTCCAGCCGGTCCACGACGCGCGGATCGAGCCCGAGGGTCAGGTTCTCCTGGGCGAGCCGGCCGGCGAGCAGGATGGCGCCGAGGGGCGGGAGGCTGGCCGCGATCACCAGCGCGAGCGTGATGCGCGCCTCGAAGCGCGACATGCGCAGGTGGCCGAGCAGCCGGCGGAGCCGGCCGGGCGCGGCCGCCGCCGCGGGCGCGCGGGCGGGGCGGGGGCGGCTCATCGGGCGCCCACCTGGGCGAGCGTGAACGGGGCCGAGCGGAGCAGGTGCACGTCGGTGCCGGGGTCCGGGTCGCGGAGCAGGAAGCTCGCCACCGCCCCGAGCACGCTGCGCGAGCCGCCGCCCCCGCCGCCGCCCGCGCGGGCGCCGGCGGTGGGGTTCGCGATGTACTCGCGCGTCCGCTGGAGCTGCTCCCGCGACACCGGGTTCACCTCCACCCGCGCCTCCACCACCAGCGGCCCCGGCGGCAGGGCCCCCACGGCGCCCAGGTCCACCTCGCGCGCGTCGGACAGCAGGCGCCGCAGCGCCGCGTAGTCGGGCAGCACGCGCCGGGCGCCCGCGGGGGTGCGCCAGTCCTTCACCGTCACCGCGTAGGTCTCCTCCCAGACGTCGAACAGGATCTCGACCACCTCGCCGTAGAGCGCCGCCGGCGGGCCGCCCTCCTCGCGCGACACGGTGACGTAGATGGCGACGAGGTTGGTGAGGCCGTTGCCGAGCTGCTTCTCGAGCGCCGCGGGGAACACGGCGGAGAGGTCCAGGGTGGCCTGGAGGTGCCCGCCGCGGACCC
>NZ_BAZG01000088.1 GCF_000964525.1 Anaeromyxobacter sp. PSR-1
CTCCCCCACCCGCACCTCCGCGCGCGCGGTCCCCGGCGGCAGCGCCAGCCGGAGCGGGATGCCCTGCGCGCCCTCCGGATACCCGGCCTCGACCAGGTACTCGTCGCCGTCGGCGGGCAGGAGGACCCGCGGTGCGCCGGCGCCGGCGTCGCCCGGGGCCCGCCCGTCCGCCACCGCCGCGATCCCCTCGGCCCGCGCCCAGGCGAGCAGCTCCGGCGCGAGCGCCACCGGCGCGCCGGGGCCGTGCGCGTGCGCGGCGCAGGGCGCCGAGGGCGCGGTGCCGGGCAGGAACACCTCGTCGAGCGCGCCCGGGCAGCCGGGCCCCGCGCGCAGGCCGGTGAGCGGGCACACGCGCGCGCGGACGAAGCGGCGGCGGTCCACCAGCGGCGCGGGCTCGAGCCCGCGCATGGCGCGCACCATCACCCGGGCGAAGACCGGTCCGGCCCCGGTGATCCCCGACACGCCCTGCATCGGCCGCCCGTCGAAGCTCCCCGCCCACACCGCCACGGTCCGCTCCGCGGTGTAGCCGGCGGTCCAGTTGTCCACGTAGGCGCGCGAGGTCCCGGTCTTGGCCGCCACCGGGAACGGCAGCCGGAGCGCGTTGTGCACGCCGAAGGCGGGCGCCCGCGCCGCCTCGTCGGAGAGGATGTCGGCGAGCAGCGCCACCGCGCCCGCGGGCAGGAAGCGCCGCGGCGCGAGCTCGCGCCCCACCGGCAGCGGCCGCCCGGCCGCGTCGCGCGCGGCCCGCACCTCGCGGAGCGGCTCCAGCACGCCGCCGCGGGCGAGTCCGCGGTACGCGCGCGCCAGCTCGCGCAGCGTCACGTCGCCGTTCCCCAGCACGACGCCCGCGCCGTAGCGGTCGGCGCCGTCGGCCAGCGACTCGAACCCGGCCGCCCGCAGCGTGCGCAGCACCCGCTCCGGCCCGAGCGCCTCGGCGAGCCGCACCGCGGGCACGTTGTAGCTGTTCTGCAGCGCGGCGCGGAGCGGGACCGGGCCGTGCGCCCGCCGATCGTAGTTGCGCGGGACCCAGTCGCCGGTCGGGGTGGCGAGCCGCACCTCCACGTCCGAGAGGACGGACGCCGCGGTCCAGCCGCGCGCGAGCGCCAGGCCGTAGGCGAACGGCTTCAGCGCCGAGCCCGGCTGGCGGCGCGCCCGCACGCCGTCGTTCTGGCCGAGGCCGGCGGCGTCGAGGAAGTCCACCGAGCCCACGTACGCGAGCACCTCGCCGCTCGCGTTGTCCACGACGATCACCGCGGCGTTGCCGAGGCGCGGGTCGCCGGCCAGCTCGGCGCGGACGATCTCCTCCACGTCGCGCTGCAGGCCGCGATCGATCGCGGTCTCGACCTCGGCGGCGCCGTCGAGGCCCAGCGCGCCCAGCCGGGCCGAGAGCGCGTCCACCAGGTGCGGCGCCTCGAAGCTCCGCGCCGGCGCGGCGAGGTCGAGCGGCGCGTCCCGCGCCAGCCGCGCCTCCTCGGCGCCGACGAGCCCGAGCGCCTCCATCCGGCCGAGCACCGCCAGGGCGCGCTCGCGCGAGGCCTCCGGGCGCCGCAGCGGGTCGAGCGCGGAGGGCGCGCGCGCCAGCCCGGCGAGCAGCGCCGCCTGCGCCGCGGAGAGCGTCCGCGCCGGCCGCCCGAAGTAGAGCCCGGCCGCGGCCTCCACGCCGAACAGGTCGCCGCCCAGCGGGACGCGGTCGAGGTAGGCGCGCAGGAGCTCGTCCTTGCCGAGGTGCGCCTCGAGGCGGAGCGCCCACAGCGCCTCGACGGCCTTGCCGGCCGCGGTGCGCGGGTGCGGGACGAGCGCGCGGGCGAGCTGCATGGTGAGGGTGGACGCGCCCGACACCACGCGCCGGTACCGGACCAGCTGCCAGCCGGCGCGGGCCACCGCCAGCGGGTCCACGCCCGGGTGACGGTCGAAGCGCGCGTCCTCGGCGGCGAGGAACGCCGCACGGACCCGCGGCGGCACCGGCTCGCCGCGCGGCAACGGCACGCTCCGCCCGTCGGCGCGCGAGGCCACCTCGCGCAGGAGGCCGCCGTCGCGGTCGGTGAAGCGCACCGCCGCGACCGGCCGGCGCTCGAGGAGGCCGTCCGGCAGCGGCCAGGCCACGAACACCGCGGCCGCGAGCGCCGCCACCGCGGAGAGGCCGGCGAGCGCCGCCGCGAGCCGGGCCAGGGCGCGTCGCACGGCCCTCGCGGCCCGCTGGAGCGCCTCCCGCACCACGGCCCCCTAGCGGCCGCCGCCGGCCCGCACCTCGAACGTGCCCGCGTCGGAGCGCCCGAACACCTCCGGCGCGTACATCTCCTCGGCCCGGGCCGGCGCCAGCAGGAACGTGCCGGGCGTGGTGGCGCGCGCCACGAACGTCGCCACGTGGAGCCCCGGCGGCAGCGCGTCGGCGAACAGCACCAGCCGGTCGTCCCGCCGCTCCTGGTGGTTGAACGGGCTCCAGAAGCGGAAGGCCCAGCCCTCCGGCGGCCCGGCCTCCTCCTCCGACAGATCCTCCGCCGACTCCCAGGCGTAGCCCTCGGCCTCCTCGCCGTCGTCTCGGTGGCCGGGCGCCGGCGCGGCCGGCACGGCGGCGGTGGTGGCGAGCGAGGTGTCCACGATCTCCAGCCCGGCGGGCACCGGCACCGAGACCGCCACGTGGTGGCGCTCCTGCGAGGTCCCGAGCCGCACCCGGATCCGCACCAGTTCGCCGGCCGCGACCGCGCGGACCTGGCCCCCGCCGCCGTACGGCTCGATCCAGCGCTGCACGTGGATGCCGCGCTCGAGCGGCTCCCGCGGCAGCTCGGCGGGCGCCCAGCGCAGCACCGCGCCGTAGTAGAGGACGCCCGCCGCGCCGTCGCGCGCGAACTCGAGCGCCCCGCCGCCGCGCGGCAGCCGCGCCATGGGGACCTCCTTCCGCACCGCCTCGGCGCTCCGGCCGGCGAAGCGCGCCGAGGCCACCTCGGCGCCGGCGAGCGAGACGCGGGCGGTGAAATCTGGCACGTCCTTCTCGCGGGTGCGCATCACCTCGGAGAGCGCCAGGAGCGCGAACGCCGCCTCCTGCGTGTTGCGGAAGCGCCCGTCGGCGCGCCGCACCCCGCCCAGCCAGGCCGCCAGCTTGGGGACGTACGGGTGGTCGGGCAGCGTCGAGGCGAGCGTGCCGAGCACGATGCCGGTGGTGCGCGTGTCCGACGACCAGAGCGGCGCGTAGGTGCGCGGGTCGGCCTCCTCGAGGTGCGCCTCGGTGGGCGACTCCTTCACGTGGTTCAGCACCTCCTGGAGCACCCGCCGCCCCTCGTCGCGGCTGCCGGTGACGAGCAGCGCGTCGGCCAGCATGGCCTGCGAGAACAGCGGCAGCGCCGCGCGGCGCGCCACCAGCTCCGCGTGGAAGGAGGCCTTCGGGGCGCGGGTGCGCGCGAGCGCGTACAGCGCGAACACGCGGGTGGGATCGTCCGGGCTGGCGCAGGAGCTGCCGCAGCGCGTGCAGCGCCCGGCCGCCACCGTGCCGGCGAGGTACTGCTGCCCGCGCGAGAGCGCCGCGCGATCCACCGGGTAGCCCAGCTCGGCGGCCCGGCCCAGCGCCAGCACCGCGTACGACGACGCCCACGGCGCCGAGCACTCGGAGGAGGCCCAGTAGCGGTAGCCGCCGTCCGGCCCCTGCAGCCGCTCGATGGCCTTCACCGTCCGCCGGACCACCTCGTCCGGATCGTCGGTCTCCTGGATGCGGAACACCTCGTCGCCGAGCCAGGCGCGCGCCCAGGCCGGCGGCGCCGGCGCGCGCTCGCCGGGCAGGTGGCGCAGGCCGAGCCGGCCCTGCAGCTCGCGGAGCGCGATGAACGGCACCAGGCGCGAGGAGAGCTGCTCGAGGCAGCCGTAGGGGTACTCGACGAGCTGCCGCATGCCCTCGGAGAACCCGGCCAGCGCGGTGGAGGCGAGCCGCACCTCCAGGCCGCCCACGTCCGGCCGCGCCCCGGCGGGTGGCGCCAGCGCCTCGCGGCGGCGATCCCGCGTGTCGCCCGAGACGGCCACCGCCTCCTGCTCCACCGCGAGCCGCACCGGGAGCCGCTGCTCCACGCCGTCCTGCCCGGCCGCGCCGCGCGCCGCGAAGCGGAGCACCGCCTCGCCGGGCGCGTCGGCCCGGAACGCGAACCGCACCTCGCGCGGCGCCCCGTCGAGCCGCACCTGCTTCACCGCCGGCCCGTCGAGGGCGAGCCCGCTCGCCTCGGCCCGGACCTCCACCTCCTGCGCCGGCGCGCCGGGCGCGTGCACCACCACGCCGGCCTCGAACCGGTCCCCCACCCGCGCCAGCCGCGGCAGCGCCGGGAGCGCCAGGAGCGGCTTCGAGACGGTCACCTTCGACCGTCCCGCGCCCATCCGGTCGCCGCGCGACACCGCCACCGCCATGATGCGCCAGGTGGTGAGGTTGTCGGGGACCGTGAACCGCACCGTGGCCCGGCCCTCGGCGTCGGTCTGGACCTCCGGCGCGAACAGCACCGTCGTCTCGAAGCGCGTGCGGAAGCCGGCGCCCGCGCCCTCCCCGCCGCCGCCCCCGCCCGGCGACCGGCCCTTCTCGCCGTAGCGGGCCCGCTCCACCAGGTGGATGAGCGACTCGCCCAGGCGCACCGACAGGCCGCGCTCCGGGTGGACCAGCGCCACCGGGTCCGGCGGCTCGTAGCCGGTGAGCCGGAGGATGCCCTCGTCCACCGCCCAGACCGTGACCTCGGCCGGCGCGCCCTTCCCGGCGTGGTCGGTGACGTGGACCCGCACCTCCACCGGCTCGCGCGGCCGCTTCTCGGCGCGGTCCGGCTCGAGCGCCACCTCGAGCCGCTTCGCCCGCCGCTCCACCGCGAGCTTCGCGTACCCGACCCGCACCTCGGGCCGCCCCGGGTCCGCGCCGGGGCCGCCCGGCGCCCCGCCGGCGTCGGCCGCGGCCACGCGGCCGCGCACCAGCAGCACCGACACGAAGACGTTCGGGAGGTCGTCCTCGGCGATGGGCACCTCCAGCGTGGTGGCGCTGCCCTCCAGCGTCACGCGCCGCGCGGAGCGCACGCCCTCGCGCTCCACGGTGAGGATGGCCTCGGCGCGGGGGAACGGGCTCTTCACGAGCACCTTCGCCACCTCGCCCGGCTGGTAGCGCGGCCGGTCCGGCACGAGATCGATGCGGCCGGTGTCCTCGCGCTGCCAGGACACCCAGCCCGGGCCGGTTGCGTAGAACGGGAGGCGCGTGACCTGCGCGCGCCCCTGCGCGTCCTTCAGCGTGGCCTCGGCCACGTACAGCGCCGGCGCCGTCGGCGTGAACGCGCACGCCACCGGCTCCTCCCGCGTGCGCAGCGCGCAGCCGCCGGCCCGCTCCTCCACCACCTCGCTCTCGGTGACCCAGCGCCCGCCCACGCCCTTCTTGCGGATCCAGCGCCACTCGCGCTTCTTCACCACCAGGTCCACCGCGATCCCGGCGCGCACCGCGCCGTCCGGCGCCGCCGCGATCACCTCCAGCTCGCCCGGCCGGCCCGCCTCGGCGAACCCGGTGCCGCGGCGCCGCACGCCGGCGTACACCGCCGCCGGGTGGACCGTGACCGCGGCGCGCGCCGCGATCCGCTGCCGGTTCACGTCGGTGACCTCGGCCTCGAGCGTGACCGCGAACGTCCGGCCGCCGGTGGCCTCGGCCTTGCCGGCGTCGATGGCGAGGTGGCCGGTGTCGCCGGTCTCGCCCGCGCCGGAGGCGACCACGTCCGCCGTCCGCTGCGGCGTCTCGTCGTCCCACCACCAGGTCTGCGGGCCGAACGCGAACCCCGGGTGGCCGGGCGGCTGGAAGTCGATCGACTCGCGGGCGGCGGTCCAGCGCACCGCCGCCTTCGGCATGGCCCCGCCGAACAGGTAGCGCGCCAGCACCTCGGCGCGGAGCGGCTCGCCCGCCGTCACCTCGCGCGCCGGCGCGGTGACGTCCACCTGGAACTGCGGCGCCCGGTACTCCTCCACCCGGAAGCCCGCGAGGTACGGCAGCACCGCCTTGCCCGCCTCGACCCGCGCCCGCACCTCGAACGCGCCGAGCGGCGCGTCGGCGGGGATGGGCACCTCGGCCGACCAGGTCCCGAACGGCGTCAGCGCGGCCTCGCCGGACCAGATCTCCTTCCCGCGGGCGCTCAGCACGGTGACGGCCGCCTTGCCGCGCGCCGGCGTCCCGATCCGGCCCAGCGCGCGGGTGCGGACGAGGCCCTTCAGGTGCACCTTCTCGCCGGGCCGGTAGATCCCGCGGTCCGCGAACACGCCGCCGAGCGGCCGCGGCTCGGTCCCGTCCCAGTCGGTGGGGACGTCCTGCGCCGCGGGGTCGAGGCCGCCGGACCAGCTCGAGAGCGTGACGCCGAGGTCGCCGCCGGCGCGCGCCGCCACCAGCGCGAACGGCGTGGCCCACGGGTACTGGGGCTCGTGCCCGGCCGGCGGGATGACCTCCGCCAGGCCCGGCACCACGGCGAGCCCGTCGGCGTCGGCCCGCCCGCGCCAGCGCTCGACGCCGTCGCGATCGTGCAGCGCGACGTCCGCGCCGGGCACCGGCTTCCCGTCGGAGAGCCGCGTCACCCAGACCACGCCGCGCGTCGCGCCGAGCTTCGCGTGCACCGCGAGATCGGTGAGCTGGCCGACGATGCGCCGCTCGCGCCGCCACCTTTGCCAGGGCTGCTCGACGCGGATCTCCGGCGCCACCACCCGCACCGCGAACAGCGTGGTGCCGCGGCCCGCCAGCAGCTCCCGCACCGGCAGCGGCACGGTGCGGCCGGCGTTGCGCGGCCCCGAGACGTCCAGCGTGCGGGACACCGTGGGGCCGCCGCCCAGGTCGGTGCGATCCGGCTTCGCGAGCAGGCGCGCCAGCGCCGGGACGTCGAGCGGCGCGAGCGTCGCCTCCACCGTCCCGAGGTTGGTGGCGCCCACCGGCAGCGCCCCGTCCCCGCCGGCCTCGAGCAGCGCCAGCTCCTCGCCGGCGTCCAGCTCGGGCTCGAGGTCGGAGGTGTCGAAGGTGCGCTCGAGGCGCTCCGCCAGCGCCTGGCCGAACACGTCGCGGAGCGCCGGCCCGATCGCGATCCGGTAGCGGGTCCCGGGCGCGAAGGCCGCCGGCAGGATCACCTCGGCCCCGCTCGCGTCCGGGCCGGTGACCTCCACGTCGTCCCAGTCGATCTTCACCGCGGGCGTGATGGTGACGGCGGCGGCGAGCGTGGCGCGGTCCACCGGGTTCGTGGTGCGGATCCGGACCGGGCCCCGCGGGCACCGCTCCCCGCCCCACCAGCAGGGCTCGACGGCTGCGACGCGGAGCGGCCCGTAGGTCCGGAGCGCGAAGCGCGGCGCGCCCTCCAGCGTCAGCGGGCCCTCCGCGCCGGCGAGCTCGCCCTCGATGCGCAGCTCCACCGGCGTGTCGAGCGGGTACGGGCGCTGCGGGGTGAGCTCGTAGCGGACGCGGCGATCGCGGCCGGTGCGGGCGGACGGGTCCGGCGGCGGGAGGCGGCGCCCGGGGGCGGCGGGCTTCTCGTCGGCGACCGGGACGGCCTTCAGCGCGTACGGCCAGCCGTCCTCGCCGCCGACCTTCAGCCTGAGATGCGCGGCGAGGTCCCGCACCGGCTGGTCGAGCACGAGCGACACGGGCTCGCGCGGCGCCAGCCAGCCGTAGCCCTCGCGCGGCAGGAGCCGCTGCACCGCCGGGCGCGGCGTCTCGAAGGTGAACGCGTACGGGGCGGCGAGCGCGGCGCCGTCCACCGCGCGCAGGCCGGCCGGGACGGTGACCGTGAAGCGGGTCGCGAGCGGGAGGAGCGCGCGCGGCACGAGCTCCACCGTGGCCGAGCCCAGCCAGCGCCACTCGCCCTCGACCGGCGGCGAGATCGTGATCCCGGCCGCGGGATCGTGGGCCGGGTCGATCGCGCCGAGCGCCACCATCGGCCGCGAGAAGGTGATGGCGGGGCGGACCTCGCCCTCGGCCGGCCCCACCGGCCGCGCCGCCACCACCGCCAGCTCGCCGGCCGCGGCCAGCGTACCCTCGGGGATGACGAGCGGGGGCGGCTCGGGCAGCGGCGAGAGCGCCACGCCCTCGGGCGTGGGCGCGGGGCCGCAGCCGCGGCCGCAGGCGGTGAGGGCGAGGGCCGCCAGCAGGGCGGCGAGCGGGGTGCGGAGCATGGGTCCTCCCGGTCCGGGCGACGGCGTTGCAGCCGGGAGGCCAGCGACCGCCCCCGCGGAGTCCGGGGGCTTTCGGGCGCCGACCGCGGGGCCGTGTCCGCCGTGCCGCAGGTGCGCGCCGAGTAGGACACACCGCAGGCTGTGGGTGCAACGCTCGCGTGCGACGCCGGGCCGCGCCCCGCGCCGGGATCAGCCGCGCGACCGGGCGCGGACCGCCGGGCCGGCGCCCGCGCCGAGCAGCGCGTCGCGCAGCCCGCCGTCCACCGGCCGGCTCCCGAGCCAGATCGAGAAGAAGGCCCGGGCGAAGTCGGCCCCCTCCACGCGCGCCAGCGGGCGGCCGTTCAGCGACAGCTCGGTGCCGCGGCCGGGCGTGTAGGTGAGCGCGTACCGGTCGCCGGGCTTCAGCCCGACGTACGCCGCGCGCAGCCGCGCCAGCCGGTCGCCGAGCGACCGCATCACCTCCGGCCCGTGCGCGCGCGCCAGCAGCTTCTCGGTGGCGCGGGCCAGCTCCGCCGCGCTGACGTTCACCAGGCACGCGATCTCGAGCCGGCGCGCCACGTCCGCCTCGGGCGGCGCCCCGGGCGCCGAGGCGTCGAGGTAGTGGGCCGCTGCGTAGACCTTCACGAACCAGCCCCAGCGGAACAGCCCCGCCCCCTGCAGCCTCAGGTGGGCCCCGCCCGCGTCCTGCCAGGCCGGGAACGCCGCGCCCCCGACCCGCACCGGCGCGTCGCCGGAGGCGGCGACCCGGGCCGGGAGCGCGAGCAGGACGGCGACCAGCGCCGCGGTGGAGGCCAGGGAGCGCACGCGAGGGCGGCGCATCCTGGCACGCGGCGCCCGGGGGTCCAGGTCCCGGGAAGGTCGAATCGTCTCGGATCGGCTCATGGACGGGCGTGACGGAGCCGCTGCTCCTCGCGGTACGGGAAGATGTCCACGATCTCCCCCGCCCGCAGCCGCGCCTGGATGTCGCGCCACCAGCGTCCGGTGAGCAGCTCCCCGTGGGCCCGCAGGAACACCTCGCGGAGCCGCCCGTTCAGCCCGATGAACGGCAGCAGCTCCTCGGGGAACACGTCGGTGGGCCCCACGTAGAACGGCGGGTCGCCGCCGTCGTAGCCGGCGTCGGGGCCGCCGCCCCAGCCGTCGTCGCCGCCGTCGCCGGGCCCCGCGCCGGGGAGGTCGCGGAAGTTGCAGTCGGTGACCCGGGTGAGCTCGTCGTAGTCGTAGAAGATGACGCGGCCGTGGCGCGTGACGCCGAAGTTCTTGAGGAGCAGGTCGCCGGGGAACGTGTCGGTGGCGGCGAGGTCGCGCAGCGCGCAGCCGAAGTCGAGCACCGCCTGGCGCGCCGTCCACTCGTCCGCCTCGCGCACGAACAGGTTGAGCGGCGTGACCCGGCGCTCGGCGTAGAGGTGCCGGATGGCCACCTCCCCGTCCGCCACCCGCACGCCGTCGCCGCACGCGGTGCGCAGCTCCTCGAGCAGCGCGGGCGAGAACCGCGCGGCCGGGAACGCGAGGTGCTCGTACTCCTGCGCGTCCACCAGCCGCCCGGCGCGGTCGTGGCGGAACACGTGGCGGTACCGGTCCATCACCTCGCGCCGGGTGGTCTGCTTCGGCGGCGCGAAGCGGTCCCGGATGACCTTGAAGATCACGTCCAGGCCCGGGAGCGTGAACACGCACATCACCAGCCCGCGGTCGCCGCGCGCCGGCACGAAGCGGTCGTCGCCCTCGGCGAGGTGCCGCGCCACCTCGCGGTACAGCTCGGCCTTCCCGTGCTTGTGGTAGCCGAGGCCGGTGTAGAGCTCGGAGCGCCGCTTCAGCGGCAGCAGCGTGGAGAGGAACGCCACCATGGCGCGGGGGCGCTCCAGCTCCACGTGGAAGTAGGAGCGCGTGAAGCCGAAGACGATCGACACGTCCTCCTCGGTGAACAGGATCGCGTCGAGCACCGCGCCGCGGTCGCCGTGCGCGAGGGCCAGCACGAGCGGCGTCAGGTGACCGCCGCGCCGGATCCGGCCGACCAGGTACGCGCCCTTCCCGCGGTAGAAGACCGGGCGCGCCACCTCGATCGCGTCGATGGGCTGGCGATCCGGGAGGCCGCGCACGTGCGCGTCCAGCTCCAGCGCGGCGAGGCGCGCGTCGCGGGCCAGGTCCTCGAACGGCGCGGAGAGCGGGGCGGCGCGCAGGATGCGCGCGAGCAGCGCCTCGGTGGTCGCCTCGCGCGGGAAGGCGCGGTGCTGCGGCGGGTCCTCGCGCGGCGGCGGCGCGTCGGCGGCCAGGAACTCGATGGCGGGATCCACGCCGACGGTGGTGAACACGCGCCGGGTGACCGAGTTGAAGAACGACCCGGCGATCTCGAAGTCCGGCCGGGCCCCCGCGAGCGCCCCGAACGCCTCCTTGGCGCGGCGCCACACCTCGCGGTCCTGGACCGCCCCGCCCAGCTCGGCGCGGACCTCGCCCACCGTCCGGTGCACCACGCCGTCGCGCAGGTCGAGCCGCTCCCGCGCGTCGCGCTGCGCGCCCGCCCAGTCGCGCGCCTCGAAGCGGCCGCGCGCCCGCGCGGTGATCCGCGCGCGCTCGGCCTGGTACGCCTCGTACCCCGCCCGGATGGCCTCCGCCGCGCCCCGCGCGAGCGCGCCCCGCTCGTCGAGCATGCCAGCGGGCTATAAGGCCGGCGCGCCACCGCCGCCGCGGGGGCGGTTCAGGCCGCCGCGGCCGCGGCCCCGTCCGCGAGCTCCTTCCAGCGCGCGTGCGCCTCCGCCGAGAGGGCGTACGGCTGCACCAGGAGCAGCGCGCGCCCGCGCTCGGTCCAGGCCAGCTTCACGGTCGCGAACCCGCGCAGCGCCGGATCGCAGGCGATCTTCATCTCCAGCAGCAGGTTCTCGGGGAGCGCGCACGGCCCGGAGACCACGCACTGCGTTCCGGCCATCGCGCAGATGTCGAAGGCGTGCACGGCGCCGCCGAGCCGCAGCGTCATGAGGTACGGCAGCGGGCTCCCGGCCGCGGCGGCCGGGGGCTGCGGCGGCGCGATCAGGCTCGCGCCCACGTCGGCCTTCCACGCCTCGGGACGCTCGAACGCCGCCACGAAGCCGGGCAGCGCCTCGATGGTGCGGGCCACCAGCGGCCGCTCCGGCCCGTCGAGCAGCTCGGCCTCGGCGAGGTCGTCCGCGGAGACCGCCGTCCGGTCGCCCAGCAGGCGCACCGCCTCGTCCACCGCCGCGACCGTCTCCACGTAGCGCGGGTCCGCGGCCGCGCCGATGCGCTCGGCGTGGTGCTGCGCGATCACGTCGGCGAGCACCGGCGGCAGCTCCCAGCGCGCCGCCATCACCACCCCGAGCTCCACGTGGTAGCGCTCGGCGATGGCGGCCCACTCCGAGGCCTGCCGCGGCACCGCGTCGTCGCGGCGCGCCAGCAGGTCCTCCAGGCAGGCGATGGCCACCACCTTGCCGAAGTCGTGCAGCAGGCCGGCCGAGAACGCGATCTCCGGGGAGAGCCCGCGCCCGCGCGCCAGCGCCTGGCAGAGCAGCGCCGAGGCGAGCGCGTCCGTCCACACGCGGCGGCGCAGCGGCGCGAGCCTTCCTCCCGCGAGGACGTGCGCGCCCAGCCCCGAGGCGAGCGCCAGCCGCGCCACGTCCCTCGCGCCGATGCGCTGCACCGCCTGCTTCACCGACGCCACCGGCGCGCCGCGCGCGTAGAGCGCGGTGTTGGCGCAGCGGAGCACGTCGGCGGCGAGCACCTGGTCCGACGCGACCAGCTTCGCGAGATCGTCGAGGCCGTAGTCCTGGCTGCGCAGCAGCGCGTCGATCTGGAACGCGACCGCGGGATACGGCGGGACCTTCACCTGCTGGCGCGCCACCAGCTCCACCATGGCGCTGTCGAGATCGAGCATGCGCTCGGAGTCTACTCCAGCGCGACGTCAGATGGGCGGGCGCGCCCGCGCGCCGTAGCCCGTCAGCTCGACGTATCCCTCGCCCGCGGCGCGGCCGTCGGGACCCGTGAGTCGCACCGGCCCCTCCCAGTAGGCGAGCCCGGGCACGCGCGAGGAGACGTTCTCGGCGGCGTCCAGCTCCGGCCGCACGGTGAGGCGGATCCCCGCCGACGGGACCGTGACGGTCCAGCCGCTCGGGTACTCGGCGCCGGTGGCCGCGCTGCGCCAGCGCCCGAGCGGCTCGGCGCGCCACGCGTCGGCCTCGAGCCAGCGCACCGCGCCGTCGGGCGTCAACAGCGTGGCGCGGCGGAAGTCCACCGTGCCGTCCGCGCGCCGGAGCGCGTAGAGCATCAGGTCGCGCCCGTCGGCGAGCCGGAGCGCGAACCAGTCCCACCCCACCTGCGCCGGCGCGAGCTGGGACGAGCCCATCTCCCGGTCCATCCAGCTCGTCCCGCGCACCGCGCGCGCCCGGCCGTCGAGCGTCACCGCGCCGGAGGTCGCCATCCGCGTGAACGAGTAGTAGAGGCTGGCGTGCCCGGGCGCCGCCGCCTTGCGGCTGTAGCCGTTCGGCCCCTGCAGCACCACCGGGCGCTCCGGGCGCGCCACGAGCTCGAGCGCGATCCCCTGCGCGTCGTCGCGGGCCGAGACGGCGAACGCGCCGTCCGCGCCGAGCGTGAGCGCCCAGCGCCCCGCCGTGCCGGGGGGCGCGACGGCCCAGGCCAGCACCGGATCGCCCTCCGCCCCGAAGCCGCCGAGCATCGGGACGTCGCGCCAGAGCACCTCGGCGAAGCGGTGCGTCCCCGCGCCCGGGTCGGTGATCGCGAGGTGCGCCATCACCGCGCCGCCGGTGGCCCAGGCGGAGTCGAGCGCCGGCGGGTCGCGCACCAGGCCCACGCGGAAGAACGTCACCTGGTAGCCGAGCCGGCGGCCGGGCGCGGCCGCGTCCTCGAGCGTGCCGGTGAGGTACCACCACTCGTTCCGGTACTCACGGTGCGCGTGGTGATCGCGCGGGAAGCTCCAGCGGTGCGCCGGATCGGCGGGCGCCCAGGCCCGGCCCTCGGGCCCGGCCGCGGCGGCGGCGCCGGCGGCGAGCGCGGCCGCGAGGGCCAGGGCGAGCGCGCTAGAGCGCATCGCGGGAGAGCTCCTGCGCCGGCGTGCGGCTCGCGGCGAGCGCCGGGTAGAGGCTGGCGGCGGCGGCGGCGGCGAGGATGGCGAGCGCCTCGAGCGCGAGCGCGCGGAGCGGGACCGAGATCCCCAGCGTCCAGCCGAAGAACGCCGGGTTCACCGCGCGCACCAGCACGACCGCCAGCGCCCCGCCGCCGGCGAGCCCGAGCACCAGCCCCGCCCCGCCCACCGCCAGCCCGCGCCCCAGGAACACCCGGAACAGCTGGCCGCGGCTCGCGCCCAGCGCCCGGTACAGCGCCAGCTCGGCGCGCCGGTCGCGCGCCAGCACCAGGAGCGAGAGCGTCACCCCCGCGGCGGCGATCACGAGCCCCATGGCCTCGAGGAGCCGCGTCACCGCGAACGTCTGCTCGAAGATGGCGAGCACCTCGCCGCGGAGCGTGCGGTTGGAGCGGATCTGCAGCGCGGCGCCGGGGAGCGCGGCGCGCAGCGCCGCCACCGCGCGCTCCGGGTCGTCGCCCGGGGCGAGCGTGAGCGCGGCGTTGGAGGGGGCGCCCGGGCCGAACGCGCGCGCATACGCCTCGAGGTCCATCAGCACCGCCCCGCCCTCGGCGCCGTAGTCGCGGTAGACCCCGGCCACCGGGAAGCGCACCGGCCCCTCGCGGCCGCGCAGCGCGAGCGCGCCCCCGGGCGCCAGCCCGGCCTTGCGGGCGAGCGGCTCCGAGACGAGCACCGCCCCGCGCTCGCGGAGCGCCCGCATGGCCTCGCCGGCGTCGCCGGCCACCAGGGCCACGCGCCCGTCCGCGCCGGGGACCGCGGCGTCCACCCCGGAGACCTGCACCCGGCGGCCGTCCGCGGTGTAGCCGGTGTGCTGCCGGAGGACGTCCACCGACCGGGCGCCGGGGTACGCCCGCAAGGTCGCGAGCACCTCGGGCGCGAGCGTCGCCTCGCTGCGCGCGCGCCGCCACGACGGCGTGGTCACGTACACGTCGGCGCGCAGCGTCGCGTCGAGCCAGCGCTCCACCGTGTCGCGGAAGCTCCCCACCATCACGGTGACGCCGGCGAGCATGGCGACCGCGACCGCCAGCGCGCCCGCCGCGGGCGCCGAGGCCGAGAGCCGGCCGCCCAGGCTGCGGAGGCCGTAGGCGATGCCGAGCCGGTGCGGGAGGCCGGCGCGCCCCATCCCGCGGAGCAGCGCCGGCGTGGCGAGCGGCACCGCCACCAGGATGCCCACCGCCGGCGCGAAGCCCGCGGCGGCGAGCCGCTCGCCGGCGAGCGCGTACACCGCCAGCCCGGCCGCGAGGGCGGCGAGCCCCGCCGCGAGCAGCCGGCCCGCCCGCGCGCCGGCGCCCTCCTCCACCGCGATCGAGGCGAGCAGCGCGCGCGGGTCGGCCCGGGCCGCGTCGAGCGCCGGCCAGAGCGCGCCCGCCAGCGCGCCGGCCAGCCCGGTCGCGGCGCCGAGCGCGACCAGGGCGGGCGTGAGCGCCACGCGGTCGATGCCCTCCAGCAGGTAGAGGTTGCGGACCGTGCCGGACACCGCGCCCACGTTGGCCTGCGCCGCGAGCCAGCCCAGCGGCACGCCCGCGGCCGTCCCGAGGATCCCGAGCAGCGCCGCCTCGCCCAGCACGAGCCCCAGCACCTGCGCCCGGGTCGCGCCCACCGCGCGCAGCATCCCCAGCTCCTCGCGGCGCCGCGCCAGCGAGGCGCGCACCGACGCGTAGACCAGGAACCCGCCCACCAGCACCGAGACCAGCGAGAGCGCGGTGAGGTTCAGGCGGAAGGCCGAGAGCAGCCCCCCGGCCTCGACGGTGCGCTGCTCGGGCGTGGCCACCCGCGCGCGCTCGCCCAGCGCGGCCGAGAGCCGCTCCGCCAGCGCGCCCGGCGCGACGCCCGGCGCGGCGCGGACGTCGATCTGGTGGATGCGCCCGCGCGTCCCGAGCAGCCCCTGCGCCTGCCCGATGTCCATGAGCGCCAGCCGGCGGCTCGCCAGCGGCGCCGCCGCCTGGAAGTCCACCCGCGCCCCCACCACCAGCCGCGCGCGGCGCGAGCCGAGCGACACGTCGATCCGGTCGCCCTCGCGCCAGCCCATCTCCTCCGCCCAGGCCGGCGTCACCGCCACCCAGCCCGGCGTCCCCAGCGCGCCCTCCAGCGCCGCCGGCGGCAGCGCCGACGGCCCGCGCGCCGCGCCGAGCAGGTCGGCGCCGACGAGCTCCAGCGACGCGCCCGGGCGCCCCTCCACCACCGCGTCGGCCCGCCAGAGCGGGCGCGCGGCGGCGACCCCGCGCACCGCCAGCACCTCCGGGAACAGCGCCTCGTCGAGCGCGCCGGTCCAGCCCAGCACCGACAGGTCCGCGTCGCCGGAGACGGCCCGCACCGTGCCGGCGAACGCGCCGAGCGCGCTGCCGTTCAGGATCTGGATGGAGAGGACCGCGCCCACGCCCAGCGCCACCCCCGCCACCGAGAGCAGGAACAGCGCCTTGCCGGCCCGGAGCTCCCGCCCCACGGCGCGCGCCAGGTAGGCCCTCACGGCGCTCTCACCCGCCCTGCTCCAGCCGGCCGGCGTGCAGCGTCCAGGTCGCGTCGGCGAGCGCCGCCAGCTCGCGGCTGTGGGTCACGTACAGCACCGCGCTCCCCTCCTCGCGCGCCAGCGCCAGCAGGAGGTCCATCACCTTCTGCCCGTTCGCCTCGTCCAGGTTCCCGGTCGGCTCGTCCGCGAGCAGCAGCTTCGGGCGGCGCAGCAGCGCCCGGCACAGCGCCACGCGCTGCATCTCGCCGCCGGAGAGCTTCTGCACCGCGTCCCGCGCGCGCCCCGCCAGCCCCACGCGCTCGAGCAGGTCCCGGGCGCGCGCCGCCGCCGGGCCGGGCGGGTCGCCGGCCACCAGCGCCGGCACGAGCACGTTGTCCTCCACCGAGAGGTGCGGCAGCAGGTGGAAGAACTGGAAGACGAGGCCCACGTGGTCGCGCCGGGCGCGGGTGCGCTCCGCGTCGGGGAGCGCGCCGAGCGAGCGTCCCAGGAGCAGCACCTCCCCCGAGGTGGGCGCGTCGATGCCGGCGGCGAGGTGCAGCAGGGTGGACTTGCCCGAGCCGCTCCGCCCGGTGATCGCCACCGCGCGGCCGGCGGGCAGCTCGGCCGAGACGCCGCGCAGCACCGGCAGCGGGACGCCGCCGGCCCCGGCGAAGGTGCGGGTCACTTCACGCAGCGTGAGCACGGGCGCCATGGGCGACCCGATCCATGCCGCGGCGGGGCGGCGGGTTCAAGCGGCGCGTGGGCCGCGCGGCGGCGCGGCGGGCTACGCGCGGCGGGCGCGGGCCGTCGGCTCGGCGAACCGCGCGCGGATCTCGGCCAGGACCAGGTCGGCCGGATCCTGTCCGAGGAGGGTGCGCAGCATCGGGCGGAGCGCGTCCAGCAGCGCCGGCACGTCGGCGCGCGTGAGGTCCTCGGGCCGGCGCGCGAGGGCGCGGTCCGCGAACGTGCGCACCGCGGTGCGCGCGGTGTTCGGGCCGAGGCAGGTCGCGAGCGACGCGGCGATGATCTCGGCTGTTGAGCGCTCCTCCCCCACGATCCGGGCAGGGTAGCGTGCGTCCCTGACGGCGGGCAAGGCACACAGGAGCGCGCCTGGGCGGCGGGCGTGTACGC
>NZ_BAZG01000087.1 GCF_000964525.1 Anaeromyxobacter sp. PSR-1
ACCGCGCCCGCCCAGCCGACCTGGGGCTGCGGCTTCGCCGCGCCGACCGCGCGCATGCAGTACACCGGCTCGTCGCTCGCCGCGCTGCTGCTGGCGCGCTTCACCTGGGCCATCTTCCCGCGGCGCACCGAGCCGCGGCTGGAGGGGCCCTTCCCCGCGGCGGCGCCGTTCGCCACCGCGGTCCCGGACACCGTCCTCGACCTCGCCCTCCTCCCGGCGGCGCGCGCGTACGGCTGGCTCGCCGAGCGCGCGCGCCTCCTCTACCTCCGCCGGATCCACTTCCAGATGCTGCTCGTGCTCCTGACGCTCCTCGCCGTCCTCGCCTGGGGGTTCGCGTGGTGAACGCGCCCATGGTCCTGCGCACCGCCCTGCACGTGGTCGCGCTGCTCGTCCTCCCGCCGCTGCTGCTCGGCGTGATCAACCGCGTGAAGTCGATCTTCGGCGGTCGCCGCGGCCCGCCGCTGCTCCAGCCGTACCTCGACCTCGCCAAGCTGCTGCGCAAGGGCGCGGTCTACAGCCGGACCACCACCTGGGTGTTCCGCGCCGGCCCGGTGATCGGCCTCGCGGCCACCGCCTCCGCCGGCCTGCTCCTCTCCATGGGCGGCGCCCCCGCGCCCATCGCGTTCGCCGGCGACTTCGTCCTGTTCGCCTACCTGCTCGGCCTGGGCCGGTTCTTCACCGCGCTGGCCGCGCTCGACACCGGCTCGTCGTTCGAGGGCATGGGCGCCGCGCGCGAGGTGACGTTCGCGAGCCTGGCCGAGCCGGCGCTGTTCCTCTGCCTGCTGGTGCTGGCGCGCGCCACCGGCTCGCTCTCGCTCTCCGGCATGCTCGGCCCGGACCTCGACGCCGCCTGGTCGTCGGCCGCGCCGGGCCTGCTGCTCGCCGCCATCGGCCTGTTCGTGGTGGCGCTGGCCGAGTGCTCGCGCATCCCGGTGGACGACCCCAACACGCACCTCGAGCTCACCATGATCCACGAGGTGATGGTGCTCGACCACGGCGGGCCCGACCTGGCGCTCATCCTCTACGGCGCGGCCATGAAGCTGTTCCTGTTCGGCGCCCTGCTCTCCCGCCTGGTGCTCGGCCACGGCGCCGGCGCGCTCGCCTCGGAGGCGCTGTTCCTCCTGGGCGTGCTCGCGTTCGCGGTGGCGGTGGGCGTGGTCGAGTCGGTGATGGCCCGGCTCCGCATCGTGCGCGTGCCGCAGCTCCTGGTGGGCGCCTCGGTGCTGTCCGCCTTCGCGCTGGTCCTCCTGCTCCGGTGACCCCGTGACCTCCCTCACCGACCTCGTCTTCATCCTCGTCGTCGTCATCGACTTCTTCCTGCTCGCCTCGAGCCGGCTCGGCGCCGCCATCCGCGCGGTCGCCACGCAGGGCGCGCTGCTCGCCGCCCTGCCGCTGCTGCTGCTGGAGGGCGGCCACCAGGTCGGCCACGTGCTGCTGCTCGCGGCCGGGGCGCTCGCCATCAAGGGCGCGCTCATCCCCTGGCTCATGTTCCGCGCCATCCGCGAGGCCTCCATCCGCCGCGAGATGGAGCCCATCGTCGGCTTCGTCCCGTCGATGGTGCTGGGCGGCATCGGGGTGGCGCTCGCGTTCGCGTTCTCGAGCCGCCTGCCGCTCCCGGGCGGCGAGGCGCACCCGTACCTCGTGCCCACCGCCCTCTCCACGGTGTGGTCCGGGATGCTGCTGGTGGTCTCGCGCCGGAAGGCCGTCAACCAGGTGCTGGGCTTCCTGGTGCTGGAGAACGGCGTCTACGTCTTCGGCCTGCTGCTCACCGGGATCATGCCGGTGATGGTGGAGGCGGGCGTGCTGCTCGACCTCTTCGCGGCCGTGTTCGTCATGGGCATCGTCATGTTCCACATCAACCGCGAGTTCGCCTCGCTCGACACCGAGAAGCTCTCGGCGCTGAAGGACTGACCGCGCATGGTGCTCCTCATCGCCGCCCCGCTCGCGCTCGCGCTGGTCGCGTTCGCGATGCCCTCCGCCCGGCGCCGGCCGCTGGTGCTCCTCGCCGGCGCGCTGGTCCACGCCGCCGGCGTCCTGGCGCTGCTCGCCGCCCCGCCGCCCGCCCGCGAGGGCGCCTGGCTCGCCTTCGACCCGCTCGCGCGCGTCACGCTGCTCACCGCCACCGCGCTGTTCCTCGCCTCGGCGGTGTACGCGCAGGGCTACCTCGCCCGCCGCGCCGACCGCGACAACCGCGTGTTCGTGGGCGGCCTGCTGGTGCTGCTCTCGGCCATGACCACGGTGGCGCTCTCGCACCACCTCGGCCTGACCTGGGTGGCCATGGAGGCGAGCACGCTCTCGACCGCGCCGCTCATCTACTTCAACCAGAACGCCCGCTCGCTCGAGGCCGCCTGGAAGTACCTGCTCATCGGCTCGCTCGGCATCGCGCTGGCCCTGCTCGGCACGTTCTTCCTGGCGCTCGCCGGGGCGGGCCCGGGCGGCCCGAAGTCGCTGCTGGTCGAGGACCTGCTCGCGGCGGGCGGCGCGCTGTCGCGCCCCTGGGTGCGGGCGGCGTTCGTGTTCCTGCTGGTGGGCTACGGCACGAAGATGGGCCTCGCGCCGCTGCACTCCTGGAAGCCCGACGCGTACGGCGAGGCGCCGGGCATCCTCGGGGCGCTGCTCGCCGGCGGGCTCACCAACTTCGCGTTCGTCTCGGTGGTGCGCGTGTTCCAGGTGACCATCGCCGCGGGCGAGGGCGCGTTCGCGCGCGACGCGCTCATGGCGCTCGGGCTGCTCTCCATCGGCCTCGCGGCGGTGTTCGTGGTGGGCCAGCGCGACTTCAAGCGCATGCTCGCGTACTCCAGCGTCGAGCACATGGGCATCCTCGCCATCGGCGTGTCGCTGGGCGGCGCCGCCACCGCCGGCGCGTTCTTCCACACCATGAACAACGGCCTGACCAAGGGCGTGCTGTTCCTGTCGGCCGGCAACATCCACCGCGCCTTCGGCTCGAAGTCCACCGACGAGGTGCACGGCGCCGGGCGGCGGCTGCCGCTCTCCGGGCCGCTGTTCCTGGCCGGCTTCCTCGCCATCACCGGCTCGCCGCCGTTCGGGCCGTTCTTCAGCGAGTTCGCCATCGTGAACGGCGCGTTCGGCGCCGGGCGCTACTGGGTGGGCGG
The DNA here is from genome assembly GCF_000964525.1 of Anaeromyxobacter sp. PSR-1. Lineage (GTDB taxonomy): Bacteria > Myxococcota > Myxococcia > Myxococcales > Anaeromyxobacteraceae > Anaeromyxobacter. The sequence goes on from NZ_BAZG01000087.1 coordinate 3,114, forward strand.
GCTGTTCCTCGCGTTCCTGGCGGTGATCTTCGTGGGCATGGCCGCGACGGTGCTCGACGTGGTGCAGGGCGACCCGTCCGACGCGCCGCGCGTGCCCGGCACCGGCGACAGCTGGCTGACCGCCGGGCCGCCGCTCGCGCTCATGCTGGTGGTGCTGGCGCTGGGCGTGTTCCTGCCGGCGGGGCTGAAGGACCTGTTCGGCGCCGCGGCGGCGCTCGTCGGGGGAGGCTGGTGATGGCCCGGACCACGACCGCGAGCGCGGGACAGGGGCCCGCGCCCCGCGCCAGCGACGTCCTCGAGACCTGGAACGGCGAGCCGGTGGACGCGCGCGCGGTGCCGGTGCACGAGCCGGCCCGCTTCAAGGAGATCGTGCTCGCCGCGCACCGCGGCGGCGGGCGCCTCGCCGCGCTGTTCGGGCGCGAGGACGGCGAGGGCGGCGTGCTCGTCACCGCGGTGCTGGCGGACGACCCGGAGGGCCGCCTGGCGCTGCTCGCCACCCGCGCCGCGGACGCGTTCCCGTCGATCGCGGCCGAGCTGCCGGCGGCGCAGGCGTTCGAGCGCGAGCTGGCGGAGCAGTGGGGGCTGCGCCCCGAGGGCCACCCCTGGCTGAAGCCGCTCCGCTTCGAGCCGCCCCGGCGCGAGGCGCCGGATCCGTTCGGCCGCGCGGACCCGCGCGCCACCCTCCCCGGCGAGTACCCGTTCTTCCGCGTCGAGGGCGAGGAGGTGCACGAGGTCGCGGTGGGGCCGGTGCACGCGGGCATCATCGAGCCGGGCCACTTCCGCTTCCAGTGCCACGGCGAGCGCGTGTTCCACCTCGAGATCGTGCTCGGGTACCAGCACCGCGGGGTGGAGCGGCTCCTGCGCGGCGGGCCGGACCGGCGCTCCATGGCGCTCGCCGAGTCGATCGCCGGCGACACCGCGGTGGGCCACGGGCTCGCCTACGCGAAGGCGATCGAGTCGCTCTCCGGGATGGCGCCGACCGCGCGCGCCATGTCGCTGCGCGGGATCGGGCTCGAGCTGGAGCGGGTCGCGAACCACGTGGGCGACCTGGGCGCGCTGGCCGGCGACGTGGGCTTCCTGCCCACGGCCTCGTACTGCGGCGCGCTCCGCGCCGAGTACCTGAACGCGGTGGCGGAGATCTGCGGCAACCGCTTCGGGCGCAGCCTGGTCTGCCCGGGCGGCGTGAAGCACGACCTCGACGCGGAGGCGGCGCGCGCGCTGGCGGCCCGCGTCCGCGCGGCCTGGGAGAAGACCCGGCGCGCGGCGTCGCTCATGTTCGAGTCGCCCTCGGTGCGCGCCCGGTTCGAGGGCACCGGCACCGTCCCCACCGCGCTGGCGCAGGAGCTCGGGATGGTCGGGCCGGCCGCGCGCGCGAGCGGCGTGGACCGCGACGTCCGCCGCGACCACGCGTTCGGCATCTACCGCTTCTCCCACGTGGCGGTCACCACCGCCGAGAACGGCGACGTGCTGGCCCGCGCGCTCATGCGGCTGCTCGAGTCCGAGCGGAGCGTCGAGTTCGTGCTCGACCAGCTGGAGCGGCTGCCCGGCGGCCCGTCGCGCGCGGCGCCCGGGCCGCTGGCGCCCGGCGCGCTGGTGGTCTCGATGGTGGAGGGCTGGCGCGGGGAGATCGCCCACGTCGCGGTCACCGACGCGCAGGGGCGGCTCGGCGCCTACAAGGTGAAGGACCCGTCCTTCCACAACTGGTTCGGGCTCGCCATGGCGCTCCGCGACGGCCAGATCTCAGACTTCCCGCTCTGCAACAAGAGCTTCAACCTCTCCTACGCGGGGCACGACCTGTGATCGACATCCTGAAGTTCCGGCTCGGCTACGGGAACCAGACCGTCGCCTTCCCCGACGGCCCGCCGCGCTTCCCGGCGCGGTTCCGGGGCCGGCCGGTGGTGGACCCGTCGCGCTGCGAGGCCGGCTGCGCCGCCTGCGTCGAGGCGTGCCCCACCGACGCCATCCTCGATCCCGGCACCGCGGCGATGCGGGTGGACCTGGGCCGCTGCACGTTCTGCGGCGACTGCGCGGCCGCGTGCCCGCCGGGCGCGCTGCGCTTCACCGGCGACCACCGCCTCGCGGCCCGCTCGCGCGAGGCGCTGGTGGTGTCGCGCGACGCGCCGGTGCTCGCCGAGGCGCTCGACCAGGAGCTCCGGCGGGTGCTGGGCCGCTCGCTCAAGCTCCGGCAGGTCTCGGCCGGCGGCTGCAGCGGCTGCGAGGCGGAGCTGAACGCGTCCGGCAACATCCAGTTCGACGTGGGCCGCTTCGGCGTGCAGTTCGTGGCCTCGCCGCGCCACGCGGACGGGATCGTGGTCACCGGGCCGGTGACCGAGAACATGCGGCTCGCGCTGCGGCAGACCTGGGAGGCGGTGCCCGCGCCGCGCATCGTGATCGCGGTCGGGGCCTGCGCCATCTCCGGCGGGCCGTTCGCGGGCAGCCCGGTGACCTGCGGCGGCGCCGCGGCCGCGCTCGACGGGATCCCGGTGGACCTCTACGTCCCCGGCTGCCCGCCCCACCCGATCACGTTCCTGGACGGGATCCTGCGGCTGCTCGGGCGCCTGAAGTAGCCGGCGCCCGCGTCAGGCGCCCCAGCCGCTCGGCGCGGGCCGCGCGTCCTCGCGCGGCGCGTGCGGCGGGAGCAGGAGCGGCTCCTCGGGCATGGCGATCCAGAGCGCCACGTAGACCACGATCCCCCAGCCGCCCAGCACGACGGAGAGCAGGAACGCGAGGCGGATCGCGGCGCACGGCACGCCGAAGCGGTTGGCGAGCCCGCGCGCGACGCCCGCGATCATCCTGCCCTCGCGGGCGCGGGTCCACTCGCGGAACGGCGGGCGGCCCACCATCCAGCTCGTGCAGGCGGCGCAGCGGGTCGCGCCGGGCGCGTTCTCGGTGCGGCAGTACGGGCAGAGCATCGTTCGGCCTCCTCCGCGAGCTTACGCACGCCCCGGCCGGTTATTTCGCGCGGGCCTCGGCGCGCCCGAAGGCGCCGGCCCAGAGGCTCGCGCCGCCGGGCGCCTGGACCACGCGCTGCCGCCGGAGCGGCAGCCCGTAGTGCTCGAACAGGCGCACCAGCTCCTCGGGCACCACCGGCCGGGCGGCGCGCTCGATGAGGCGCAGCGCCTGGGAGGGGGGCTCGGGCGCCTCGCCGCCCGGCAGGCGCAGGACGATCGAGCAGGTGCCGCCGTCGGCGAGCCAGCCGGCGATGCGCCGCACCAGCGGCTCCGGGTGCAGGTACTCCAGCACCAGCGCGGCGTGGACGAGGTCGAACGTGCCGGGCGGCGCGCGCCAGGCCTCCGCGTCGGCGCAGTACAGCTCGAGGCGCGGCCCGAGGTGGAAGAACCGCTGCCGCGCGATGGCGAGGTACTGGAGGTTGACGTCGAGGCCCACCACGCGCGCGGTGACCGACGGGTCCACGTGCTCCAGGCCGTCGCCGGTGGCGCAGCCCACCACCAGCAGCCGGTCCGGCTGGGCCGAGAGGTAGGCCTCCTGGAAGAGGGCGTCGAGCGTCGAGCGGAGGTCCAGGCCCTCCGGGCCCAGGTATCGCGCGTGGTCGGCGGCGGGGACCACGGTCCACGGGTTCGGAGCGCGCATCGGCGCTACCCTACCCCGAAACGGCTGGCCGCGAGCGCGCACGGCGGCGGGCGGGCCGGACCGGGTGTCGCGCAACCGGCGGCCGTCGCCTACCCTGGAGACATGCGCGTGCGGCGGCTCGAGCCCGCGGACCTGGACGCCTGCCTCGACCTGTTCGCGGCGGTGTGCGCCGAGCGCCGCTGGCTCGCGACCGAGCCGCCGGTGGACCGCCGCGAGGTGCGCCGCGGCTGGGAGGCGCTGCTCGGGACCGGCGAGGGGACGCTGCTCCTGGCCGAGGCCGGGGCGGGCGCGCCGCCGGCCGGGTTGGCGATGCTGGTGGGCCGGACGCTGCCGCAGCTCGGCATGCTCGTCGCCTCCGGCAGCCGCCGCCAGGGCGTGGGGGACGCGCTGGTGCGGGCCGCGGTGGGCTGGGCGCGCGCCGCCGGCGCGCGGGAGCTGGTGCTGCACGTCTTCCCGCACAACACCGCCGCCCGCGCGCTGTACGCGAAGCACGGCTTCGCGCAGACGGCCGTGCTCCGCCGGGCCTTCCCCCGCAGCACCGGCGAGCGCTGGGACGCGATCCGGATGACGAAGCCGCTGCGCGCCGGCGGGGACGGCGGCTAGCGGAGCGCGAGCTCCATGTAGACCGCGCCCGCCACCGGGTGCGCGGGGTACGGGGCGATCTCGCGGAACCCGAGCCGGCGGTAGAGGGCGAGCGCGGTCTCCATCTTGTCGGGCAGCGTCTCGAGCCGGATGGCGCGGTACCCCGCGGCCCGGGCGGCCTCGCCGAGCCGCAGCACCAGCGCGCCGCCCGCCCCGCGGCCGCGGGCGGACGGGCGCAGCCAGAGCCGCCGCGCCTCGGCGGTGGTCGCGTCGAGGCGGCGCAGCGCCGCGCAGCCGACCGGCACGTCCCCGTCGAGCGCGAGCAGCACGCACCCGTCCGGCGGCGCGTAGCGCTCCGCGAGCGCGGCGAGCTCCTGCTCGAAGCCCTGGAAGCACACCGCCGCGTCCACCCCCTGCTCGTACTCGCGGAACAGCGCGCGGACGGCCTCGAGGTCGGCGGGGAACGCGGCGGGGCGGATGGTGAGGGCCGGGGGTGCCATGCGCCCTCCCTCCTACGCCGGCGCGCCGCGCGCCGCCAGCACCAGCTCGGTGCGCAGGTCGTGGAGGCCGCGCTCCAGCCCCACCGGGAACTGGTGCGGGTTCACGAACCGCTTCACGCCGGCGTGGAACCGGGCGAGCTGCGCCTGCGTGCGCGCCCGCACCGCGGCGAGCGGCGGCGGCGCGTAGACCTGCCGCCCGCCGCGGAACACCGGGACGAGCAGGTCCTCGGCCGGCGTGCCCTCCGCGAGCTGGCGGCGGCGCGTCGGGTCGAGCGGGTCCACCATCACCGGCGACGCCGGCAGGCCGGTGAGCTCGTCGTAGACCACGTCGGCGAGGAAGCCCTGCGGGCCGGAGAACCGGCGCACCTGCAGGAGGCCGGGGATGGTGGTCTTGGCCGCCTGCTCCGAGACCTTCACCCGGGGCTCCCAGCGCGCGTCCGCCGACGCGCGGACCGCGCCGAGCTTGTACACCCCGCCCAGCGCGCCGTCGTCCTGGCCGGTGACGAGCCGCGTGCCGACGCCCCACACCCCGATGCGCGCGCCCTGGTCCTTCAGGCTCTGGATGATGATCTCGTCGAGCTCGTTGGACGCGTACACCGCCGCGCGCGGGAAGCCCGCCTCGTCGAGCATGCGCCGCGCCTGGATCGACAGCCAGGCGAGGTCGCCGGAGTCGAGGCGCACGCCGAGCAGCTCGTGCCCGCGCTCCCGCAGCCAGCGCCCCACCTCGACCGCGTTCCGGATGCCGTCGAGGCTGCCGTAGGTGTCCACCAGGAACACGCAGTTCGCCGGCATCGCCTTCGCGTACTCCAGGAACGCCTCGCGCTCGCCCGCGTGCAGCATCACCCAGGAGTGCGCGTGGGTCCCCTTCCCCGGGATCCCGTAGAGCCGCGCGGCCAGCGTGTTCGAGGTGGCGGCGCAGCCGCCCACGTACGCGGCGCGGCTCGCGGCCAGCCCGCCGTCGATGCCCTGCGCGCGCCGCAGCCCGAACTCGAGCACCGGGTCCCCGCCGGCCGCGAGGCACACCCGCGCGGCCTTGGTGGCGACGAGCGTCTGGAAGTTCACCACCGCGAGCAGCGGCGTCTCGAGCAGCATGCACGGGATCACCGGCCCGGTGACGCGCACCAGCGGCTCGGTGGGGAACACCACCGTCCCCTCCGGCACCGCGTCCACGTCCACGTCCACCTCGAGCGCGCGGAGGGCGTCGAGGAAGCCGGCCTCGAACAGCGGCGCGCCGTCGGCGCCGGCCTGCGTCGCCAGCCATGCGAGGTCCTCGTCGGAGAAGCGCAGGTGGGCCACCAGGTCCATGGCGTGCTCGAGCCCCGCCGCCACCGTGAACCCACCGTGGAACGGGTTCGACCGGAACGAGAGCGTGAACGAGGCCTGCTTCGCCGCCGCGCCGCTCTTCCAGGCCGCGTAGGCCATGGTCAGCTCGTAGTAGTCGGTGAGGAGCGCGAGCGAGGGGCGGTAGAGCTGGGACGGGACGGGCATGCGGTCTCCTGACGCGCCACCCCGGGTGCAGGCCGGAACCTCTTTGCTTGCTTCGGCGCGGCGCGGCAATAAGTAGCCTGCCACCGGAGGCCTCGCACCCATGAACGATTTCCTCGGCGTCGTCACCCCCTTCGATCTCGGCCCCGGCCGGACCGGCAAGCTCGTCTCGCTGCCCGCGCTGGAGCGCAAGGGGTTCGGCCCCATCTCGCGGCTCCCCGTCTCGCTGCGCGTCGTGCTCGAGTCGCTCGCCCGCAACGCGGACGGGCAGCGCGTCACCGAGGAGGACGTGCGCGCGCTCGCGCAGTGGAAGCCGCGGGCGGAGCGCACCCGCGAGGTCCCGTTCGTCGTCGGCCGGGTGCTGCTGCAGGACTTCACCGGGGTGCCGCTCCTCGTGGACCTCGCCGCCATGCGCGCGGCGGTCGCGAAGCTCGGCAAGGACCCGATGATCGTCGAGCCCATCGTCCCGGTGGACCTGGTGGTGGACCACTCGGTGCAGGTGGACGCGTTCGCGTCGCCCGAGGCGCTCCGCTGGAACATGGACCTCGAGTTCGACCGGAACGTGGCGCGCTACGAGTTCCTGAAGTGGGGCACGCAGGCGTTCGAGCGGCTGCGCATCGTCCCGCCCGGCATGGGCATCTGCCACCAGGTCAACCTCGAGTTCCTGGCGAAGGGCGTGCTGGAGAAGGACGGGGTGTACTACCCGGACACGCTGGTCGGCACCGACTCGCACACGCCGATGGTGAACGGCCTCGGCATCGTGGCCTGGGGCGTGGGCGGCATCGAGGCCGAGGCGGCCATGCTCGGGCAGCCGACGTACTTCCTCACCCCCGACGTCGTGGGCGTGCACCTGACGGGCGCGCTCCGCGAGGGCGTCACCGCCACCGACCTCGTGCTGCGCGTCACCGAGGTGCTCCGCAAGGCCCGGGTGGTCGGCAAGTTCGTCGAGTTCTTCGGCGCCGGCGCCGAGACGCTGCCGGTGCCGGAGCGCGCCACGCTGTCGAACATGGCGCCGGAGTACGGCGCCACCATGGGCTTCTTCCCGCCCGACGAGCAGTCGCTCCGCTACCTCGAGCAGACCGGCCGGCCGAAGGAGGTCGTGGACACGTTCCGCGCCTACTACGCGGCGCAGGGCATGCTGCGCATCCCGCGCCCCGGCGAGGTGGACTACTCGGAGGTGATCGAGCTCGACCTGGGCAGCGTGCGCCCGGCGGTGGCCGGGCCGAAGCGCCCGCAGGACCGCATCGAGCTGCCCGCGCTGAAGCAGACCTTCCGCGAGCTGTTCTCGCGCGCGGACGCCACCGGCTACGGCAAGCCGGCCGCCGAGCTGGGCCAGCGCCACCGCCTGCCGTCGGCGCCGAGCGGCCAGACGCGCCCCGGCGGCGGCCTGCAGGACCCGGACAGCGCGCCGGACGGCCGGCGGAAGAACACCAGCACGCTCAGCGAGACGGAGATGATGAACAACCGCCCCACGCCGGATCCGGTGGGGCTGGTGCCGCGCCTCGCCGACGGCGACGTGGAGGTCGGGCACGGCGACGTGCTCATCGCCGCCATCACCTCCTGCACCAACACCTCCAACCCGAGCGTCATGCTCGCGGCCGGCCTGCTCGCCCGCAAGGCGGTGGCGAAGGGGCTCGCGGTGAAGCCCACCGTGAAGACCTCGTTCGGCCCCGGGTCGCGCGTGGTCTCGCGGTACCTCGAGCGCACCGGGCTGCAGAAGGACCTCGACGCGCTCGGCTTCAACGTCGTCGGCTACGGCTGCACCACCTGCATCGGCAACTCCGGGCCGCTCGACGGGCGCATCGAGAAGCTGCTCACCGAGCGCGACCTGGTGGGCGCGGCGGTGCTGTCGGGCAACCGGAACTTCGAGGCCCGGGTGCACCAGTCCATCAAGGCCAACTTCCTGATGAGCCCGCCGCTGGTGGTGGCGTTCGCCATCGCCGGCACGGTGGACATCGACCTCGAGCAGGAGCCGCTCGGCACCGGCAAGGACGGGAAGCCGGTGTACCTGCGCGACGTGTGGCCCACCCTCGAGGAGGTGGAGGCGCTCCGCGGCGCGGCGGCGGATCCGGAGCAGTACCGGCAGAACTACGCCGGGTTCTCGCAGAACGACCGCTGGAACGCGCTGCCGGTGCGCGGCGGCAAGCTGTACGAGTGGAACCCGGAGTCCACCTACATCCAGCAGCCGCCCTACTTCGAGGGCTTCGGCCTGTCGGCGGGCACCATCCGCGAGATCGCCGGCGCGCGGCCGCTCGCGATCTTCGGCGACTCGGTCACCACCGACCACATCAGCCCGGCCGGCTCGATCAAGCCGTCCTCGCCGGCGGGCAAGTACCTCCAGTCGCTGGGCGTGTCGGTGGCCGACTTCAACAGCTACGGCGCGCGCCGCGGCAACGACCACGTCATGGTGCGCGGCACGTTCGCGAACGTGCGGGTGAAGAACCTGATGGTGCCCGGCGTGGAGGGCGGGGTGACGCGCCACCAGCCCGACGGGGCGCAGCAGCCCATCCACGACGCCGCCGTGCAGTACGCGCGCGAGGGCGTCCCGCTGTGCGTGGTGGCCGGCCAGGAGTACGGCACCGGCAGCTCGCGCGACTGGGCGGCGAAGGGGCCGATGCTCCTCGGCATCCGCTTCGTGGCGGCGCGGAGCTTCGAGCGCATCCACCGCTCCAACCTGGTGGGCATGGGCGTGCTCCCGGTGCAGCTGCCGGAGGGCGTGTCGGCGGCGACGCTGAAGCTCGACGGCAGCGAGACCTTCGACCTGCTCGGCATCTCCGAGGGGCTCGCGCCGCGGCAGGCGGCCCGCCTCGTCATCCACCGCGCCGGCGGTGCGCGCGAGGAGGTCCCGGTCACGGTGCGGATCGACACGCCCATCGAGGTCGAGTACTACCGGCACGGCGGCATCATGCAGTACGTGCTCCGGCAGCTCGTGCAGCGCGCCTGACGGCGTCCGACCGCGCCGCCCGCGCGCCGCCGCACCGGCGGTGCGCGGGTGTGGGCGTGCCGTCCGGGGCCGGCCGCTTCCTTGCCCGCGCCGCGCGGCGGGCGTAAGAACGCCGGCCATGCCGCTCCACACCCTGCTCGCGTTCGTCGCCCTCGCCGGTTCCGCCCTGCTCTTCGCGACCGGCGGCCGCGTGCTCGCCACCATCGCGCTCGTGGCGAGCGGCCTCGAGGTGCTGATGGCCTTGGGCGCGCTGCAGCTCCGCGTCGTGCAGCTGCCGCTCGGGCTGGTGCTCGGGCTCGCGCTCGCGCTCCCCGGGCTCGTCGCCTGGTTCCGCGCCACCGCCAAGCCGGCCATCTCCGCCGCGACCGTGGTCGCGCTGGTGGGCACGGTGCAGGTGGTCGCGTACGCGGCGCTCCACCGCTGAGCGCGGCCGCCCGCCGGCTCAGCGCAGGACGCGCGCGAGCGCGAACACGCCGGCGAGCCCGAACGCCGCGATCCACACCACCAGCCAGGTCACGCCCCAGCCGTCGCGCGCCGGCACCGCCGGCGCGGGCGGCTCGGCGGCGTGCAGCGGCGGTTCCGGCGTCGCCAGCAGCTCGCGCGAGCGGTCGAGGTCCATGGCGGGCACCATGAGGCGCAGCGCGCGGGTGCCCGGCAGCAGCGCCGCGTCGGCGCCGTCGCGGAACGCGGCGGGGATGCCGTCCGCCTCGAGCATGCCGCGGGCGAGCTCCGCCTCGGCGCGCGTCCAGTAGACGGCGACCGTCCGGTACTCCGACGAGTGCTGCGCGCTCCCCTCGCGCTGCGACCCCAGCTCCACGCTGCCCCCCAGGCCCCACGATGCTGCCAAACTCTCGCGCGCCGGTCCAATGCGGGCTCGCCTGTTCGTGCGAGCTGCACGTTCGGTCGCCCGCCAACGGGCGAGGCCGGACGCCGGGGCACGGACCCAACGTCACGCGGCGCGGACCGTGGGTCCGGGCCGCGTGGCCGCCGCGGGCGCCGTCCCCATCCGCCAGCGGAGCAGCGGCGGCGTGACGAGCGTCGTGACGAGCACCATGGCCACGATGGCCGCGAACGCGCCCGGCCCGAGCAGCGGCCGCCCGCCGGCGGCGAGCGACATGCCGATGTTCGCGAAGATGAGCCCCACCTCGCCGCGCGGGATCATCCCCAGCCCCACCGCGAGCCGGTCCACCCCCGGCGTCACCACCGCGAGCGCGCACGCCTGCTTGCCGGCGATCGCCGCCGCCGACAGCGCGCCCGCGAGCGCGAGCGAGCCGGTGCCCAGCGCGCCGAGATCGACCGCCAGCCCCATGCGCACGAAGAACAGCGGCACGAGCACCGCGGCGAGCGGGGTGAGGCGCTCCTCGAGCCGCTCCTCGCCGCCGCTCAGCTCGGCGAACGGCACGCCCTCCAGCACCAGCCCCGCCGCGAACGCGCCCACGATCGGCGCGAGCTCCACCGCCGACGCCGCCCAGGACAGCCCGAAGCACACCACCAGCGCCAGCGTGAACAGCACGCCCTGACCGCGGAGCCGCGCCGCGACCGCGAACAGGCGCGGCGCCGCCCAGCGCCCGGCCACCAGCGCGGCGCCGAGGAAGCCCACCGCCTTCGCGCCGACGCCCGCCAGCGCGGCGAGCGTCCCGGAGCCGCCCCCGCCGCCCGCCAGGCCCACCATCACGGCGAGCACCAGGAGCCCGAGCACGTCGTCGATCACCGCGGCGCCGAGGATGATCTGCCCGGCCGGCGAGCCGATGCGGCCCATGTCGCGCAGCACGCGGGCGGTGATGCCGACGCTGGTGGCGGAGAGCGCCGCCCCGAGGAACAGGTGCGCGAGCGGGCCCGCCTCCGGCAGGAGCCACGCGCCCACGCCGTAGCCGAGCGCCATCGGCACCACCACGCCGATGCACGCCACCAGGAACGCGGAGGCGCCGACCTTCACCAGGCTCGCGAGCCGCGTGGAGAGCCCGACCTCGAACAGCAGCAGGACGACGCCCAGCTCCGCGAGCGCCTCCAGGACCGGGTCGTGCGCCAGCCCCTCCAGGCCGTGGACGCCGGCGGACGGGAGCGCCCCCAGGGCGACGCCCGCGAGGAGCTCGCCGAGGACCGGCGGCTGGCCGAGGCGGGCCGCGAGGACGCCGCCGAGCTTCGCGGCGGTGAGCAGGACGGCGAGGGCGACGAGCAGGTGCGCGATCACGGTGAGAGCCTCCAGGGCGCCGGGTGCCGGCGGTCCGGGCAGCGGCGGCGGCGGGCTGCCCGGATCGGCGGCGGTGGCCGGCCGGAATGGCCCGCCACCGCGGTCCGCCGCGGGCGAGGTGCATCGGGCAGACCATTCCACCCCGCCAGGCGCGGGCGCCCCGCCGGCGGCCGCCGAGGCCCTCGGGGACCGCCCCGGTCCGCCCGTGTCAGAGGGGCCGGCTAGGGTCCGCTCGCCGTCCCTTCCCCGCGCCCGTGGCCGTGATCGGCCTGGCGCGACCGGGGACGGGGTCCGCTAGGTGGAGGTTCCGAGAATGGCCGTGAAGGTCATGGTGGCACCCGCGATCGTGAAGGGCGAGCTCGACAAGCCGCGGGCTCCCGGCCGGCAGAAGGAGCCCGGCGACGCCGCGAAGCCGAGGCGGCGCCGCTCCTCGGTCTACGACGCCGACGGGAACGAGGTGTTCATCACCCTCATGTGCCTGAAGTGCCACAAGATGCGGCCGCTCTCGCAGTTCGGCCTGCGGCGCATGGCGGACGGCGCCATCCGCAACCAGCCGTGGTGCCGGACGTGCCGGTCCGGGACCGCCGAGAAGCCGCGCAAGGGGGCTGCAGAAACCGTGGAGTCCCCCGCGGTGGAGGCCCCCGCGGCCGCGAACGGGGTGGCCGCGCCGGGCGAGCCGGAGCGCAAGCGCGCCTCGGGCGCGGTGGCCGCCGAGGTCGCCGCCGCCCTGGCGGCGGGCCGCGGCTAGGGACGCCGCGGTCGCGGGCGGCGCCGAGCGGCATTTGGTCGCGGCGCTGCGCGCTCCGGCGAGCGCCCGCCCGCCGGCACGCCCTCCGGAGCCGGGGCGGACGGCGCGTTCGCCTGCGAGCGAAAGCCGAGGATTTGCCGGGCGCTGCCCACGCACATCGGCGCCATTGACCAATCGCGCGGGCTGAAGTGGACCGGTCCGGGCGCTCGCCCGGCGCCTTTCAAAACGTAAATAGACCTTTGTGCTCCACGACTTACGGGCCCTTTCCCGTTTGCGCCATCCCCGGGCCCGCGAGTAGGATTCGGGCCCTCGCGTTACGAACTTCCAAGCAACTCAAACCTTCAGACAGTTGGCCGGAGTGACCATGGCTGAGTCCACGCTGAAGCAGGTGCTGAAGCAGAAGATCGAGGCGTTCCGCCCGCGGACCCAGAAGCTGAACAAGGAGTTCGGCGAGGTGGTGATCGACAAGGTCAACATCGGCCAGGCGATCGGCGGCGCCCGCGACGTCCGCTGCCTCGTCACCGACATCTCGTACCTCGACCCGCAGGAGGGCATCCGCTTCCGCGGCAAGACGATCCCGGAGACCTTCGAGGCGCTGAAGGCGCACGTGGTCGCGGGCTGCGAGATGCCGACCGTCGAGAGCTTCTTCTACTTCCTGCTCACGGGCGAGATCCCGACCAAGGAGCAGGCGCAGGAGGTCTTCGCGGAGTTCAAGAAGCGCGAGCCGCTCCCGCAGTACGTCATCGACGTGCTCCGCGCCATGCCGCGCGACTCGCACCCGATGGCGATGTTCTCGGCCGGCATCGTCTCGATGCAGCGCGAGTCGGTGTTCGCGAAGCGCTACGGCGAGGGCAACCTCAAGAAGACGGACATGTGGGACCCGATGTACGAGGACGCGATGACGCTGGTCGCGCGCCTCCCGGTGCTCGCCGCGTACATCTACCGGATGAAGTACAAGGGTGACACGCACATCCCGTCGGATCCGAACCTCGACCTCGGCGGCAACTTCGCCAAGATGATCGGGCAGGTGAAGCCGTACGACGACGTGGCCCGCATGTACTTCATCCTCCACTCGGATCACGAGTCGGGGAACGTCTCGGCCCACACCGCGCACCTGGTCGCGTCGGCGCTGTCCGACGCGTACTACTCCTACTCGGCCGGCATCAACGGCCTCGCCGGCCCGCTGCACGGCCTCGCGAACCAGGAGGTGCTCGGCTGGATCCAGCAGACGATGAAGAAGCTGAACAACCAGGTGCCCTCGAAGGAGCAGCTGAAGCAGTTCCTCTGGGACACGCTGAACTCGGGCCAGGTGATCCCGGGCTACGGCCACGCGGTGCTCCGCAAGACCGACCCGCGCTACACGGCGCAGAACGAGTTCGCGAAGAAGCACCTGCCGAACGACCCGCTCTTCCAGCTCGTGAACATGATCTACGAGGTGGCGCCGGGCGTCCTCACCGAGCACGGCAAGACCAAGAACCCGTGGCCGAACGTGGACGCGCACTCGGGCGTCATCCAGTGGTACTACGGCGTCCGCGAGTGGGACTTCTACACGGTCCTCTTCGGCGTCGGCCGCGCGCTGGGCGTGCTCGCCAACCTCGTGTGGGACCGCGGCCTCGGCTACGCCATCGAGCGGCCGAAGTCGGTCACCACCGAGATGCTGGAGAAGTGGGCGCACGAGGGCGGCCGGAAGATCTAGGCCCGCGCTCCGCAGCAGCCTGAACGCACGAAGGCCGCCCGCGAGGGCGGCCTTCTCGTTTCC
>NZ_BAZG01000086.1 GCF_000964525.1 Anaeromyxobacter sp. PSR-1
GCCGGGCCGGGCGGCGCCACGGAAGTACGCGGTGCGGCGCTCGCCTCGTGGGCCTCGGGGAAGAGTGACTCGAGCGGCGGCGGGGGCTCGACGGGAGGGAGGGGCTCGGGCTCGGGTGGCGGCGGGGGTGGGATCTCGACGGCGGTGACGGTCGGCACCGGCGTCGGCGCCGATGGCGGCGGCGGGGCGGGAGGGACCGCGGCACGGCGCGGCGGCGCGCCGGGCGGCGCCCCGGCGGCCGGGCCCTTCAGCACGATGACGTGCCCGCACGCGCGGCACTTGAGCTTGTACACGCGGCCCGGGACGGGCGTGTCCGCGGTCGCATACCGCTTGCCGCACCGGTCGCAGGAGAATTTCACGCGCGGATCCTACCGGCGGGGTCGCGCGCCACGCAAGCAACGGTCCCTGTCGCATGCCCGCGGGACCGTGCCGCGCCCGGGCTATCCCTCGCCTTCCTGCCGCACCATGACGCCCGCGCCCACCACCTCCCCGGCCACGGCCACCGCGAACCAGGTCGCCCGGAACCGCCGCGTGGCGCCCGGCTCCGACGGCAGCTCCCCGACCACCACCTCCTCGAACGCGCCGCCGCCCTCGACGACGCGGCCGAACGCCGCGGCGAGCTGCTCGCCGGGCAGGCCCGGCAGGATCTCGGCGGGCATGCGCCCGAGGTGCGCCTCGACCGGCAGCCCGTTCAGGCGCGCGAGCCGGTCGTTCACGCGCACGTACCGCATGGCGCGATCGAGCAGCCCGAGCCCCACCGGCAGCGACGCGAACATCGCGTCCAGCGTGGCGGCGCTCCACTGCGCCTCCCTGCGGATCCGCTCGGCCGCCTCGTACAGCCGCGCGCGCTCGAGCGCCTGGGCGCACGGGACCGCGAGCATGCGGACGAACAGCCGATCGTCCGGGTCGAACCGGCGCGGCCCCGGGAACGCGACCGAGATCGCGCCCAGCGGCTCGCCCCCGGCGAGGAGCGGGACCACGGCCCAGGCGCCCTCCCCCCGCGCCCGCCGACCGGCCTCGAGGTTGGGGAAGCTGGCGTCGATGGCCTCGGGCGACTCGAGCCACAGCGCCTTGCCGCTGCGCACCACGTCGGCGGCGGGCGCCGGCGCCCCCGGCGCGTCCGGCTCCGCCCCGGGCTCCGGCCCGTGCCGCGCCACCCGCACCAGCCGGTCCGGCGCCTCGAGCGCGTGCAGCTCGGCGGCGACCGCACCGATGGCCGAGAGCCCGCGGAACGCCGCGTCCGCCACGGCGCCAGGCGTGGCCGCGCCGGAGAGCGCCGCGGTGGTCGAGAAGATCTGCCGCAGCCGCTCGGCCTGCCTGCGCTGCCCCTCGTGCAGCCGGGCCCGCTCCATCGAGAGCCCGCACTGCGTCGCCACCGCGGTGACCAGCGCGCGCTCCTCCGGGTCGAACGCGCGCGGCTCCTCGAAGCGCAGGCCGAGCGTGCCGCGCGAGCGATCGGTCGCGAGCGGGATGGCGGCGAGCGCGCCGGGCAGGTCGGCCCCGTCCGCGGCGCCGAGCCCCGGGAAGCGATCGCGCAGCTCGGCGCCGGTGCGAACCCACACCGCGGCGCCGGTGCGGAACGCGTCGGCGCTGGGGAGCCGCTCGTCCACGCGGATCACGCGGCGGCGCGTCGTGAACGCCGGGTCGAGCCCCACCGCGTGCACCAGCTCCAGCTCGCCCGGCGCGCGCTCCCAGAAGATCGTCGCGGCGCTCGCGCGGAGCAGCGGCAGCGCGAGGCGCTCCAGCGCGCCGGCCACGGCGTCCGAGGAGGCCGCGGCGCCCAGCGCAGCGGTCACCTCCTGCAGGCGCTCGAGCCGCTCCAGCCGGAGCCGGTCCTGCGACGGACGCACCGTGAATCCTCCTGCCCGCGAGCCCCCACCCTTAGCAGGCTCGCCCCGGGCGGATGCGGTTCCTTTCGGGCGCGCGCAGAGGGGGCGGCCGGGCCAGGCGCTGCCCCGCGCGCTGTCCCGCGTTATCGGCTCACCATGACCGCCTTCCTCCAGGATCCCCCGGTCCTGCCGCACGCCTTCGACGCCGACCCGCTCCTGCAGGAGTACCTCGCGAGGACGCTGCCGCCCGACGTCCTGTCCGCGATCTCCCCGGAGCTGCGCGAGCTGGGCGCGCTCGCGTCCGGCCCGCTCGCCGCGCAGCAGCTCGCGGAGCGGCTGGTGGAGCCCGCGCTGGTGCAGTGGGATCCCTGGGGTCGGCGCGTGGACCGCATCGAGCCGACGCCTCTGTGGCGCGAGGCGGCCCGGCTGGCCGCGCGCCACGGGCTGGTCGCCGCCGCCTACGAGCGGCACCACGGCCCGCACTCGCGCGTGCACCAGATGGCGATGGTCTACCTGCTCGAGCCCTCCATGGACGTGTACGCGTGCCCGCTCGCCATGACCGACGGCGCGGCGCGCACGCTGCTCGACCTCGCCCCGGGGGCGCTGGTGGAGCGGGCCGTCCCGCGGCTCACCTCGCGCGATCCGGCGCGCATGTGGACGAGCGGGCAGTGGATGACCGAACGCGCCGGCGGCTCGGACGTGTCGGGCACGGAGACCGTCGCCCGCCGCGACGGCGAGGCGTTCCGGCTCTGGGGCACGAAGTGGTTCAGCTCCGCCACCACCGCCGAGATGGCGCTCGCCCTGGCGCGGCCGGAGGGCAACCCGCCCGGCTCGGCGGGCCTGGCCCTGTTCTACCTGGAGACGCGCGGGCCGGACGGCGCGGCCAACGGGATCCTGGTGAACCGGCTGAAGGACAAGCTCGGCACGCGCAAGCTCCCCACCGCCGAGCTGACGCTGGAGGGAGCGCTGGCGCATCCGGTGGCGGGGACCTCCGGCGGCGTCCGCGCGATCACCCCCATGCTGAACGTGACCCGCACCTGGAACGCGCTCGTCGCGGCCGCGTACATGGGGCGCGCGGTGGCGCTGGCCCGCGACTACGCCGGGCGGCGGCGCGCCTTCGGGACGCCGCTGCGGGCGCGCCCGCTCCACGCCGACACGCTGGCAGGGCTCGAGGCCGAGCGCGAGGCCGGGTTCCTGCTCGCGTTCCGCGCGGTGGAGCTGCTCGGCCGCGCCGAGGCGGGCGACGCCGATCCGGGGGTGCGGACGCTGCTCCGCGCGGTCACGCCGCTCGCGAAGCTCACCACCGGGAAGCAGGCGGTGGCGGTCGCCTCCGAGGCGGTGGAGGCGTTCGGCGGCGCCGGCTACGTGGAGGACACCGGCCTGCCGCGGCTGCTGCGCGACGCGCAGGTGCTGCCGATCTGGGAGGGGACCACCAACGTGCTCGCGCTCGAGGCGCAGCGCGCGCTCGCCACCGAGGGCGCGGCCGAGGCGCTCGCGGCGGAGATCCAGGAGCGGCTCTCGCAGGCGCGCGACCCGTCGCTCCGCCCGGCGGTGCAGGCCGCCACGGGCGCGCTGGCCCGGGCGAGGGCGGCGCTCGCGGGGGGCGAGGCGCCGGAGCTGCGGGAGGCGGGCGCCCGCCGGCTGGCGCTCACGCTGGGGCGGACGCTCGCGCTCGCCCACCTCGCCGCGCACGCGCAGTGGGCGCTCGACGCCGGGCGCGGCCGGCGGGCGGCGGCCGCGGCGCGGCGCTTCGCCCGCAACGGGGTGGACCTGCTCGGCCCCGCCGGCGAGGACCTGGAGGACTCGGCGCTGCTCGTCGCCGGGGCGGACGCCTGACGCTACTCCATCGCGGCGCCGGGCTGGCCCGCGGCGGCGGCGGCGTCCTGCAGCACCACCGTCTTCAGGTTCACGAACTCGCGGATCCCCTCGCGCGCCAGCTCGCGCCCGTACCCCGAGCGCTTCACGCCGCCGAACGGGAGCCGCGGATCCGAGGCGACCATCGCGTTCACGAACGTCGCGCCCGCCTCCAGCTCGTCCACGAAGCGGTCGCGCTCGGCCGGCTCGCGCGTCCAGACGCTCGAGCCCAGGCCGAACGGCACGTCGTTCGCGATCGAGATCGCCTGGTCGAGGTTGCGCGCGCGGAACAGCAGCGCCACCGGCCCGAAGATCTCCTCGCGGTAGGACGGCGAGGTGGGCGGCACGTCGGCGATCACGGTGGGCGGGTAGTAGAAGCCCCGCCCGCCGGCCGGCGCGCCGCCGAGCAGGAGCCGGCCGCCCGCCTTCACCGCGGCGTCCACCTGCTCCGCCAGCTTCCGGAGCTCCGCCTCGCTCACCACCGGCCCGACGTCGGTGCCCGCGTCGAGCGGGTCGCCCACCTTCAGCGCGGCCATGCGCTTCACGAACGCCTGCTCGAAGCGGTCGTAGACGGCCTCGTGGATCACGAAGCGCTTCGCGGCGATGCAGGACTGGCCGTTGTTGATGGTGCGGGCGGTGACCGCCGTCGCGACCGCCGCGTCGAGATCGGCGGACGGCATCACCACGAACGCGTCGCTGCCGCCCAGCTCCAGCACGGTCTTCTTGATGACCCGGCCGGCCGCGGAGGCCACCGCGCTGCCCGCGCCCTCGCTGCCGGTGAGGGTGGCGGCCGCGATGCGCGGATCCTCCACGATGCGCTGCACCCGCGACGAGCCGACCAGCAGCGTCTGGAAGCAGCCCTCCGGGAACCCGGCCTCCCGGAACACCGCCTCGATGGCGAGCGCCGACTGCGGCACGTTGGAGGCGTGCTTCAGCACGCCGACGTTGCCGGCCATGAGCGCCGGCGCGGCGAAGCGGAACACCTGCCAGAAGGGGAAGTTCCAGGGCATCACCGCCAGCACCGGCCCGATGGGCAGGCACCGGGTGTACGACCGCGCCGCGCTCGAGGGGAGCACCTCGTCGGCCAGGAACCGCTCCGCGTGCTCCGCGTAGAAGCGGCAGACCCACGCGCACTTCTCGGCCTCGGCCACCGCCGAGCGGAGCGTCTTGCCCATCTCCAGCGTCATGGTCCGGCCGAGCGCGTCCTTGCGCGCCTCCAGGACCTCGGCGGCGCGGCCCATGCGCTGCGCGCGGTCCGCGAACGGGACGCGGCGCCAGGACCGGAACGTCGCGGCGGCGAGCGCGAGCCGCCGCTCCAGCTCGGCGTCCGTGATCTCGTCGAAGCGGGCGAGCACCTCACCGGTGGCGGGGTTCACCGACGACATGGTGGCCATGGGCGTCCCTTCCTTTCGTGGAGCGTGCTGCGCGGATGGTAATGTGGCGCGGATGCCCACAGATACCACGCCCGCGGGCCGCCGGCCGCCCGGCGAGGCGTCCGGCGGGCGGTGCGCCGGCGACCGCGCCTGGACGACGGCGGCGGTGCTCGCGGCGCTGGGCTGGGCGCTGCTGGTGGCGGCGAGCCCGCCCCGGTTCTTCGCCTGGGCCACGCCGCTCGCGCTCGCCTGGATGGCGCTGTCCTTCGCCGGCGCGCCGCCGGGGCTGCGGGCCAGGCTGCGTCCGCGCGGCACCGACGTGCTGCTGGGCCTCGCCGTGGCGGGCGCGCTCTACGCCGGGGCCCGCGCGTTCCTGTGGGCCGGCTGCGGCGGGGCCACCGACGCGCTGTGCGCGCCCACCGCCGCCATCTTCGAGCGGTTCCGCACCCGCGCGCTCGGGCCCGGGCTGGCGCTCGCGCTCGCCATCGCGCCGGCCGAGGAGGCGTTCTGGCGTGGGCTGGTGCAGGCGCGCCTCGCCCGGCGGCTCGGTCCGGCGCGGGCCGTGGCGGCCGCGACCGCGCTCGCCGCTGCGCTCGCGCTCGCGACCGGCGAGGGGCTGCTCGCGCTCGCCGCGCTGCCCACCTACGCCGCGTGGGGTGCGCTGGCGGCGTGGCGGGGCAGCCTGGTGCCGGCGCTCGTGTCGCACGCCGTCTGGAGCGTGCTCATCGCGACCGTGGCTCCCCCGGGTTGACCGGCCCGAGGCGGGGCGCGCAGCGGTCCACCAGCGCCTCCTCGATCGCCGCCAGCGCGCCCCGCAGCCCCTCGCCGGCGGCCTCGCCGGCCAGCGCGCGGCGCGCGGCCTCGTCGAACGGCAGGGGCGCGGGCAGCCCGGCGAGCTCCCAGAAGCGGGTGTCGCGCGGGAGGAGGTCCGTCGCCAGCCCCTGCACCAGCTCGCGCACCACCCGCCAGTCCGCGCCGGAGATCAGCTTCAGCCACAGCATGGAGACGCGTGGCACCGGCAGCGGCACGCGCGCGGCGGGCAGGCGCCGCCCGCGGAGCGCGGCCACCCGCTCGAGGATCTCCCGCACCGCCAGCACGTCCGGGCCGGGCACGTCGTGGACCGCGCTCGCCGGCAGCGGCAGGTCGAGCCCGGCCACCAGCGCACCCACCACGTCGCCGATCCAGACCGGACAGGTGCGCGAGCGGGCCCATGCCGGCAGCAGCATCACCGGCAGGCGCATCGCCAGGTCGCGCACCACCTGCCAGGAGGCGCTGCCCGCGCCCACGATCATCGACGCGCGCAGCTCCAGGGCGGGCACGCGCCCGGCGCGCAGCACCTCCCCGACCGCGAGGCGGCTGGCGAGGTGCCGGGAGGGCGTTCCCTGCGGCGCGACGCCGCCCAGGTACACGATGCGTCCCGTCCCGGCCCGCTCCGCCGCCCGCACGAAGCCGGCGGCGGTGCGGCGCTCCTCCTCGACGTAGTCGCCCCGGCCCGCGGCCATCCCGTGCACCAGGAAGTACGCCGCATCCACGCCCTCCAGCGCGCGCTCGAGGTCGGCCGGGCGCCGCACGTCCACCGCCATCCAGTCCACCGTCCCGCCCGGCCCGGCGCGGCGGCGGCGACTCGTGGCGCGGACCCGGTGCCCGGCCGCGGCGAGCGCCGGCACCAGCGCGCTCCCCACGAAGCCGGTCGCCCCGGTCACGAGCACGGCGCGGTGGACTGGGGGCATTCGAGCATCCTTCCGCGTCGCGGCCGGCCCGCGCCACTCCCGTCGGGAGGGGGGCCGCGCGACGTTCACGGACCGTGGCGTTCCAGGTACCGGCGCACCGGCCACTTCCGGGCGGTGTTCGCGGAGGACATGTACCGCACCGTCCCGAACACCGGCCGCTCCGGCCCCCACGGCCGGTCGTAGCGGCCGAGGCACCAGGCGATGCCCGCGACCGAGTTCGGATCGCGCCCGTCCAGCGCGTGCCGGTCGTTCAGCTCCAGCATGGTTGCGTGCGCCTCCTCGGGCGTCGCGCTCCACTCCAGGATCTTCTTCCCCCAGAGCATCCGGAGGTACCCGTGCACCACGCCCTCGCGCAGGAGCTGGCGCTGGGCGGCGTTCCAGAGCGGATCGTGCGTCCCGGCCGCCTCCAGCGCCGCCCGCGCGTAGACCGCCGGCCGCGGATCGGCGGCGTGCCGGGCCAGGGTCGCCCGCGCCCAGGCAGGGAGGGACGCGTACGCGCGGTGATCCGGGAGGTGCGCGCAGGTGACGAAGGCCAGCTCGCGCCAGGTGAGGAGCTGATCGAGGAAGGCCTCGGCGGAGGCGGACAGGCCCCACCAGCCGGCGCGCGCGCCACGCGGCGGCGCGGCGACGGGCGGCGGGGTCCAGCCCTCCCGCCGCAGCACCGCCCGCAGCACCTCGAAGCTGCTCAGGTGGCCGAAGTGGAGCCAGGGCGAGAGCCCGCTCGCGCCCCGCGCCTCGTCCGGCGCGTTGTGGCGCTCGGCGTAGGCGTCCAGCCCGTCGCGCAGGAACGCCGCGAGCCGCCGCCGGGCCGCGACGCTCCCCCGCGGCCGGCGGGCGGGACGCGGTGGTCGACGGGCAGCGCGGCGGCGAGCGCGGCCGGGCGGTCCAGCTCCGAGGCCCTCGCCGCCGGCCAGCGCCGCCGGATCTCCGCCGGCACCGGCGCCCCGCCCGGCGGCGGCGCGCCCGCGAGCGGGTCGTCCGCCGGCAGGCGGTCCAGCCACGCCGGCAGCGTGCGCTGGAGGTGGCGGCGGTAGGCGTGCGCGGTGGGGAAGTCCTTGCCGGCCAGGCGGAACGGGACCACGCAGCTCGCGTCCACCGCCTCGAGGCGCACATCGAGGCGGGCCGCCGCCGCGCGGAGCGCCTCCGCGGGGAAGCCGGTGGGGAAGTCGTCGGCGACGACGGCGCAGGCGCGCGCCGCGAGCGCCTCGAGCAGCCCCTCGCCCTCCCCGGCGCGCCGCTCCACCCACGGGTGGTACAGCGCGCGCCCGGCGAGCGCCGCGGCGTTGTCGCGCATGCCCTCCAGCAGGAACGCGTGGAGCCGGTCGCTCGCGTACGGGTAGCCGCACCGCAGCGGCTCGAGCACCAGCACCGGCCGTCCCAGCGCCCGCCCCAGCTCCGCGGCGCGCTCCAGCGCCGGGTTCGAGCGGGTCCGCCGGGCGCTCGTCATCCAGTGGAGCACCACGGCCCGCTCCGGCCGGAGCGGCGCGGCGTTCAGGACGCGGATCCGCTCGGCGGGGACGGGCATGCGGCTCACGCGTGGTTGCGGAGCATGAGCTCCTTGGGATCGGGGTCGAGGTACACCTGGCCGGCGAGGTACTCCAGGCCCTGGCTGCGCACGTGGTGGCGGAGCAGCGTGAGCGGCACGATGCGCGGCACCAGCCCGCGCCCGAAGTCGGCGATGCTCTCCTCCAGCTCCTTGCGGTCGGCCGCCGGGAGCCGGTCGCGGAGGTAGCCGGCCGCGTGCTGCAGCACGTTGACGTGGCGGCCGCGGGTGGCGGGCACCTTCAGCGCCGCCATCAGGCCGGCGCCGTACGCCTCGACGTCCGCGCGGATCGCGCCCTTGCGCAGGCCGCCCACCCGCGCGCCCAGCGCCCGGTAGGCGGCGGGGCTGTGCGCGAGGAGCGCCAGCTTGTGCGCGGTGTGGAACGCGACCAGCGCGCCGCGGGTCATGCCCTCGCCGACGGCCGCCTTCCAGCGCGCGTACGCGAACACCCGCTCCACGAACCCCTCGCGCAGCGCCGGGTCGTTCAGCCGGCCCTCCTCCTCCACCGGCAGGAGCGGGAACGCCTCCATCAGCACGCGCGCGAACGCGCCCACCCCCTCGCGCCGCGGCGGGCCGCCCTTCGCCGGGTGGACGCGCACGCGCTCCATCCCGCACGACGGCGAGTCCTTCTTGGTCACGTAGCCGGAGAGGTCCTCGCGGGCGAGCTCCGCCACGCGGCGCTCCGCGAAGCGGCGCATCGCCTCGGTGTGATCCAGCCCGCTCCGCTCGGCCACCAGCGACGGCGCCGCGGGCCGGCCCACCAGGCGGATGGGCTCGCGCGGCACGCCCAGCCCGAGCTCCAGCTCCGGGCACACCGGCACCCATTCCACGAACGGCGCCAGCACCTCGGTGAGGAAGTCGTCGCGCTTGTGCTGCCCGTCGTAGCGGACCTTCTGCCCGAGCAGGCAGGACGAGACGCCGATGCGGAGCTTCGGGCGAGCCGCCATGCGCAGAGCCTAGACCAGGTGAGGCTCGGCCGCACCGGCCGCGGCGCGCGTGCGCCGCCCGGGGGAGCGCGCGGCGGCGCTACCAGAGCCAGGTGGCCGGGTTCGGCACGGGCTGGCGCTGGTCCAGCCACTTCAGCCCCTTCACGCAGCGGACCACCAGCCAGACCGCCAGGAACAGCAGGACGAGCGCGCCGATCCCGACGATGGTGAGCAGGCCCCCCACGACGGCGTAGAGCAGCCCGATCCAGAACGTCCGGATCTGGAACCGGTAGTGCGTGCGCAGCCCCTCCGGCGCGTCGCCCTCGTTCACGTACGCCATCACCACGCCGATGAGCGTGGTGATGCCGGCGGCGAAGGACAGGAGGTACAGCACGTAGACGATCTTGGCGGTGGACTCGGTGTTGCGCGTGGCGGCGGGCGCGGTGGGTTCCATTGGCATCGGGTCCGGGCCGGAGGGCCGCGGGGCGCCGGATTGTAGCCCGGTTCGCGCCCGGGTGGTGGCGCCGGACGGGCGCGACCGCCGGTCACGCCTCGCGGCGGCCGAGCAGGATCCCCGCCGCCAGCCCGGCGGCGAGCGCGGTCAGGCCCCCGATGCGCCGGCGGCGGGGCGGCGCGCGCAGGGGCGCCGGGGCGGCCCGGGCCGGCGGGCCGGGCGCGGGCGCCCGCTCGACGGGGGTGAGCCCGGTGTCCCGCATCGACCTCGCGCCCTCGCGCTTCCCCTCCGGCGAGCGGTGCTCGATGAGCGCGTTGATCTCCGCCCCCACGAGCAGGACCAGCGAGGAGATCCACATCCAGAAGAGCAGCACGATGACGCCCGCGATGGAGCCGTAGGTCTTGTCGTAGTTGCCGAAGTTCGCGACGTACTTGCCGAACCCCCAGGAGGCGAGCACCCAGAGCACCACCCCGAACACCGAGCCCGGGGTGATGAACTTGAACCGCTGCTCGACGTCGGGCAGCACGTAGTAGAGCAGGGCCCACAGGAACATCATCACCAGCGCCGCGACCGGGAGGCGCAGCCAGAGGATGGCCGCGCCCACCGGACCGCCGATCGCGTTCGCCAGCGGCTCGGTCGCGACCGCGGCCAGCGCGCCGGCCAGGGCGAGCACGCCGGCGATGACGGTCATGAGCAGGCCGATGGCCCTCACCTTCCAGAACGGCCGCGACTCGCCGACGTCGTAGGCGGTGTTCAGCGCGCGCATGAGCGCCAGGGTGGCGCCCGACGCCGCCCAGATCGCCCCGAGCGCGCCGAAGCCGAGCAGCGTCACGTTCTGCTGGGAGCCGAGCTGCTGGATGCGGTCGCCGACGATCTTCGTCACCTCGCCCGGCGCCACCTGCGCGAGCTGGTCCACGAGCGCCTGCGCCTGGGCCGGCGTGATCACCACGCTCGCGAGCGCCACCAGGAACAGCAGGAACGGGAACAGCGCCAGCACGCCGTAGTAGGTGACCGTGGCGGCCAGGTCGGTGACGTTGTCGTGGGAGATCTCCTGGTAGAGCCCCTTGCCGAACTCCTTCCAGCTCATGCCGTCCCCGGGCAGCCGCATGCCGCATCCCCCTCGCCCGCTGAAGATGCGTCACGCGGGTGGAGGACGCGGGGCCGGCCCCGCGCGCTGCGGGCGGGGGAGCGGGCGCGCACGGCGCGGGCGGATGGGCGGCCCTGCGGGCGTGCCCCGGCCCGGCGCGCCTCACCGGCGGCGGGCGCGCGCGGTCTCGACCAGGTACCAGACGCCGAGCACGATCAGCATGGGCAGGATCAGCCGCGGCCTGCGCGCCACGACCGCGATCACCACCGCGAGCAGGAGCGCGAGCGGCCAGCTGATGCGAACCATGGAGCGCATCCTACCCCGCCGGCCGGCGCGGCGGCGCGCCGTTCGCCCGGGCGCCGGCGCGATTCACCCGATGTCACGCACGCTCGCACCACCACAGGTCGGCGACGTAGGGGAGCTCCAGCGCGTCGCGCCCGGCGGTGTCCGGGTGCGCGGCGAGCAGCGCGCGCACCTCGGCGAGCACCCGCGCGCGGCCGGCGGCGTCCATGGCGGCGACGTAGCTCACCGAGGCGATCCGATCCACCACCCCCTCCGGCGAGAGGACGTGGACGTGCCGGTGCTGCGAGGCGTGCAGCGGCCCGAACGCAGCCGGGGCCGCATCGAACGCCGCGCGCCACCGGCCGGTGCGGTACCGGGGCGTGCCGGGCGGCTCGGCCGCGTTCAGGATCTCGTCCAGCCGGGCCACCCAGTCCACCGCGAGGTCGCGCCGGTTCCACAGGAGCGCCAGGCGCGCGCCCGGGGGCAGCGCGCGGTGCAGCGCGCGGAGCGCCGCCGGGCCGTCGAACCAGTGGAAGGCGGTGGCCGCGATCGCGCCCGCGACGCCGCCGTCGCGCACCGGGAGCGCCTCGGCGGCGGCGGCCACCGGCAGCGCGCCGGCCACGCCCGCCAGGCGGCGGCGCATGGCGGCGACCGGCTCCAGCGCCAGCACGCGGACCCCGCGCTCGGCGAGGCTCCGCGTCAGCGAGCCCGTCCCCGCGCCGAGCTCGAGGAGCAGCTCGCCGGGCCCGACCCGCAGCGCCGCGAGCGCCGCGTCCACCGCGGCGTCGGGGTAGCCCGGTCGCCCGCGCGCGTACGCGTCGGCGCCGGCCTCGAACCCCCGGGCGGCGGCGTCGTGGAGCGGCACGGGCGCAGTCTCTCACGCGGGCGGGGTGGCGGGATCCGGCGAGGCGGGGTCCGTCTCCTCCGGGACCAGCCGGAGCCCGGCCGGCAGGCTCTCGCCGAAGATGCGCGGGTCGGCCTCGGCGCTCGCCTCCACCACCTCGCGCACCGGGCGCGCCTGCTCGTCCGGGACGCCGGCGGCCGCGAGCGCCGCCAGCGCCCGCGCGCGCGCGGCCTCGCCCACGTCGCGGGCCCGGTCGCCGCTCCGGCGCGCGAGCTGCCCCAGCGCGAACGCCACCTCGCGCGGCGGCGCGACCGCGAGCAGCCGGTCGATCCAGGCCTCGGCGACCGCGGGCGGGACCACCTGGTGCACGCTCGCGTGGAACGGCACGCGCGCGCCCAGCCGGCCGAGCGCCCAGAGCAGGTGCGGCGCCGGTCCGTCCGCCTCGGCCCGCGCGAGCAGCCACCCGCCCAGCTCCTCCTTCTCGGCCGGATCGATCCGCTCCAGGCTGCCGGCGAGCCGCACCATCTCGTCCTCCGCCATGGGCCGGACGCCGGCGACCCTGGGCGGCGGGCGGCGCGCGTCGCGCGGCCGCAGGAAGGGCCGCACCGCCTCGAGCAGGCGGCGCTGCGCGGCGGCGTCGAGGCCGCCGGCGATGCGCCGCCAGGTGATCCACCACGCCGCCCAGGCCCGCGCGTCGCCCTGGTACTGCAGCCCCTCGCCGAACGCCTTCCACGTCTCGGCGGCCCGCCAGGCGTCGAGCGGCGCGCCGAAGCCGGGGCGCAGGCAGAAGCCGGTGAGCTGCAGCCAGGTGCGCTCGTGGTCGGCGCTGCGCCGCCGCCGCCCGCGCCCGGCGTGCAGCGCCGCCCACAGGTCGCGCACCACCGGCGTGGACCAGCCGTCGCGCGGGCCGAGGACCTTCTCCAGCGCGCGGAACAGCCCCTTCACCTCCTTGCGCTCGACCGCCGCCTTCTTCCCGTAGAACACCTCGACGAGCGCGCGCGCCTCCTCCAGCCGGCGCGGCACCGCCGCCGTCTCCGCGGGGCGGTCCGGCCCGCCCGCGTCGGCGGCGCCCGCCCGCAGCGAGAACTCCAGGCGCCAGCGCGCGTCGCGATCGGTGGCGGCGCACCACAGCTCCAGCGTCCCGATCTCGGTGAGCGCCGCCTCGAGCCGCACCGGCACCTCGGCGTCGCCCTGCCCCGGCGCGGAGAGCACGGTCTCGACCGGCGGCAGCGGCACCACGTCGTCGCCGGGCTCGACCACGTCGCCCGGCCGCTCCAGCCGCGGCGCGGACGACGCGAGCAGCGCGAACCGGACCGGCCGCCCCAGCGCCAGCCGGAAGGTGCGCGGCACGGCGACGCGGGTGCCCTCCTCGGCGTGGCGCGGCACCACGCAGAGCGCCCGCTCGCCCTCGGGCGCGGCGATGCCCACGTAGAACGCCCGCGGGGTGCCGCCGCCGATGCGCAGGCCCACCCCGCGCCGGGCGAGCGCCGAGAGCGCCGCCCCGCGCGCCACCGCGAGGTCGAGCGCGGGGCTGGCGAGCGCGCGCACCGGCGGCTTGCCGGGGAACAGCGCGGACACCGCCTCGGCCAGCCGCGCGCGCACCTCCGGCGCGGCGAAGGTGCCGCCGTTCAGGAGCACCGCGTCCGGCCGGGCCGGCCCGCCCGCCGCGGCGCCCGCCTCGGCCGCGTGCAGCGCGAGGAACGCGGCGACGTGGCGGGTGACCGCCGGGTCCGGCTCGTAGGGCAGCCCCAGCTCCGCCAGCCCGGCGGTGCGCGGCGCGCGGCGCGGGCGGTCCCCGGGGCCGACCCGCGGGAAGAAGCCGTCCAGCACCAGCGCCCGGACCTCGTCGCGCGACAGCTCCGACGACACCGCGCCCGCGACCAGCCGGCTCCCCGCGCCGGCCACCGCCACCGGGACGCGCTCCGGACCGCCCGCCGCGAGCAGCCGCTCCTTCGCGAGCCGGCAGGCCTGCACCAGCGCGCCGAAGCGCGCCGGGTCGAGGCGGCCGCCCAGCCGCCCCTCCACCGCCCGCGCCAGCGCCAGGTCCACGTTGTCGCCGCCGAGCAGCAGGTGATCGCCCACGGCGATGCGGGTGAGCGCGGGCCGCCCGTCGCGCACCTCGGCGCGCACCAGCGTGAGGTCGGTCGTCCCGCCGCCCACGTCCACCACCAGCACCAGCGCGGCGCCCTCGCCGCCGGGGAGGCCCAGCGCGGCGCCCAGGTCGGCGCGGTGGCGGGAGGCCCAGTCGTGGAACGCGGCCTGCGGCTCCTCCACCAGCGCCGCGCGCGGCAGCCCGGCCTCCCGCGCCGCCGCGAGCGTCAGCTCGCGCGCGGCGGCGTCGAACGACGCGGGCACCGCCAGCGTCAGCTCCTGCTCGGCGAGCGGCGCGCCGGGGTGCGCGGCCTCCCAGGCGTCGCGGAGGTGGCCGAGGTACAGCGCCGAGGCGTCCACCGGCGAGAGGCGCGGCACGCCCTCGGGCGCGCCCCACGGCAGGATCGGCGCGGTGCGGTCGGCGCGGGGGTTCGCGAGCCAGCTCTTCGCCGACGTCACCAGCCGCCCCGGCACCCGGGCGCCCTGCTCGCGCGCCAGCTCGCCCACCACGATGGCGCGCTCCCCCCAGGGCAGCCGGGTGGCGGCGGGCGGCAGCTCCGGGCCGGGCAGGTAGGCCGAGGACGGCAGGAGGCGCCGCGCCTCGACCTCGCCCGGCCGGACCAGCTGCGGGATCGCCAGCGCCTCGACCGCCTCGGCGAGATCGCCCTCGCGCGCGAGGTCAACCGAGGCGAGCGCGGAGTTGACCGTGCCGAGGTCGATGCCGACGACGTGGCGCGGGCCGGGCATGGCGCCGGATCAGGCGGGCCGGGCGGCCGCCCCCGGGCCGCCGGCGGGCGGGTCGCGGACTGGCGCAGGTTCCACTCGAGCGACCAGCGCTCGTCCGGGCCGACGCAGTCCAGCTCCAGCGTGCCGATCTCGGTGACGTGGGCGCGGAGCCGCACCGGCACCACCTCGCCCGCCGGGCGCGTGCCGGCGGCGATGGTGGCGGTCACCGGCGGCCCCTCCTCCAGCGAGCCGGCGTCCTCCACCACGTCGCCGGGCCGGTCGTCGCGGCGCACGGAGGAGCTGAACAGGCGGAAGTCCACCGGCTCGCCCACGACCAGCCCGAGCGGCTCGCCCGGCAGCTCCGCGCGCGTCCCCTCCTCCATGCCCATGGGCGCGAGGCACACCGCCCGGAGCGGCGGCGCGACGCCGGGCACCGCCGGCATCGACGCCTCCACGCCCACGTAGTACGCGCGCGAGGTGCCGCCGCGGATCCGGATCCCGTGGCCCGCGCGGACGCGCCCGTACACCGCCGCGCCGCGCGCCACCGCCAGGTCGAGATCGGCGGCCGGGAGCACGCGCGGCGGCGGCGCGCCCTCGCCCGCGAGCCAGCCCGCCAGCACCTCCACCACGCGCGCGGCGAGCGGCGCGGCCTTCATGACGCCGCCGTTGAAGAGCACCGCCGTCGGGTGGAGGAACGCGCCGCCCGCGAGCGGGACCTCGGCGTGCCCGCCCGACCCCAGCGCGGCGCGGTGGCGGGCCAGGAACGCGGCCAGGTGCCGGGTGATGCCCGGATCCGAGGCGTACGGCAGGCCGAGCGTGGTGAGCGCGGCCCGGCGCGGCGCCTGCGGCCGGGCGGCGGCGTCCACGCGGGGGAAGAAGCCGTCGGTCAGCACCGCCTCCAGCTCGTCGCGGCGGAGCGTGGTGCGCAGCGCCCCGCCCACCAGCGACGAGCCGCGCCCGGGGATGGCCACCGGCAGCTCCGCCAGCGACGGGTCGGCGAACATCGCCTCCTTGGCGCGCCGGGCGGAGTGCCCCAGCGCGAGCAGCTGCCAGCGATCCAGCGTGCGCCCCTCGCGCTCCAGCTGGCTCGCCAGCGCGTGCGCGAGCGCGAGGTCCATGTTGTCGCCGCCCAGCAGGATGTGGTCGCCCACCGCGACGCGCTCGAGGCCCAGGTCGCCGCCGCGGTCCACCACCGCGACGAGCGAGAGGTCGGTGGTGCCGCCGCCCACGTCCACCACCAGCACCAGGTCGCCGGGCCGGACCGCCTTCCGCCAGCCCTCGCCCATGGCCTCCACCCAGGCGTAGAGCGCGGCCTGCGGCTCCTCCAGCAGCACCACCTGCGGCAGGCCGGCGAGCCGCGCCGCCTCCGCCGTCAGCTCGCGCGCCACCGCGTCGAACGAGGCCGGGACCGTCAGCGTGACCCGCTGCGCCGCGAGCGCGCGGGCGGGATCGCCGGCGGCCACCTCGCGGTCCCAGGCCGCGCGCAGGTGCGCGAGGTAGCGCGCGGAGGCCTCCACCGGCGAGAGGCGCGGGACCTCCGGCGGCGCGCCCGCCGGGAGCGTCGCGGCGCGCCGGTCGAGCGTGGGGTGCGAGAGCCAGCTCTTCGCCGACGACACGAGGCGGATGGGTGTCTGCGCGCCCAGGTCGCGCGCCAGCTCGCCCACCATCTCCCCCGCCGCCTCCGCCGCCCCGCCCTGCGCCCATGGCAGGGCGGCCGCGCCGGGGGGCAGCTCGGCCGGGTGCGGGAGGTACAGGAACGACGGGAGGAGCGGCCGCGGCTCCACCTCGCCCGGCCGGACGAGCTGCGGCACCAAGAGCGCCTCCGCGCGCGCGCCGTCCGGCCCCGGGCCGGCCTCCACCGCGCGCCAGGCGATGGCGCAGTTGGTGGTGCCGAGGTCGATGCCGACCGCGAGCGGGGCGTCCGCCATCAGCCGTTCCTCACAGCTCGACCTCTGCCGGCGCGACGACGGTCAGGTCCTTGCCGTCGGGCGGCGGCGGCAGCTTCACCTCGCGCGCGCGCCAGCCGTGGTGGCGCAGGGCGCCCTGGAACGGCGGCTGGCCCACCACGTTGCCGCTGAGCCGGATCGCCCCCGCGTCGAACCCGGGCGCGACGGTGACGCGCGCGCCCTCCGCCTCGCGGAACACCGGCTCGAGCTGGAACATCGCCTCGATGGCCCGCTTGCACCCGGCGTGAACGGTCCGCGCGGCGGCGCCGATCGACGCGTCGGGGAAGCCGGTGAGGTCCTCCTCCAGGAAGTCCACCAGCCGCCCC
>NZ_BAZG01000085.1 GCF_000964525.1 Anaeromyxobacter sp. PSR-1
CTCGCGGAGAAGTACGGCACCCAGACCTTCCAGATCCCGCACTCGCGCCAGCCGAAGCGCGTCGGCCGGGGGCCCATCGTGGCCACGGTGGCGCTCGCCGCCGCTCTGGCGGTCGCGCTGGGCGGCTGGGCGCTCTACAGCAAGGCGCGCAAGGAGCGGATCGAGGCCATCGACCGGCTGCTCCGCGAGACGCGCGAGCTGGTGGACCGCGACGCGTACGCCGCCTACGGCGAGGCGGCGGCGAAGCTCCAGGACATCCTGAAGCGCGACCGCGACGCGCTCGCGGGCCACGCGTTCCTCGCGTACGTGGACGCGATCCGCTGGGCCGAGCACGGCGACGGCGACGCCGTGCGCGACGAGGCGATGCGCCACGTGGACGCGGCGCGGAAGCTCGGGCGCCACTCGCACCTGGTGGCGGCGGAGGCGTACCTGCGCGCGAACTCGGGCGACGCGGCCGGCGCGAAGCAGGCGCTCGACGCGGTGCTGGGCGGCGAGGAGGGCTCGCAGAGCCCGTTCCTGCTCGCGGTGCTCGGCGCGGTGCAGCTGCGCGCCGGCGATCTCGACGCGGCGCGGGACGCGCTCACCCGCGCGCAGCAGGTGAACCCCGGCGACGCCCGGACCGCCTGGCTCCTGGCCGAGCAGTTCCGGCGGCGCGGCGAGGGCTACGAGCTGCAGGCGTCCGGCTACTACGACTACGCGCTGCGGATCCAGAAGGAGCACCTCCCGTCGATCCTGGGCAAGGCCCTCGTGCTCCTCGGCCGCGGCCAGCTCGACGAGGCGGCGCGCGCCGCGGCGCTGGCCCTCGCGCCGCAGGCCGGCGCGTCGAAGCCGCAGCAGGCGCTGGCGCATGCGGTCCGCGCCGGCGTGCTCGCCGCGCACGGCAAGGCCGCCGAGGCCGCGTCGGAGGAGCAGGCCGCCGCCAAGCTCGACCCGTCCAGCCCGGAGATCCCGTGGCTGGTCGGGCAGCGCAAGCTGCGCGCCGGCGACGCCGCCGGGGCGGTGGAGGCGTTCCAGCGCGCGGTGTCGCTCGACGACCGCCGCGTCTCGCTCTACGCCGACCTGGTGCGGGCGCAGCTCGCGCAGGAGGGCGGCGCGCAGCGCGCCCTGGAGACGCTGAAGCGGGCCGTGGCGCGCGTGGGCGAGAGCCCGCGCCTCGCGCTGCTGCTCGGCGACGCCTACCGCGCCGCGGGCGACGCCGACCTGGCGCGCGGCCAGTACGAGAAGGCCATCGCGCTCGGCAAGCCGTTCCCGGACGCGCGCGTGGCGCTGGCGCGGCTCCACCGCGACCGCAACAACGTCCCGGGCGCGCTGGTGGAGCTGACGCAGGCCATCGACGAGTACGGCCAGGGCGGCGCGGGCGGCGCGGCCGCGGCCTACGTCGAGATGGCGGACGTGGAGCGCGCGCGCGGCGCGCGCGCCGAGGTGGTGGCCGACCTGTACCGCAAGGCGCTCGAGAAGGACCCGGCGAGCTGCGAGGCGCTCTGGGGCGCCGGCAAGCTCGAGCACGACGCGAACAAGCTCGCCGACGCCAAGACGAAGCTGGGCGCCTACGCGAAGCTGTGCCCGCGCGCGCCCCACGCGGCCGAGGCCGCGCGCCTCGCCGGCGGGAACTGAGCGGGGCGAAGCGCAATCACGTGCGATCGCGCCGCATTGGCGGCGCGCCGGCATGGGGTCATGGTGTCGCACGTACCCGGACGGTGGGTCCTGGGCAGGCGATGCGGCGTGGCGCGCAGCCCCACCCCCTGTCGCTCGCGCTCGGGATTGTTCGCTCGCGCAGCGAGGTCGACACTGCTCGTGATGATTCAGCGCCTCAGGCAGGCGCTCGGGGGATTCAGTCATGCAGCTCTCGTTGATTCCGCTGGGAGCGTCGGCGATCGCCGCGTTGCTGCTCTGGTCCGGGGACGCGAGCGCGCGGGAGAAGTTCCGGCCGGACGGTGCGAGCCGCTCTGACGGTGTGGCGGACCGCGCCGAGCGTGCGGCGCCCGCCGAGCCCGGCGTGCCCGCTGGCCGCGAGCCGCTCGGCGCCGATGTCCAGGGCGAGCCGCCCGCGGAAGATCGCGCCGGCGAGCAGGGTCAGCAGAACGGCGTCGGCCACGACAACGGCGGCGACCATGGCAGCGGGGTCGGCCAGGGCAACGGCGGGACCCAGGGCACCGGCGGCGGATGGGGCGCGGGCGGTGTCGGCGGCGTGAACGTGGGCGGTGGGGGTGCCGGCAGCGGCGCGGGCGAAGGCGACTCGGGCGGCATCAGCGTCCCCGAGCTGGACCCGGCCGCGGCCGGCGTCATCTCCGCCCTGGTGGTCGGCGGCGGCGTCCTGCTGGCGCGCCGCCGTCGCCGCTGAGCACCGCCGCATGAGCGCGGGCGCGGGCGTCGCCGCAACGACCTGCGGCCGCGGTCTGCGCACCGCGCGCCTGTGGGCCGGGCTCCGATGGGCGGTGCCGGCGGCGCTGCTGGCCGCGGAGTACCTCGGGCTGTCCTTGCTCGTGGATCTTCCCATGGCCGGCCCGGCGATGGCGCTGGTCCGGCCGCTGCGCATGCTGGGGCCGGTGCTGTTCGGCGCGGCGGCGGCGGGCTGGCTGATCGCCCGCGGCGAGTCGCGCGCCGCCGCGCCCGCGGTCGCGCTCCCGCCGATCCCGGCGTGGCGGCCCTGGCCCGTCCTCGCGCTGCAGGCCTGTGCCTACGCGGTCACCGCGTCCATGGCCGCGGCGCTGCTGCGCCCGGGCGCGCCGCCGCCGTCCCCGGGCGCCATGGCGGGCTTCATCGCCTGCGCGGCGGCCACGGGCCTGCTCGCGCTCCGTTCCGCGGCCCCGCTCCGGTGGCTGCTCGCCGCGCTCGCCCGACGCTGGCTCGCGCCGCTGGTGGCGATCTCGGTGGGCCTGCTCGCCTGGCGCGCGGCGGCCGCGGCGGAGGGGTTGTGGGGGGTGCTCTCGGCGGTGACCCTGCACGCGGCCGGCGCGCTGGCGTCGGCCGCCGGCGCGAACATCCAGGTGGACGCCGCCCGCAGCGTGATCTGGGCGAGCGGGCTGCGCATCGAGATCGCGCCCATCTGCTCCGGCGTGGACGGCGTCGGGCTGGTGGTCCTGTTCCAGGCGGTCTGGATCGCGCTCGCGCGCGGGCGCATCCGGTGGGAGCGCGCGCTGGTGCTCCTGCCGCTCGGTGCCGCGGCCGCGCTGGCCGGCAACGTGCTGCGGGTCGCCGTCCTGACGCGGCTCGCCGCGGCGGGCCGCCCGGACCTCGCGTTCGGCGGCTTCCACTCCAAGCTCGGCTGGGCGTTCTTCATCGCCATCGCGCTCGGCAGCGTCGCCGTCGCCGAGCGATCGCGGTGGCTGGCCCGCCCCGCCGGCGCGGAGGGCGGCGCGGCCGCGGGCGTCCCGCCCGGCGCGGGCGCGTACGCGGCGCCGTTCGTCGCCACGCTCGCGGCGGCGCTCGTCACCTCGATGCTGGCCGAGGGCGGCGTGGATCGGCTCTACGGGCTCCGCGTCGCCGCGGGCGCCGTGGTCCTGCTGGCCGTCCGGCGCCGGCTCCCGGCGGCGGCGCTCGCCCCGGCGCTGCTCCCGGTCGCGGCCGGGGTGGCGGTGGGCGCGGCCTGGATCGCGCTGGCCGGCGGCGACGCGACGGCCGTCTCCGAGGGGCTGGCGCGGATGGGCCCGGCGGAGCGGGCAGCGTGGATCTCGGTGCGGCTCGCCGGCTCGTGCCTGCTGGTGCCGGTCGTGGAGGAGCTCGCGTTCCGCGGCTTCCTCCTGCCGTGGCTGGTGGCGCCGGGCTTCCGCGAGGTGCCGCCGCGCGCCTGGAGCTGGCCGGCCGCGCTCGGCTCGTCGCTGGCGTTCGGCGCGATCCACTCCGAGTGGCTGCTCGGCGCCGCCGCCGGCCTGGCCTTCGCGGGCGTGCGCCGCTGGCGCGGCCGCCTCGGCGACGCGGTGCTGGCGCACGCGGTCGCGAACGCCGTCCTCGCGGCCGCGGTGCTGGGCGCCGGCCGCTGGGGCCTGTGGGGCGGGTGAGCGGGCCTCGCGCCCGTCA
This sequence comes from Anaeromyxobacter sp. PSR-1, assembly GCF_000964525.1. Classification (GTDB taxonomy): domain Bacteria; phylum Myxococcota; class Myxococcia; order Myxococcales; family Anaeromyxobacteraceae; genus Anaeromyxobacter. The sequence continues at coordinate 4,018 of NZ_BAZG01000085.1, forward strand.
GTCGACGCGGTCGCGCAGGCGGTACCCGACGCCGGGCTCGGTCACCAGCAGCCGCGGCCGCGCCGGCTCGTCCTCGAGCTTCTTGCGCAGCTCGGCGACCTGGACGCGGACGTAGTGCGCCTCGGTCGCGTTCGGCCCCCACACCTCGCGCAGGATCTGGCGGTGGGTCAGCACCTTGCCGGCGTTGCGCGCGAGCATCGCGAGCACCCGGTACTCGGTGGGCGTGAGCCGCACCTCGGCGCCGCCGCGCGTGATCTCGCGGCGGGCGAGGTCGATGCGGAGCGGCCCGACCTCGACCACCGGCGGTCCCTCCGGCGGCGCCTGCGCGTGCCGGAGCGCCACGCGGAGGCGCGCCAGGAGCTCGTTCACCCCGAACGGCTTCGTCAGGTAGTCGTCGGCGCCCGCGTCGAGGGCGGCCACCTTGTCCTCCTCGCGGCCGCGCGCCGACAGCACGATGATCGGCGCGCGCGTCCACTCGCGGAGCCGCCGCGCGAGGTCGATCCCGTCGCCGTCCGGCAGCCCGAGGTCGAGGAGGAAGACGTCCGGGTTGTGGCCGGGCGCGAGCTGCTCCGCCTCGGCGACCGTCCCGGCCTCCTCGATGCGGTAGCCGTGCGCGGCCAGCGCGGCGCGCAGGAAGCGGCGCACCGGCGCCTCGTCCTCGACGACGAGCACGAGCGGGCCGCCGCCGGTCACGCCACCCCCCCGCGCACCGGCGGCTGCTCGCCGCCGGGCTCCGGCGGCGCGGGGGGCGGCGTCAAGACGGGCAAGGTGAGCCGGAACACCGCCCCGCCGCCCGGCCGGTTGGCGGCGGTGAGGCGTCCGCCGTGCGCCTGGGCGATGGCGCGTGCGACCGGGAGGCCCAGCCCGACCCCTCGAACGCCGGGGCGGGCGGCCCGCTGGAACCGCTCGAAGATGCGCTCCTCCTCGCCGGCGGGGATGCCCGGGCCGCGGTCGGCGACCTCGATCACCAGCGTCCCGCCCTCGCGCCCGGCGCGGAGCGCGATCCCCGTCCCCGGGGGCGTGTACTTGGTCGCGTTCTCGAGCAGGTTGACGAACAGCTGCTGGATCAGGATCGGGTCGATCGAGAGCAGCGGGACGTCGTCGGGGATGATGACGTCGATCGGGCGCCCCGCGAGCGGCCGCTCGAGGCGGTTCATGGCGGAGCCGACCACCTCGACGAGCGGGACCCACTCCCGCTTCGGCTCGACCACCCCCGCGTCGAGCCGCGTCATGTCGAGGAGGTTCGAGACGAGGCGCTCCAGCCGCTCCGCCTCCTCCACCATGGTGGTCATCAGCTCCCTCCGGATGATCGGGTCGTCCACGCCTTCGTCGAGGAGGAGCGTGCCGGCGCCGGTGATGGCGGCCAGCGGCGTGCGGAGATCGTGCGAGACGGAGGAGAGGAGCCCGCTCCGGAGCTCCTCGGTCCTCACCCGGAGCGCAGCCCGTCGCGCCTCGTCGGCGAGGCGCACGCGATCGAGCGCGACGGCCGCGTGCCGCCCCAGCGACTCCACGAGCTCCCGCTGCTCCCCGGTGAAGCCCCGCTCGCGCGGGGGCCGGAGGGCGATCACGGCGAGCACGTCTCCGAACGTCCGGAGCGGGAGGCAGGTCACGGGCTCGCCCGGCAGCGTGTCGGTGCCGCGCCCCGCGGGACGCCCGTGCTCGTGCACCCAGCGCGCGACGGCGAGCTCGCCGGTCCCGAGCGACTGGCCGGGGGGCGCGGAGGCCACCGGCTCGAGCGTGTCCCGGTCCCGGGCCAGGAGAAACAGCGCCGCGCACTCGAACGCCTCGGCCACCGCGCGGACGCACGCGGTGCCGACGCCGGTCGCGTCCATGGCCGCGGCCAGCTCCTTGCCGAGCGCGTACACCGCCGCCGTGCGCCGCTCCCGGGCGACCGCCGCCCGCTGCTGCTCGCGGAGGCGCAGGGTGAGCGTCCCGATGACGATGCCGACGCCCAGCATCATCGCGAAGGTCAGGACGTACCGGGCGTCGGTGACGTCGAGGGTGAACGAGGGTGGGACGAAGAAGAAGTCGTAGCAGGCGACCGCGAGCGCCGCGGCGAGGATGGAGGCCCGGCGGCCGCTGGTCAGCGCGACCACCATCACGCCCAGCAGGAACAGCATCTCCACGTCGGGCACGTGGAGCAGCGCGCGCGCCGCCGCCGCCACCGCGGTGGTGACGCCCATCACGGCCGCCGCGCGCAGGTACTCGCGGGCGGGCGTCTCGCCGCCGGGCCGCGCGGGCGCGGCGCGCACCGGTGCGTCGTCCTCGGGGCCGGAGAGGACGTGGACCTCGATCTCGCCGCTGCCGCGGATGATCTCGTCCACCAGCGAGCCGCGCAGCCGGTCGCGCCAGCGCGGGTGGCGGGGCTTCCCGAGGACGATGCGCGTGACGTTCTTCCGCCGCGCGAACTCCAGGATGCCGTCGGGGACGTGGACGCCGGACAGGCGCACCACCTCCGCCCCTAGGGACTCCGCCAGGCGGAGGTGGGCCTCCAGCCGATCGCGGTCCACCTCCGGGAGCGGCGGCCGGCCGGTGGCCTCCACCGCCGCCGCGAACCAGGGGGCCCGGAGCCCTGCGGCGATCCGGCGGCCCGCGCGGACCAGCCGCGCGGAGTCGGGCGCGGGGCCGACGCAGACCAGGACCCGCTCGGCGGTCGCCCAGGCGCGCTGGACGCCGTGCGCCTCGCGGAACGCGAGCACGTCCTCGTCCACCCTCTCCGCCATCCGGCGGAGCGCCAGCTCGCGGAGCGCGAGCAGGTTGCCGCGCTTGAAGAAGTGCTCGCGCGCGAGCGCGGCCTGCTCCGGGATGTAGACCTTGCCCTCGCGCAGGCGCTCCAGCAGCTCCTCGGGCGCGACGTCCACGAGCTCGATCTCGTCCGCGCGGTCCAGGACGGAGTCCGGGACCGTCTCCCGGACCTGCACGTGGGTGATCTGCGCGACGACGTCGTTGAGGCTCTCCACGTGCTGCACGTTCAGCGTCGTGTAGACCTCGATCCCGGCGCCGAGCAGCTCGAGCACGTCCTGCCAGCGCTTGGCGTGGCGCGAGCCCGGGGCGTTGGTGTGCGCGAGCTCGTCGAGCAGCAGGATCCGCGGCCGGCGCGCCAGCGCGGCGTCCAGGTCGAACTCGTCCAGCACGCGCCCGTGGTGCGGGAGGGCGCGCCGGGGCAGGACCTCCAGGCCGAGCAAGAGGCCCGCGGTGTCGTAGCGACCGTGTGTCTCGACCGCGCCGACCGCGACGTCGACGCCCTCAGCCACCAGGTCGCGCGCGACCTGGAGCATCCGGTAGGTCTTCCCCACGCCCGGCGCGAACCCGAAGAACACCTTGAACCGGGCGCCCTGCTCCCTGGCCTCCTCGGCGCGAACCCGCGCGAGCAGCGCGTCCGGGTCCGGGCGGTCCGTCGAAGGTGTCACGGATGGGGCCTCCGCGCCCCCGTCCTCCCGGCATCAATGCCCCGCCCGCAGAGATCGTCAAGCGCGAGGTCGAGCGCGAGGACGTTCACCCTGGGCGCGCCGAAGATGCCCAGGAGCGGCGGCTCGACGTGCCGCTCGACGAGGGCTCGCACCTCGGCGGCGGGCATGCCGCGCGCCTTCGCGACGCGCCGGACCTGGTACAGCGCAGCGGCCGGCGAGAGGTGCGGGTCGAGGCCGCTCGCGGACGCCGTCACCAGGTCGACGGGGACGGGGGCGGGGTTGCCCGGGTCCGAGGCCCGGAGCACGGCGATCCGATCGCGCACCGCCGCCACGAGCGCCGGATTCGAGGGGCCGAGGTTGGACGCCCCCGAGGCGCGGCCGTCGTACGGGCCCGGCGCGGTCGCGGACGGGCGTCCCCAGAAGTAGCGCGCGTCGGAGAGCGGCTGCCCCACCAGCGCGGAGCCGACCGGGGCGCCGTCGCGCGCGAGGACGCTCCCGTTCGCCTGGGCCGGGAAGGCGAGCTGCGCGGTGGCGGTGAGGAGCGCCGGGTAGGCCAGGCCGGTCAGGAGCGTGAAGGCGGCGAGCAGGACGAGCGCGGGGCGGATCACGGGAGCTCCCTCAGATCAGGTGCAGGGCGCCGAGCACGAGGTCCACCAGCTTGATCCCGGCGAAGGGGACCGCGAGCCCGCCCGCGCCGTACAGCAGGACATGGCGCCGGAGCGTCACGCTCGCCGGCGCCGGCCGGAACGCGATCCCCCGGAGCGCCAGCGGGACGAGGGCGATGATGATCAGCGCGTTGAAGATGACGGCCGAGAGGATCGCGCTCTCCGGCGAGCGGAGGCCCATCACGTCCAGCGCGCCGAGCTCGGGGTAGGTGAGCGCGAACGCGGCCGGGACGATGGCGAAGTACTTGGCCACGTCGTTCGCCAGGCTGAACGTGGTGAGCGCCCCGCGCGTCATGAGCAGCTGCTTGCCGATCTCCACGATCTGGATGAGCTTGGTGGGGTTGGAGTCGAGGTCCACCATGTTGCCGGCCTCCTTGGCGGCCTGCGTGCCGGTGTTCATCGCCACCGCGACGTCGGCCTGGGCCAGCGCGGGCGCGTCGTTGGTGCCGTCGCCGGTCATCGCCACCAGGTGACCCCTCGCCTGCCACTCCCGGATGTGCGCGAGCTTCCGCTCCGGGGTGGCCTCGGCCAGGAACTCGTCGACGCCGGCCTCGGCGGCGATCGACGCGGCCGTGAGCGGGTTGTCACCGGTGATCATCACCGTCCGGATGCCCATCCGCCGCAGCTGCGAGAACCTCTCCCGGATCCCGCCCTTCACCATGTCCTTCAGCTCGATCACCCCGAGGGCGCGCGGCCCGTCCACGACGGCGAGCGGGGTGGCGCCGCGGCGCGCCACGCCGTCGGCGATCGCCTGGACCTCCTCCGGGAGGGCCGCGCCGCGGCTCGCCACGAACCGGGCGACCGCGTCGACCGCGCCCTTGCGCAGCGCCCGCTCCCCCACGTCCACGCCGCTCATCCGCGTCTGTGCCGAGAACCCCAGGAACGAGGCCCCGGGCTCGAGCGGACGGCCGCGGAGGCCGTGCCGCTCCTTCGCGAGCACGACGATGCTCCGGCCCTCGGGCGTCTCGTCGGCGACGGAGGCGAGCTGGGCGGCCTCCGCCAGCTCGCGCTCGGAGACACCGTGGGCGGGCAGGAACGCGGCGGCCTGCCGGTCGCCGAGCGTGATGGTGCCGGTCTTGTCGAGCAGGAGGACGTCGACGTCGCCGGCGGCCTCGACGGCACGGCCGGAGGTCGCGATCACGTTCGCCCGGATCATCCGGTCCATCCCGGCGATCCCGATGGCCGAGAGCAGCCCGCCGATCGTGGTGGGGGCGAGGCACACCAGGAGCGCTACCAGCACCGTGAGCCCGACCGGAGCGCCCTGGCCCGATGCCCGGACCGCATGGATGGAGAAGGGCAGGAGCGTCGCCGTCGCGAGCAGGAACACGATGGTGAGCGCGGCGAGGAGGATGTCGAGCGCGATCTCGTTGGGCGTCTTCTGGCGCTTCGCGCCCTCGACCATCGAGATCATGCGGTCCAGGAACGACGAGCCGGCCTCCGCCGACACGCGGACGACGATCCAGTCGGAGAGGACGCGCGTCCCGCCGGTGACCGCGCTCCGGTCGCCGCCGCACTCGCGGATCACCGGCGCGCTCTCGCCCGTGATGGCGCTCTCGTCCACCGACGCGACCCCCTCGACGACGTCGCCGTCCGCGGGGACGATCGCCCCGGCCTCCACGAGCACGAGGTCGCCCCTGCGAAGGAGCGCGGCCGCGACCTCCGCGCGCGCGGCCTCGCGGGACGGGGCCGAGAGGCGGATCGCGACGACGTCTCGGCGCGTCCGCCGGAGTGCGTCGGCCTGCGCCTTCCCGCGGCCCTCCGCCAGCGCCTCCGCGAAGTTCGCGAACAGGACGGTGAACCACAGCCAGAGCGAGACCGCGAGGATGAACGCCGGCCGCCCGTCGCCGCGCCCCGTCGCGAGCGCGTGCAGGAACAGCGCGAGCGTGAAGGCGCTCCCGACCTCCACGGTGAACATGACCGGGTTGCGGAGCATCCGCAGCGGGTGGAGCTTCCGGACGGCGTCGAGCGCGGCGCCGCGCAGGATGGCCGGCGTGGCGAGCGGCGCGGGGGCGGTGGAGGGCTTCCTGCTGGCGGCGGCGTCCATGGCCTACCTCGCGAGGAGCTGCAGGTGCTCGACGACGGGGCCGAGGGCGAGCGCCGGGATGAACGTGAGCGCGCCGACGAGGAGCACGGTCGCGACGAGCAGGCCGGCGAAGAGCGGGCCGTGCGTCGGCAGCGTCCCGGGTCCGGCGGGGACCCGCGACTTTCGCGCGAGGGACCCGGCGAGCGCGAGGACCGGCAGCATCACCCAGTACCGTCCGACGAGCATCGCGAGCCCGGTGAGGAGCGTCCACCATGGACCGGTCACGCCGAGCCCTCCGAAGGCGGAGCCGTTGTTGTTCGCGGTCGACGAGAGCGCGTACAGCATCTCGGAGAACCCGTGCGGTCCAGGGTTCCCGACCGTGCCGTACGCCGCCGGGATCAGGCAGGCGGCGGCGGTGCCGAAAAGCACCATGGCGGACGGCGCGAGGATGGCGAGGCACGCCATCTTCACGTCGAAGGCCTCGATCTTCTTGCCCAGGTACTCCGGCGTCCGGCCGACCATGAGCCCTGCGACGAAGACCGCCACGATCGCGAAGAGCAGCATCCCGCACAGCCCGGAGCCCACCCCTCCGAACACGACCTCGCCGAGCTGCATCAGCAACATCGGCCAGAGCCCACCGAGCGGCGTGAAGCTGTCGTGCGCGGCGTTCACCGAGCCGTTCGACGCCGCCGTGGTGGCCGCCGCCCAGATCCCGGCGCCGACGGGCCCGATCCGCGCCTCCTTCCCCTCCATGTTGCCGCCGGGCTGGAGCGCGGTGACGGAGGCATCGACCCCGAGCGCCGCCAGCGCCGGGTTTCCGCGCTGCTCCGCCGCGACCGTCGCGACGGTGAGGGGCGCGAGGATCGCGAGCATCGCGGCATAGATCGTCCAGCCCTGGCGCCGGTCCTGCACCAGCGCCCCGAAGGTGAAGCACAGGGCTGCCGGGACGAGGAGGATCGCGAGCGACTCGAGCAGGTCGGTGAGGGGCGTGGGGTTCTCGTACGGATGCGCCGAGTTCGCGCCGTAGTAGCCGCCGCCGTTGGTGCCGAGCTGCTTGATGGCGACCTGCGACGCCACCGGGCCGAGCGGGAGCACCTGCTCGGAGACGCGCTCACCGGTCGCCCCCGGGGACAGGACCGGCCAGCGCGCCTCGGCCGAGAACGTCTGCGGCACGCCCTGCCAGACCAGGGCCAGCGCGAGGGCTGCGGCGAGCGGGAGCAGGAGCCGCAGGGTGATCCGGGTGACGTCCACCCAGAAGCTCCCGAGGCCGCCGGTCGAGCGGGCGACGATCCCGCGCGCGAGCGCCGCGAGCACGGCGATGCCGGTGGCCGCCGAGAGGAAGTTCTGGACCGTCAGCGCGGCCATCTGGACGAGGTGGCTCATGGTCGCCTCGCCGCCGTAGGCCTGCCAGTTGGTGTTGGTGGCGAAGCTGACCGCGGTGTTCCAGGCCACGAGCGGCGCCACCGCCGGAAGGCCGGCGGGGTTCCCCGGGAGCCTCGCCTGGAGCCGCTCCAGGGCGTGGACCGCGAGCAGGCCCGCGGCGTTGAAGATCAGCGCGGCGCCCGCATAGCGGCGCCAGGTCATCTGCTCGGCGGGGTCCACGCCGGCGAGCCGGTAGAGCCCGCGCTCCAGCCGGGCGAGGGGGCCGACGCTCGCCGGACCGTCGGTGGAGAGCACCCGCGCCACGTACGCGCCGAGCGGGACGGCGGCGGCGGTGAGCAGGCCGAAGTAGGCGGCGAGCTCGATCGGCGCGGCGGCGGTCACGACAGCCGCTCCGGGAACAGGAGCGCGAAGCCGAGGTAGCCGAGCAGGGCGACCGTCACGGCGGCGGCGGCGAGGGTGAGCGCGGTCATGGTGGCCTCACAGCCGGTCGAGGAGCGCGACCAGCCCGAACGTCGCGGCGAAGAACGCCAGCGTGAGCCCGACGGTCAGCAGGTCGATCACGTCCGCCTCCTGGCGCGGCGCGCCGCGAAGGCCGAGGCCCACAGCTCCCTCCCGGAGAACAGCGTCCCTGCCGCGGAGAGCCCCAGCTCTCCCTGCGTCCAGGTCCCGAGGTGAGCGAGCGCGCCCGCGATCGGGAGGAGGGCGATCGCGAAGAGGGTCGCGACGACGGCGACGTCCTCCAGCGACCCGTCGCCCGCGGCGGGGCGGCTCGCGGTGCGCGCGGGACCGGGGGCGGCGACCACGCGGAGGTGGGGTGGGACGATGACCACGACGTCTCTCCTTTCGTCCGCGAGGGTAGGCGAACGGCCGTCAGGGCGGGGTCAAGGTGGCGGGCTGCCTCGTCAAGCCGCCGTCAACGGCATGGCATGGGGGTGCGGCGCAGCGGCCCTCGAGCGGCCTTGATGCCGGGTTGATGCCTTCCGGCCACGTCTTGACCCCTCGTTGAGGTGCGCGCCGGCAAGCTCCGGGCATGGCCGCCGGAACACCCGATCGCACCCATCGCGCAGGGGGCCGCGAGCAGGCGGCGCCTGCCGGGACGGCGTCTCGAAGGTTCGCCAGGCTCCGGAGGCTCGTCGTCGGCGCGCCGAGGGACGTCCAGGATCCGCGCACCCACCACTCCATCTCGCTCGTCGCGATGCTCGCCTGGGTGGGCCTCGGCGCCGACGGGCTGTCGTCGTCCGCCTACGGTCCCGACGAGGCGTTCCGCGCGCTGGGTGACCACCGCTACCTCGCGGTCGCGCTCGCGCTCGCCACCGCGACGACCGTGCTCGTCATCGCGGTCGCGTACTCGAAGATCATCGAGCGCTTCCCGTTCGGCGGCGGCGGGTACGTCGTCGCGACGGAGCTGCTCGGGCCGCGCGTGGGCGTCGTCTCCGGCTCCTCGCTGCTGGTCGACTACGTCCTCACCATCTCCGTGTCGGTGGCCTCCTGCGGCGACGCCATCTTCAGCTTCCTCCCGCGGGGGCTCGAGGCGTGGAAGCTGCCCGTCGAGGCGCTCGCGATCGGCCTCCTCGTCGTGCTCAACCTGCGCGGCGTGAAGGAGTCCGTCACGATCCTCGCGCCCATCTTCGGCCTCTTCCTCGTCACGCACCTCGTCCTGATCGTGGGCGGCGTCGGCGCGCACCTCCCGGACGTGCCGCGCGTGGCCGGGGAGGTGGGCCACGGGTTCCGCGCGGGCCTGGCCGAGCTCGGCGGACTCGGGCTCCTCGCCATCTTCGTCCGCGCCTACTCCATGGGCGCCGGGACGTACACCGGCATCGAGGCGGTCTCCAACGGCATCCAGATCATGCGCGAGCCGAAGGTGCACACCGCGAAGCGGACCATGGCGTACATGGCGGTCTCGCTCGCCTTCACCGCCGCCGGCATCCTGGTCTGCTACCTCCTGTTCCGCGTCGCGCCCGAGGAGGGCAAGACGATGAACGCGGTGCTGCTCGATCGCTTCGCGGGAGGGTGGAGCCTGGCCGGCGTGCCGGTCGGCCGGGGGTTCGTGGTCGTGGCGCTGCTCGCCGAGGCCGCGCTGCTCGTGGTCGCCGCGCAGGCCGGGTTCATCGACGGGCCGCGGGTCATGGCCAACATGGCCCACGACTCGTGGCTGCCGCACCGCTTCGGCCAGCTCTCGGACCGCCTCACGATCCAGGACGGCGTCCTGCTCATGGGCGGCGCCTCCCTCGCGACCCTGCTCTGGACGCGCGGCGACATCCTGCACCTCGTCACGATGTACTCGATCAACGTGTTCGTGACGTTCTCGCTCTCGCAGCTCGCGATGCTCCGCTACTGGCGGCGGACCCGCGCGAGCGGGCGACGCCGGGGCCTCGCGATCCACGGGGTCGCGTTCGTGCTCTGCCTCGCCATCCTGGTGGGGACCGTCTACGAGAAGGGCGCGCAGGGGGGCTGGATCACCATCCTCGTCACCAGCCTGGTGGTGGGCCTGTGCCTCGCCATCCGTCGCCACTACCGCAGCGTGCAGGCGAACCTCAGGCGGCTCGACGACATCCTCGAGGTGCTGCCGCCGCACCCGCCCGGCCCGCACCCCGTCCTGGATCCGAAGGGCCCGACGGCCGTGCTGCTGGTCGGCGGCTACGGCGGCCTGGGCGTGCACGCGCTCCTCACCATCCAGCGGACGTTCCCGGGGCACTTCCGGAACTTCGTGTTCGTGTCGGTCGGCGTCATCGACGCCGCCTCCATGAAGGGGATCGAGGAGGTGGACCGGGTCCGGCTCCGGACGCAGTCCGCGCTCGAGCAGTACGTCGCGCTCGCGCACCGCCTGAAGCTCGCGGCGGACTTCCGGATGGAGATCGGCACCGAGGCGGTCAGCGTGGCGGAGAAGCTGTGCCTCGAGCTCGCCCGCGAGTACCCGCGGAGCGTCGTGTTCGCGGGCAAGCTCGTGTTCCAGCAGGAGCGCTGGTTCCAGCGGCTGCTGCACAACGAGACGGCCTACCAGCTCCAGCGCCGCCTCCAGCTCGGAGGCCTGAACGCGATGGTGCTCCCCGTCCGCGTGCTGGCGCCGGCGTCGCCCTGAGCCCGGCCGCCGCGTCGGCGCGTCGTCGCGCGGCGCGGCCCCCCCCGATCGCCCGGGACGCGCATCGACGCGGTGGAGGCGGGCTGCATGCCGGCCGCGGCCGGTGGCGAGGTCGCCGCGCTCGACGAGCGCCCGCCGCTCGCCGACGCCGTCTCTTGACGCAGGTGTCGCGGAACCGTCGCGGGCGCCGCGAGCAGGATCGGCTCGCGCGGCGGCAGGGGCCGCGGCGCAGCGGCCCCGACGCCGCACGGAGAATCGACGCATGCACGCACTCGCCGCACTCGCCGCCGCCTCGGCCGTGGCGCTCACCGCCTCGCCGGGCCCCGACTTCGGGACGTTCCGCGACCAGGCCCTGCAGGCCCGCGCGCCGGAGCTGTTCGGCGTCACCGGACCGATCCCGGCCTCGTCCACGCTGAGCCTCGCGCCGCAGGTTGCCGAGGCGGACCCGCGCGCGCTCGTCACGCTGGCGCGCAGCCTCCAGGCGCGCGTCGTCTCGGCCGCCCCGGGCCTCGGCGCCAACATCGACATGATGGCGCTGTGGCCCTCCGACGAGCGCCCGACGCACCTCATCGCCTGCAACGAGCAGGGCGCCGCGCAGCCCGGGCTCCAGCGCATCCGCCTGTCCGACGGCGCGGTCGAGACGATCCTCGCAGGCACCATCTCCTGCGATCCGGTGCGGCGGACGCCCTGGGGCACGATCATCGCGGGGGAGGAGTCCGGCGCCGACGGCTCGCTCATCGAGGTGCTCGACCCGCTCGCCGTCACCGGCGCCACCTACGACCACGCCGCCCGCACCGTCTCCGGCCCGGGCGCGGGCCTCGTCGCGGCGCGGCCCGCGGTGGGCCGGCTCTCCTGGGAGGGCATCGGCCTGCTCCCGAACGGCGTCATGTACTACGGCGACGAGAACCGTCCCTCCCGCGGCACCGCGGGCGGGGCGTACTTCAAGTTCGTGCCCGCCGTGCCGTGGACGGGCGGCCCGGCGATCCGGAGCCTCGACCGGTCGCCGCTCGCCGCGGGCGCGGTCTACGGGCTGCGCCTCGGGCGTCGCAGCGGTGGGACCGACCACGGGCAGGGGACGAACACGGGCCTCGGCAGCTGGATCCCGGTCGCCGCCGCCGACGTCGGCAACCTCCGCGCCGCCGCCGCCGCGCTGAAGCTCACGGGCTACTACCGCCCCGAGGACATCGACCTCGACGGCGCGGCGCTGGCCGCGGGGCGCGTCCGGTTCTGCGCGAACAACACCGGGAACGAGGCGGACGACTGGAGCTGGGGCGAGACCCTCTGCGTGAGCGACGGCACCCTGGGCGAGGCCGCGGCGGGCACCGCCGTCCCCGAGGTGCAGCTCCTCGTCCCCGGCAACCCCGAGCTCGCCATGATGGACAACCTCGCCTGGCAGCCGGGTCGCGGGAGCTGGATCATCCACGAGGACGGCGACGGGCCCGAGGCCGGCCGGAACAACGACCTGTGGGCGTGCCTGGAGGACGGGACGGATCCGGACGATCAGTCGGACGGCTGCATCCGCATCGCGACGCTGAACGACCTGAACGCGGAGTGGACGGGCGGGTTCTTCGACGCGAGCGGCACCCACTTCTACGTGAGCGTGCAGCACAACGTCACCGGCCACGGCGTCATCCTCGACGTGACCGGCTGGCGGTAGCGGGCCGCCGTCGCGCGCCCCGGATCCGCGCGGGGTCCGGGGCCGCGCGGCGGCCGGGCGGGCGCCGTGGGCGCGTCGCGCGCGCCGGGGGCGGCGCGGCCGAGCCACCACCATCGCGTGACCCCACGGCGGCGCGGAATTCGGCGTGACGGCGTGCGTTCCCCTGCTCGTGGCGGGTGCGCGGGATCGCGCACCCCTCCCGCGAGCCCGGCCTCCCTACCCGCCGGGCGAGAGGAGCTCCATGAAGATCTCCGCTCCGGCAGCGACCGCGCCCCTGATCGCCTCCCTCCTGCTCGCCGCCTGCGGAGGTGGCGGCGGCGGCTCCACGCCCGGCGCCGGGGCGGCGGGGACCATCAGCGGCGCCGTGGTGCTCGGGCCGGTGGCGGGCGCGAAGGTCCGCGCGTACGCGCTGAGCGGGGGGACGCAGGGCGCGCAGGTCGGCGAGGCGACCACCGACGCGGCGGGGCGCTTCACGGTCGCCATCGGCCACCACGCCGGGCCGGTGATGCTGCTCGCGACCGGCGGCAGCTACGTGGACGAGGCCACCGGCGCGTCGATGGCGCCCGGGGCCGGCGACGCGCTCGCCTGCGCGATCCCGTCCGTCGCCGCCGATGCCGCCACGGCCGGCATCCAGGTCACGCCGCTCACCACCATGGCGCGCGCCCGGGCGGCCGCCATGCCCGGCGGGATGACCGAGGCGAACGTCGCGGCCGCGAACGCGGTGGTGGGCGCGTACTTCCAGGCCGGCGACGTGCTCCGCGTCGCGCCCATGGATCCGACCGCCGCGGGCGCGGGCGCCGGCGCGACGCAGGACGAGCGCGACTACGGGATGGCGCTCGCCGCCATGTCCCAGGAGGCGATGGCGCTCGGGATGACCTCGTCCGCGGGGATGGCGACCGCGATGGCGGCGGACGCGTCGGACGGCGTGATGGACGGGATGATGGGCACGACGCCGGTCTCCATGGGCGGCATGGGTGGGATGAGCGGCGGGACGATGGCGCCGACGGCCGGGACCACGGGCCTCGCCGACGCGATGCGCGCCTTCCTCGCATCGGCGCGGAACCGATCCGGCCTG
>NZ_BAZG01000084.1 GCF_000964525.1 Anaeromyxobacter sp. PSR-1
CCTCCGCGGCGATCTTGCGGAGCGCGCCGGCCAGGCCGTCCGGGTTGCGCGTGAACTGCACGGCCGACGCGTCCGCCAGCCACTCGCGCTGCCGGGCCACCGCGAAGCGGACCAGCCGCCCGCACAGGCTGCCCATGGCGCCCGCGAGGAGCAGCCCGAGGCCGACCAGCGCGATGGCGCCGCGGTTGCGGTCGCGCGAGCGCCGGGGCCCGGAGCCGACGTCGAGGAGCAGCCGCCCGAGCAGCGTCAGGAACCCGAGCCCGCCCACCGCCGCCATCAGCCGCAGGTCGATGCGCGTGTCGGCGTTCAGCACGTGCGACAGCTCGTGCGCCACGACGCCCTGCAGCTCGTCGCGGGTGAGCCGCTCCAGCGCGCCCCGCGTCACCGCCACCACGCTGTGACCGGGCGTGTAGCCGGCCGCGAACGCGTTGATGCCGCCCTCGCCGCGGAGCACGTAGAGCCGCGGCACCGGCATGCCGGCCGCGAGGGCCATCTCCTCGGTCACGTTGACCAGGCGCCGCTCGGCGGGATCCTGCGTGGCGCGGTCCACCGGCGTGCCGCCCAGCAGCTCCGCCACCGCGGCGCCGCCGCCCGAGGAGAGCCGCACCGCGTGCCAGGCGCCGCCCACCCCGGTGATGGCGCCGACGCCGAGCGCGGTGAGCGCGAGCAGGCCCGGCTGGAGGAGCGGCGGGCCGTACACCGCGCCGGACGCGTCCACCGCCCATCCCCCGGTGCCGGCGCCGAGCCCGAGCGCCACCGCGAGCGCGAGGTAGACCACCGCGATCACGGCGGCGAGCGCCACCGCGAACGCGATCACCAGGACCGTGGTGCGCCGGCGGGCGTTCCGCTGGGCGGCGAAGAAGTCCAGCGTGGCCCGCCCGGCGGGCGGGGCCTGGGCGGCCATCGGCTAGAACTGCACCCGCACCGGCTCGCGCTCGGCGGCGACCTGCAGCTCGAACGCGGTCGCGGGCGGGAAGCCGCCGGCGAGCAGCACGCCGGGGAACGTCTCGCGGGCGTTGTTGTAGGCCATCACCGCGTCGTTGTAGGCCTGGCGCGCGAACGCGATCCGGTTCTCGGTGGAGGTCAGCTCCTCCTGCAGCGCCAGCATGTTCTGGTTCGCCTTCAGGTCCGGGTAGGCCTCGGCCACGGCCAGGAAGCGGGTCAGCACGCCGGCGAGGGCGCCCTCCGCGCCGGACAGCGCGGCCATGGCCGCCGGGTCGCCCGGGTTCGCCGCGGCGGCGCGCGCGGCGGCGGCGGCGCCGTTGCGGGCCGCGACCACCGCCTCGAGCGTCTCGCGCTCGTGCTTCAGGTAGCCCTTGGCCGTCTCGACCAGGTTCGGGATGAGGTCGTACCGCCGCTTGAGCTGGACGTCGATCTGGCTGAACGCGTTCTTGTACGCGTTCCGCCGGGTGACGAGCCCGTTGTAGATGCCGACGGCGGCGAGCACCGCCAGCACCACGAGCCCGAGCAGCACGAGCACCACGGACATGGGTTCCCTCCTGGCGCAGCGGACGCACCGCGCGCGAACGGGAGGATGCCACAGCCGGATGGTGGGAGGGGGTAGGACGCGCGCGGCGGCACCGGGACCGGGAAGCCCGGTGCCGCGCGCGCGGCGGCCGCCGGGCTACGGGGCCGCAGGCGGGAGGTAGGTGAAGACGCCGAGGAGGTCCTCGGTGCGCGACACGGCCATGCCGGCGTTGTCGTACGCGGTC
This sequence comes from Anaeromyxobacter sp. PSR-1, assembly GCF_000964525.1. Taxonomy (GTDB): domain Bacteria; phylum Myxococcota; class Myxococcia; order Myxococcales; family Anaeromyxobacteraceae; genus Anaeromyxobacter. Next base: position 1,713 of record NZ_BAZG01000084.1, read on the forward strand.
ACGCGCACCTGGTAGGTGCGGCCCGGCTCGAGCGTCACGCCGGCGTAGGTCGCGGACGTGACCGCGGCGGCGAGGCGGGCCGGGGCCCACACCGGCGTGCCGAGCGAGTCGAACACCACCACGTCGTAGCCGCCGACGGCCGACGGGTAGTCCAGCCAGTCGAAGGTCGGGGTGGCGGAGTCGGTGACCAGCGTCTCGCCGACCGTGCCGGTGGACGGGCTGATCCCGTCCACGGCGAAGCTGACCGCCCCGGTGATCTTGAACGCGCCCGGCGCGCTGGTCATGACGCCGTTCTCGACCCGCACCTCGACCGGCGCGGTGCCGCCGATGCCGGAGACGTCGCGGATGTAGCCGTCGGTCCCGAACGCCGCGAGCACGGTGTACTCGCCGTCCGGCACGCCGGTGACGTGGAAGGTGGTCCCGGTGGCGTTCGTCAGCCGGGCCACCAGCCCCGGGGGCGACTCGCCGCGATCGAGCTCGACGTCGTAGGTGGCGCGGACCACCAGCACCACGGTGGTGTCGAGCGCGGGCGGCTGGTTCTGCCCGGTCGGCTGGATGCTGCCGGTGACCGTGGCGGCGGCGCGGTTCTTCACCACCAGGTTCACCAGCCGGTCCTCGAGGTCGGTGAGCCCCGCCACCGGCGCCGGCTGGTAGTTCACGCCCTGCGTGTAGCCCTGCACCGCCCAGTCGCCGGCGGGCACGTTGAAGATGACGTAGTCGCCGGAGGCGTCCGCGACGCCGGTGCGGACCGTGCCGTCGGCGCGCTCGGCCACGACCAGCGCGCCGGCGGTGGCCTGCGCGGCGTTGCCGTGGATGCGGCCGGTGCCCGCGCCGGTGGTCGGCTCGAGGCCGACGTCGGTGAGCGAGGACGCCACCACCCACTCCGTGGTGCCCGCGGTCACCTCCGTCGCCGCGGAGAGATCGACCGGCACCGCCGAGCGGATGCCGGACGGGAACGTGGCGAACCCGTCGGCGTCGGCGCGCAGCGTCACGTGCCCGGAGACCGGCGCGAGGTTCGCGTCGCGCTCCGCCGGCACCTGCACCGAGTAGGCGCCGGTCGCGTCGGTGGTGGCGGCGGAGCCGACCGGCGCGCCGTTCACGTCGAGCGGGACCACGCGCGCGCCCTCGATCGGCCCGGCGTCCAGGCCGAGCGAGAGGTCGTACACCACGCCGGTGATCACCACCGGCGACGCGCAGCGCGTCCCGACGCCCTGGACCACCTCGCAGACGAGCCCGTCGGCGCAGGCCGCGGGATCCGCCTGGTTGCAGTTCGGGTCCTTCTTGTCCGAGCCGCCGCCACAGCCGGTGGCCGTGGCGATCGCGGCGAGGAGGAGGAGGCGCTTCATCGAGGATGCTCCTTCGTGGAGGGGGAGGGCGTGTCGCCGGAACGCGGGACACGCCGCGCAGTAGACCTCCGCCCGCCGGCGCAGGCCACCTGCGAATCCGGCGACGGCGTGCGTCGTCAGGGTGAGAGGTGGGTGTGCAGAGCACCTCGGTGACGCGCGTCGCCGGCGGCGTGCGGCGGCCCCGCGGTGGGTGGCGCCCGGCCGGCGCACGCCCGCCCCCTGCCGCGGCGCGCCGTGGGGGCGCAAGCGGACGTTCACCGCCGCCGCGGTTGCGGCGGTGAGGCGCGGCGGACATGGGCCCCGGGTCGCCCCGATCCCCGGGGCGGCGAGGAGCGGAAGGAGTTCCCCATGAAGCTGCTGTTCCGCGCCGCCGCGGCGCTCGCGCTGGTCGGCCTCGCGTCGCCGGCGTTCCCGTGCGGCGAGAAGAAGACCACCACGGCCACCGCCACCGAGGCGAAGGCGAAGACCACCGCCGTCGCCAAGGCCGAGAAGAAGGCGCAGCCGAAGACCGCGCAGGCGCCGTCCGAGAAGCCGGTCAAGGCCGCGAACTGAGCCCCGGAGTCCGCTCGCGGTTCGACGGGCTCACCGCGAGCGGATCCCGCGCGACCGCGCGCACGACCTCGCGGTTCGGCTCACCGCGAGCGGACCCGGTCTCCGCTCGCCCCGAGCCTGTCGAGGGGCGGGCGGAGGTCGCCGGGACCGGGCGCCGTCGTCCCGCTCCGCCGGGGCGCGGCGTCCGCTGCGCTTGCGCCCGGCGGCCCGGACGCCTACCACCGCGGGATGGAGCCGTTCGACCTCGTGGTGGTGGGCGGCGGGCACAACGGCCTGGTCGCCGCCGCGTACGCGGCGCGCGCCGGCCAGCGGACGCTGGTGCTGGAGGCGCTCGACCGCCTGGGCGGCGCGAGCGGCGGCGACGAGCCCTGGCCCGGCTTCCGGGTCTCCACCGCCGCGTACGTGGTGAGCCTGTTCCGCCCCGAGATCGTCCGCGAGCTCGACCTCGCCCGCCACGGCTACGCGGTGCTCCCGCGCGATCCCTCCTCCTTCACGCCGCTCCCCGACGGCCGCTCGCTGCTGCTCGGTCCCGACCCGGCGATGAACCAGCGCGAGATCGCGAAGTTCTCCCCGCGCGACGCCGAGCGCTTCCCGCGCTACGAGGCGCTGCTCGACCGGCTCGCCCGCGCCATCGAGCCGTCGCTGCTCGAGCCGCCCCCGGATCCGTTCTCCGGCCGGCCCGGCGACCTGTGGCGGCTGGCGCGCACCGGCTGGCGGCTGCTGCGGCTCGGGAAGGACGGCCCGCGCGCGCTGGAGCTGCTGCTCGGCGCCGCGCGCCCCATCCTCGAGCGCTGGTTCGAGTCGGAGCCGCTCCGCGCCACGCTCGCCACCGACGCGATCATCGGCGCGATGGCGTCGCCCTCCACGCCCGGCACCGCCTACGTGCTGTTCCACCACGTCATGGGCGAGGTGAACGGCGCGCGCGGCGTCTGGGGCTACGTGCGCGGCGGGATGGGCGCGCTCGCGGCGGCGCTGGCCGGCGCGGCGCGCGCGGCGGGGGCGGAGGTCCGCACCGGCGCCCGGGTGGCGCGGGTGCGGGTGCGCGGAGGCCGGGCGGACGGGGTGGTGCTGGCGGACGGGACCGAGATCGCGGCCCGGCGCGTGGCCTCGTCGGTGGACGCGCGCCGGACGCTGCTCGGGATGGTGGGCGCGCAGCACCTCGCGCCGGAGGTGGCCGAGGCGGTCGGCGCCATCGACTACGCGAGCGCCTCGCTCAAGATCAACCTGGCGCTCTCCGAGCTCCCGCGCTTCCCGGCGGCGCCGCACGCCGGCGCGGCGCCCGGCCCGCACCACCGCGGCACGATCCACGTCTCCCCGACGCTCGACCACATCGAGCGCGCGTTCGCCGACGCGGCGGCGGGCCGGCCCTCGGAGGAGCCGGTGCTGGAGTGCACGATCCCGTCGGCGGTGGATCCCGGCGTCGCGCCGCCGGGGCGCCACCTCATGTCGATGTTCGTGCAGTACGCACCCTACCGGCTGGCCGCGGGTACCTGGGACGAGCTCAAGGAGCCGTTCGCGGATCGCTGCGTGGCGCTGCTCGACCGCTACGCGCCCGGCTTCGCCGCCTCGGTGCTGCACCGCGAGGTGCTCTCGCCGCTCGACCTGGAGCGGCGCTTCGGCCTCACCGGCGGGAACATCTTCCAGGGCGCGATGACGCCGGCGCAGCTGCTCTTCCTGCGGCCGTTCCCCGGCGGCGGCGGCTACCGCACGCCGGTGCCGGGCCTGTACCTGTGCGGCGCCGCCACGCACCCCGGCGGCGGCGTCATGGGCGCGTGCGGCCGGAACGCGGCGCGCGAGATCCTGCGGGACGCGCGGCGGGGGCGGTGACGCGCGCGGGCGCCCTCCGCGGCGCCGCGCCGCCGAGCACCGTCCGGGCCTCCGCGGCCAGCTCGGTGGCCTTCGGCTCGCCCTTGCGCGCGGCGGCGAGCAGGAACGGCGCGGCCCGCGCGCGATCCCGCGGCGCGCCCATCCGCCCGAACCAGTAGGCCTGGCCCACCAGGAGCGCCGCGCCGGCGTGGCCGTGCGTGGCGGCGCGCCGGAGCCAGCGCAGCGCGGCCGCGTCGTCGCGCGGCACGCCGGAGGCGCCCTGCCGCAGGCACTGCGCGAGGTCCACCATGGCCCGGACCACCCCGGCCGACGCCGCGCGGCGGAAGAGCCGGATGGCGGCGGCGCGATCCCGCGGCGCGCCCTCGCCGTGCAGCAGCGCGCCGGCCAGGTCGGCGATGGCCTCGGGCTTGCCGCGCCGCGCCGCCTCGGAGAACCAGCGCACCGCGCCCTCGAGGTCCCGCGGGCCGCCGCGGCCGTCGCGGAGCAGCTCGCCCAGCGCGGCCATCGCGTCCGCGAGCCCCGCCTTCGCCGCGGCCTCGTAGGCCCGCCGGGCCGCGGCGTGGTCGCGCGGCGGATCGCGCTCCAGCGAGCGGGCCAGCGAGAGCGCGGCGCGGGCGTCGCCGGCGCGCACGCGGGTGCGCAGCGCGGCGCGGCGTGCCAGCAGCTCGGCGCGCGGGTCCATCGCGCCATGGTGCCACGGGGCCGGGCGGCCCGCGAATCCGCGCCGGCCGGACGGCGGCGAGGCTCAGCGGGCGAGCCGCCGGCGCAGCGCGCCGAGCACGTCCATGCGCGTGACCAGGCCGACGAAGCGGTCGCCGTCCATCACGATGGGCACGAGGCCCGCCGCGAACATGGGCAGCAGGACCTTGAGCGGGGTCGCGGGCGTCACCGTCTCGAGCCGGGTGGCCATGACGTCGCGGACCGGGAGCGAGAGGCGGGACGCGTCGTCCACCGCGGCGAGCAGCAGGTCGGACTCGTCCACGATGCCCACCACCCGCCCGCCCTCGACCACCGGCAGCTGCGAGACGTCGTTCGCCTTCATGCGGTTGAGCGCGACGAGCAGCGGGTCGCCGGGGCCGGTGGTCACCACCGCGCGGTCGGCGAAGCGGCGGGTGACGAGATCGGTGAGGTCGCCCACGGTGGGCCGGTCCGACAGCCCCTGCTCGAGCATCCAGAGGTCGTCGAACATCTTCGACAGGTACTTGTTGCCCGAGTCGCACACGAGCGTGCAGACGCGGAGCGGCCGGTCCGCGGCGCGGCAGTGGCGCAGCGCCGCCGCGAGCAGCGTGCCGGTGGACGAGCCGGCCAGGATGCCCTCGGCGCGGAGCAGCTCCCGCGCCGTCTCCAGGCTCTCGCGATCCGGGATCCGGTACGCCCGGCGGACGCGCGAGAGGTCGGCCACCGGCGGCAGGAAGTCCTCGCCGATGCCCTCCACCAGCCAGCTCCCCGCCCGGCCGATGGTGCCGGTCTCGACGTAGCCGGCGAGCACCGAGCCCTCCGGATCCGCCAGCACCAGCTCGCAGCCGGGCACGGCCGCCGCCAGGTGGCGCGAGAGGCCGGTGAGCGTGCCGCCCGAGCCGACCCCGCACACCATCGCGTCGAGGCGGCCGCCCAGCTGCGCGACGATCTCCGGGCCGGTGCCGGTCTCGTGCGCCGCCGGGTTCGCCGGGTTCGCGAACTGGTTGACGTGAAACGCGCCCTCCTCGCGCGCGATCCGCTCGGCGAGGTCCTGGTAGTACTCCGGGTGGCCCTTGCCCACGTCGGAGCGCGTCATCACCACCTCGGCGCCGAGCGCCTTGAGGTGCAGGATCTTCTCGCGGCTCATCTTGTCGGGGATGACGAGCGTCAGCCGGTAGCCGCGCTGCGCGGCCACCAGCGCGAGGCCGAGCCCGGTGTTGCCCGCGGTGGCCTCCACCAGGTGCCGGCGGTCGCCGCCGAGGCTCCCGTCGCGCTCGGCCGCCGCGATCATCGACAGGCCGATGCGGTCCTTGATGGAGCCGCCCGGGTTCGCGCTCTCCAGCTTCAGGAACAGCTCGCAGGGGCCGGTGTCGAGGTGGCGCACGCGGACCATGGGCGTCGCGCCGATGAGCTCGAGCGTGCCGGCGGCGGGAGGCGGGGCGGCGAGTGGCATGCAGCGGCACATGGTGTCGCGGGGGATCCCCTGTCAAGGCGGGGGCCCGACGGGGAGCGCACGCCGCGCCGGCCTCGGAGCGGCCGGTACGTCGCCGGGACGGCGACCTTCGCGAGGCCGCCCCGCCCGGGCGCGAGGCGGCGCGACGCGGGAGGCGGATGCTTCCGGGTCGCCGCGCGCCGAGCGCGGCGATGGACCATCGAGGAGGAACCATGACCCGGATCGCGCTCCTGCTGACCCTCGCACTCACCGCCGCCGGCGCCGCCGCCCAGGAGAAGGCCCCACCCGCCGCGGATCCCATGTCCGCGTGGAAGCCGCACAAGGTCGCGCGCGAGGCGGCCGACAAGAAGGAGATCCTCGCGGTCATGAAGGCCATGGACGCCGCCGCGGTGAACGGCGACGTCGAGGCCGCGGCGACGCTCGTCCACTTCCCGGTGCTCATGGCGACCGACGACGCGAAGGGGCAGGGGAGCGCCGAGGCGTGGACCCGCGAGCAGTGGCTCGAGGTGATGAAGCCGATGTACGCGAAGCCGATGTCCGACGCGAAGATGGCGCACAACCCGACCATCTTCCTGGTGAGCGACTCGCTCGCGCTGGTGGGCGACACCTGGTCGATGACGATGGGGAAGAAGAAGATGGCCGGCCGCAGCGCCGCGATGCTGGTGCGCGTGGACGGGAGCTGGCGCTTCGCCGCGATGATGGAGAGCGGCTGGGGCGACATGCCGGGCATGGACTCGGCCGCGGGCGGGGGCGCCGCCGGCAAGGAGCCGCCCGCCGGCGGGAGGTGACCGCGGCCGCGGGGCCGGCTCCGGCGGAGCGGGCCGGCCCCGGGCGGCGCGCGCTCAGAAGTCGGTGCCCCTCACGTAGCTCCGGACGGCGCCGGGGATGGGCAGGACGGCGTCCGGCCGCATCATCTCGTTGTCCTCGTGGTCGATGATGTGGCAGTGCCACACGTAGTTGAACGCGCCGCCCTGGCCGCCCGGGTCGAACGGGAACGCGGCGGTCGTGCCGACGTCGGCGCTGGTGGGCGCCCAGCGGACCACGAAGCGCGTCACGGTGCCGGGCGGCACCTGCACCGTGTCCTTCCAGCCGCGCTCCTGCGCGGACGCCGGGACGGGCGCGCTCTTCAGGAAGCGCGCGACGTCCGGGTTCCCGCCCAGCTTGCCGGGCGTGCCCGTGTCGTAGTCGAGCGGCGGCCCGTAGCCGGGGCAGTAGGCGCCGGCGGTGCACACGTTCATGCCGAGCATGAGCGGCTGGCCGGTGGCGGGATCGTTCACCTGCGGGAACGCCGCCGCGTACGCCGCGGAGTACTTGGGCACGTCGAGCGCCTGCCGGTTCATGAGCTGGAACTGCACCAGGTGCAGGTGGATCGGGTGCGAGTCGGCGGTGAGGTTCGCGATCTCCCAGAGCTCCGTCTCGCCCTCGGCCGGCAGCTCGGAGTAGTGGAGGCCGCCGGGCAGCGTCTGCGTGAAGTCACCGCGGTACGCCGCGCCCGACGCCGGATCGTTGCGCGCCGAGGCGCCGCTCCACTTCGAGTTGTTGACGAGGATCTCGAGCGGGCCGCCCGGGTAGGCGGTCGTCACGCCGTCGATCGGGTTCACCGCGTTCACCGGCATCCCCATGACCTCGTTCAGCGTGAGCAGGCGGGTCTTCTGCGCGATCACGCCGGCGCCGAGCGTGCCGGTGCCGAACGCCACGAGCGGCTTCACCGCGCCCGCGCCGCTGCGGATGGTGGGGCTGGCGGCGGGGTCCCACGCGATCCCGCCGGTCCCGCACTGCGCGGGCGCGGGCGGGCAGGCGACCCTGAATTGCATCAGCTGGCCCAGGCCGCCCGCCGGCGTGGCGCCGCCGGGGTACGGCGTCTTGGCGACGTTCTTGAGCACGAGCGCCGTGCCCACCGGCTGGGCGCCGAAGTCGATCACGACCTCGTAGCGCTCGCCGGGCATGATCACGAGGCGCTGCGGCGCGGGCTTCAGGGCGTTCGGGTCGAGCTTCTGCGCCACGTCCACGTAGCCGCCGTCGGTGCCGATGACCCACATCGCCGGCCCGTTGACCTTCGTCTTCGGGTTCGTCAGGAACAGCTCGTAGGTGCGGGCGTTCGAGCCGTTCACGAAGAGGAAGCGGTAGCGCTTCGGCTCGACCTCCAGGTACGGCCAGACCGTCCCGTTCACGAGCAGCGTGTCGCCCACGAACTCCGGGTTCCAGTACGGGTGCTCGGGGTTGAGCGCCCAGAGCACGCCGCCCTTGGTGCCGGCCGTGAAGAACAGCTCGCCCTTCGTGTCGAACATGCGGTCCTGCAGGACGAGCGGGACGATGTCGGTCGGGTCCTCGAGGCCGGCGGGGAGCGGCTGTGCGGGATCGACGAGCACGTACGCGCCCGCCAGGCCGGCGTACACGTTGAGGCGCGTGGCGCCGAGCGTGTGGTCGTGGAACCAGAGCGGGCCGGCCTCCTGCGTGTTGGGGTAGCGGTAGACGGTCTCGTTCGGCGCCGGGTCGAACAGCGGGCTCGCGTACCAGGTCGGCCCCGTCATCATCCCGGTGCTGGTGAACCAGGAGTCCGGGCTGCCGTCGAGCTCGGCGGGGATCTCGCCGCCGTGCAGGTGCGGGGCGGCGGGGATGCCCATCGCGCCGTTCGCGTCGCGGTAGGGATAGGTGCAGACGTCGCGGAGCGCAGGCGGCATGGTGGACATGCACATCTGCATGTTCGCGTCCGCCCAGTGGAGCGTCTGGTCCACGCTGTCCGAGTACGCGAGCACGTGCGTGCCCAGCGGGTTCGAGGCGATCGGATCCGGCGAGGCGGGGAGCGCGTTCACGTAGCGCACCGTGGTCGGGTGGTCCCGCGTCGCCACGATCACCGGGCCGAGGTACGTGTCCTGCGGGAGCGCGCCGGCGGCGGGACAGCCGCCGAGCTTGTAGCCCCACGTCCAGGTCGCGGGACGCTTGCCGGCCGCGAAGGTGCCGGTGGGGAGCACGTTCGACTGGAACTCGCACATGTGCACGGCGAGCGGCGTCGCGCCGTCGTCCACGACGGTCGCGATGCGCGGGTACGCCGACCACAGCGGCTCGCTGCTCGCGGAGAGCACCGGCAGCCGGTCCGTGAACGACGGGATCGCCTTCGGCGGGAGCGGCGTCTGCGGCGTGAGGTAGGTGGTGGGAAGCGGCTGGGCGGCGGCGGACGGTGGCGCGACGGCGGACAGTGCGGCCGACAGCGCCAGGGCGATGCGGATGCGGACCATGGTTTCCCCCTTCGGACATGGCCCGACCGTCCCGCTCGCCTGCGAGGCGAGACGTCGGAGTGCGAGATCGGATGCTTCCCCCTTGCGACCAGCCCCCGCCGACCGCCCGCTCGCGCGCCCGGACCGTGACCGGCCGAGCCACTTCCGCACACCTGCTCACAGACCCGGAGGGAGACCAGATGTCGCAGCGGGGTGGTCCGTTGGGAGGTCGGCCGCTCGCGGGGCGGATGCACGTACAAGCGCTCGGATCCACGGGCCCGGTTCACTGTGCGTGTCGGGTAGGCTCCTGATGGGGGCCGGGAACTTGGCGCCGGGCGGCCGCGTGCCCGGCCATTGCGGTACGCGCCGCCGTCCGCACCCTCATCCACGGGGAGGAGGCCAACGATGCGGGTCGAACAGGCGATGAGCCATGCGACGGGGTGCCGCGAGAGCGACTCGGTGCGGGACTGCGCGGCGCTGATGCGGGACGAGGAGATCGGGTTCGTGCCGGTCTGCAACGACGCGGGCGAGCCGGTGGGCGCGATCACCGATCGCGACCTCGCCATCCGCGTGCTGGCGGAGGGGCGATCGGGCGACGAGCAGGTGTCGAGCTGCATGACGCGCGAGGTGGTGGCCTGCCGGATGGGCGACGACCTGAGGGACGCGGAGCAGCTGATGCGGCAGCGCCAGCTCTCGCGCGTGATGGTGTGCGACGACGACGGCAGGCTTCGCGGCGTGATCAGCCTGGCCGACATCGCCGAGGTGGAGAGCGAGCGGTCCATCGGCGATACGGTCCAGGCGGTGAAGAGCGACCAGCCGTCGATCCACTGAGTGGAGCGGAGGCCCGCGGCGCGGCGGAGCCGTCCACCGGCGGCCGCCGCGCCGCGCGGCGCACGGACGCGGCGCGCGCGCACGCCCCGATTCGGCGCACGCTGCCCGGCCGGCGCGCTGGTATCAGGTCGCGCATGCCAGAAACCCAGACCTACACCGGCGGCTGCCACTGCGGCGCCGTCCGCTACCAGGTGGACCTGAAGCTCGACGGCGCCGTCTCCTGCAACTGCTCCATCTGCTCGAAGTCGGGCACGCTCCTCGCGTTCGCGCCGGCCGCGAGCTTCCGGCTCGAGCGCGGCGAGGACGCCGTGACCGACTACCAGTTCGGCAAGCGGCGCATCCACCACCTGTTCTGCCGTCACTGCGGCGTCCGCTCGTTCTCGCGCGGCGCCATGCCCGACGGCACGCCCATGGTCGCGGTGAACGTCCGCTGCCTCGAGGGCGTGGACCCGGCCGCGGTGCCGGTGCACGCGCACGACGGCCGGAGCATCCCGATCGACTGAGCCGCGGCGGGCGCGACCGCCGGTCGCCGGGCGATCCGCCGCCGAGGCCGCGCGTCGCAGGGCCTCCCCGGCGGCGTCCCCTATGATGCGTGACGGGTCCACCGGAAGAGGAGCGCCCGGCGCATGCGTGTCGCGATCGTCGGCTCCGGCCCTGCCGGCTTCTACGCCGCCGAGGCCCTGCTGAAGCGGACCGGCACGGCCGTGGACGTGGATATGTTCGACCGCCTCCCCACGCCCTTCGGGCTGGTGCGAGGCGGAGTCGCCCCCGACCACCAGAAGGTGAAGGCGGTCACGCGCGTCTTCGCGACCACGGCGGCGCGCCCGACGTTCCGGTTCCTGGGCAACGTGCGGCTCGGCCGCGACGTCACGGTGGACGACCTGCGCCGGCACTACCACCAGATCGTCTACGCGACCGGCAACGAGGCCGACCGGCGGCTCGGGATCCCGGGCGAGGGCATCGAGCGCTGCACGCCGGCGACGGTCTTCGTCGGCTGGTACAACGGCCACCCCGACTATCGCCACGCGAGGTTCGACCTGTCGGTCCGTCGCGCGGCGGTGGTGGGCAACGGCAACGTCGCGGTCGACGTCGCCCGCATCCTGCTGCGCACGCGCGCCGAGCTCGAGCGGACGGACATCGCGGCCCATGCGCTCGAGGTCCTGCGCGAGAGCCAGGTGCGCGAGGTGTACCTGCTCGGGCGGAGGGGCCCTGCGCAGGCGGCGTTCTCGCCGGCCGAGCTCAGGGAGCTCGGCACGCTGGAGGCGGCGGACCCCGTCGTGGACCCCGCCGATCTCGCCGGGCTGGGCGATCGCGCGGCCGGCGGGAACGTGGAGCTCCTCCGCTCCTTCGCCGCGCGGCGGCCGCGCCCGGATGCGAGGAAGCTTCACCTGCGCTTCCTCGTGTCGCCGACTGAGGTGCTCCCGGACGCGGCGGGCGCGGTCGCGGGGCTGAGGCTGGAGAGGAACCGCCTGGAGACGAGACCGGACGGCACCGTCGCGGCACGCGGCACCGGCGAGACCGAGGTGCTCGAGGTCGGCCTGGTGCTGCCGGCGGTCGGCTACGCCGCGGAGCGCATCGAGGGCGTGCCCTTCGACGAGAAGGCGCGGGTCATCGCCAACGAGGACGGGCGCGTGGTCGATCCCGTCCTTCGCAAGCCGCTCCCCGGCGAGTACGTCGTCGGGTGGGCGCGCAGCGGGCCGCAGGGGCTGATCGGCGAGCACCGGCGCGCGTCGGCCCACGTGGTCGCGCACATGGTCGCCGACGCCGCCGGGCTCGAGGCCCGCGCGCTGCCCCCGCGCCACGCCATCGACGACGTGCTGCGCGCGCGAGGGGTCCGGCCGGTCTCTTTCGTGGACTGGGCGCGGCTCGACGAGGTGGAGGTCGCGCGCGGAGCCCGGCGGGGCGCGCCGCGGGACAAGCTCGTGGACGTCGCGGCGATGCTGGCGATCCTGGGCGAGGGGGCGTGAGCCTCGCGAGGTAGGGCCGCCCGGACTCGAACCGGGACGCCGCTTCCGCGGCCGGGGATTTTAAGTCCCCCGCGTCTGCCAGTTTCGCCACGGCCCCGTGACGACGGCCGCGCGCCGCGCGGCGGCGGGATGATACCGCGGGCGGGCTACCGCGCCAGCGGACCCGTGCTCGGGGCGGCGGCGGATGGCCGCGGCCGGAGCGGGGGACCACGGCAGCCCGGACGCGGGGTCCAGCCGCGCGGCGTACGCTCATCCTGCCGGGGGGAGAGGAGGGGGCGCATATGACGTTCCGCTCCATGGGGGTGATCCGGAGCGCGGCCGCTGCCGTCCTGCTGACGGTCGCCGCGTGCTCGGGAGGCGGCGACGATCACGACGGCGGCGGACCCATCATCAACGCCGAGAACGCGATCGACGTCGCGGGGCTCGCGGTGAACGCGCTCGACACGGCGCCCAGCCTGGGCGAGCTGCTGGCGGACATCGTGGTCGGCCGGATCGCGAACGAGCCATTCCCGCCCTGCATCACGGTGACGGTCACGCCGGGCCTCCCGGTCGCGGCCGGGCACGTGTTCGCGATCGCGTTCAACGACTGCGTGGACGAGAAGGGCCTGATGCGCGGCGCGGCGACGGCCACCGTGGCCGGGGTCACGGGGGATCCCGCGGGCGCCGCCTACACGCTCGACCTGCACGTCTCGGCGCTCGACTTCACCATGTCCGAGACGACGGTGACCGCGCACGTCACGGGCGCGCTCCGCTGCGAGCGCGAGGCGTCTGCCGGGATCGTCTCGCACCACGCCGAGGCCGAGCCGGGCACCCCGCTCGTCCTGGCGTTGACCGCCGGCGGCGCAACGGCCGAGCTGCGGCTGACGGCGTACTCGGTGCACAGCGAGGCGACGCTCGCCGGCGGCGCGACGCTCACCACCGGCGGCGACACGGCGACGTTCACCATCACCGGGATCGACGGCGCGCTATCCGTGGCGGTCACCGGGAGCATCGCCTGGATCGAGCCGGACCCGCCGGGCACGGGCGAGCTGACGGTCACCGCGGCCGACGGCACCCGCGTCGCGGTGCACCTGGCGAGCGGCGGCGCGGTGAACCTGGCCGTGGACGACGACGCGGACGGGCAGGTGGAGGCGAACGTCCCGACCGTCTGGGACTTCCTCTACTAGCGCGCGTAGCGCTGCTCGAAGAGCGCGCGCAGCCGCGGGTGGCGGCGGAGGAGTTCGAGGGTCAGGTCGGCGTGGCCGGGGGCGTAGCCGTTGCCGACCAGCATGGTGACGTCCTTGCCCACGCCCTCCGCCCCCAGCGCGGCGGCGGTGAAGCTGGTCGCCATCGAGAAGAAGATCACCGTCCCGCCGTCCTTCGCGGCGAGGATGGCCGCCATCTCGGTGCCGGGGACGCTGGCGCAGTTCACCACCAGGTCGAAGCGCCCGCCGGCGCCCTCGGCCGCGGCGAGCACCGCCAGCGGATCGGTGGCGTCCACCCGCAGCCGCGCGTCGGCGACCCCCAGCGCGCCGAGCGCGTCGAGCGCCTGCTCGGATCGATCCGCCAGCACCACCGCGCCGTCGCCGCCCATCGAGGCGCGCGCCTGGACCGCGACGAGCGCCCCGGACTTCCCCGCGCCCAGCACCAGCACGCGCATGCCCGGGCGCACGTGCCGCGCCACCAGCGCGGGCGCGCCGCACACGTCGAGGGCGGCGAGCGCCAGCGTCTCGGGGAGATCGTCCGGCAGCCGCGCCCACAGCCCGGTCGCGAACAGGATCGCCTCGCCCTCGCACTCCACGCGGTCGATCTCCGGCCGCACCGCGCGGACGCGGTCGATGCGGAGCGGGGTGAGCGTCAGCGAGACGAGCGTCGCGAGCCGGTCGCCCGGGCGCAGCGCGGCCGCCGCCGGGTGGCGCGGGCCCACCGTGCGGACGCGGCCGATGAGCATGCCGCCCGAGCCGGTGACCGGGTTGTGCATCTTGCCGCGCGCGCGGACGATGCGGAGCACCTCGTCGCCGATGCGGCCGGGATCACCGCCCACCGCGCCCTCGAGCTGGCGGAAGCTGGCGGCGTCCACGTTGAGCGCCTCCACGGCGATCGACAGCTCGTCCTCCCCGAGCGGCAGCGCCGGGTCGAGGACGTCGGCGCGCTGGGGGAGCACGCCCGCGGGGGAGACGACGCGGCGGAGGCCGTAGGGATCCATGGCGGCGGAGCTTAAGGGGCCGGCCACGGCGCGTCGAGGCCCGCGACGGAGCGCCGGGCGCGGCTAGAAGCCGGTCTTGAACGCCACCAGGCCGCTCGTGGACTCGACGACGTTCCGGCCCCACACCGCGCGCTGGACGCCGGCCAGCAGGCGCATGCCGCCGCTGCCGGCCAGGTTCACGCCCGCGGTCACCGCGACCCGCTGCGCGGTGGTGGCGCTCCGGGTGAGGTCGTAGTTCGCCTCGACGAGCGGCTGCAGCCAGGGCAGCACCGCGTACCCGGCCGCGAGGTTGGCGCAGGTGACCGAGCGGAAGCCGCCGGCGCCGCCGCCCAGCGGCACCGTGAGCGCCAGCTCGGCGTTGCCGGTCACGCGGCCCCAGTCCTTCGAGGCGACGAGCGCGTTGCGGGCGCTCCAGAAGCCCTGCGTCAGCCCCAGCGACCCGGTCGCCGCCTCGTGCCCGATGGGCGCGACGACGGCGGTGGTGAGCATGACGTCGAGCGCACGGCGGGCCGAGGCGAGGAGGCGCCAGCGCGAGGCGACGGTGAGGTCGGTGAGGCCCGAGCCGCGCGTCGCGGCCGACGGATCCGAGCGATCCATCGCGTGCGCGAAGCCGCCCGTGACCTTCAGGTCGAGGTCGCCGGTGACGCCGTAGAGCGCGGTGACCGAGAACGCGTTCACGTGCGCGTGCGCGGCCCGCTCGAAGCGACCGCCGCCGTGGTGCGTCACGGAGGGGAGATAGCCGAGCTCCAGCTCGCGCGTCCCCGCGCCGGCCGGCGTGGCGTCGTCGGTCGCCACCTTGCCGTGATCCGGCGCGGGCGAACGCGGCGCCTCCGGCTCCTGGGCGCGGGCCGCGGAGGCGAGGAGGAGGGCTGTCACTGCGGCCGCGAGGTGCGGGACGGCCATGCTGCGAACCTGGGCTCTGGCTGGGCTGGCGGACGGCGGCTGGCCCGTGAGCGATGAAGTTGAGAATCATTCTCATATTCGGAGCGCCGGCGTCAAGGGCGCTGACGCGCTTGATCCGGATCAATTCCGCTGGGGCCCAGCGTTTTCCGGGCCGCGGGCGACGGCGGCGCGTGAGCGCGCGCCGCGACTACGCGTCCGCGTCCACCCGCACCAGCGCGTCGAGCGCCTTCAGGTCGTCCGGCACCACGCCGCCGAGCCGCGCCTCGAGGCGCACGCAGCGCGCGGCGTCGTAGCGCTGGCCGCCGGCGAGGAACGCGGCCCGCGCCTGCGCCAGCGCCGCGCGCGCGTCGCCGGTGCGCCCCTGCCCCGCGAGCACCCGCGCGCGCGCCAGCCGCGCCACCGCCGCGAGGCCCCGGCCCCCGCGCTGCCGCGCGATCTCCTCGAGCGAGAGCACCTCGAGGTCGGCGTCGGGGATCCGGCCGCGCGCCAGCGCCACCCGCACCGCCTCCGGCCGGAACGCCGCGTCGCAGGCCAGGCAGTCGCCGTGGCGGGCGGCGGTCTCGCTCGCCTCGTGGAGCGCGTCCTCCGCCGCCGCGGTGAGGCCCGACGCGAGCCGGTGGCGCACCTCGGCGGCGTGGATGC
>NZ_BAZG01000083.1 GCF_000964525.1 Anaeromyxobacter sp. PSR-1
GCGGTGGCGCGGGCGCTCACCGCGCGCGGCCTGCGGGTCACGGTGTTCGCCCGGACCGAGGCGCAGGTGCGCGCGGTGGTGGCGGAGGGCGGGGCGGCGCGGGCCGTGGCCGGGGACGTGCGCAGCGCGGCCGCGGTGGAGCGGCTGGTGGCGGAGCACGAGGCCGCGCTCGGGCCGCTCGACGTGCTGGTGAACGGCGCCGGGATCCTGGCCCGCGGGCTCGCCGAGCACACCGCGCCGGAGACCTTCCGCGAGGTGCTGGACGTCAACCTGGTCGGGCCGTTCCTGTGCGCGCGCGCGGCCATCCCGGGCATGAAGGCGCGGGGGAGGGGACGGATCGTGAACGTCGCCTCCATCTCCGGCACCGTCGGCACCGCCGAGGCCGCCGCCTACAACGCGTCGAAGTGGGGGCTCATCGGGCTCACCCGCTGCCTGGCGGAGGAGCTGCGCGACCACGGCGTGCAGTGCGTGGCCGTCTCGCCGGGCTCCACCGACACCGAGATGCTGGCCCGCACGCCGTTCCCGCCGCGGATGAGCGCGGACGAGGTCGCGCGGGTGGTGGTGTTCGCGGCGCTGGACGCGCCCGACGCCATCACCGGCGCCAACCTGGAGGTGTACGGATGACCGACGCCCGCGACGCCGCGCTGCGCGAGCTCGAGGCCGCGTTCCCGCGCGAGCGGCTGGTGCGCGATCCCGAGCGGCTGGAGGCGTACGGCCGGGACGAGTCCGACCTGGGCGCGCGCCCGCCGGACGCGGCGGTGCTGGTGGAGTCGGCCGAGGAGATCCGCGCGATCTTCGCCGTCGCGAGCCGGCACCGCGTGCCGGTGATCCCGGTGGCGGCGCGCAGCGGCAAGTCCGGCGGCGTGCTGGCGCTGCACGGCGGTATCGCGGTCTCGCTGGAGCGCATGAACCGGATCCTGGAGATCTCGCCGGAGGACCTGGTGGCGCGGGTGCAGCCGGCGGTGGTGACCGGGGTGCTCCAGGCCGAGGTGGAGCGGCACGGGCTGTTCTACCCGCCCGATCCGAACTCGCTGGAGATGTGCACCATCGGCGGGAACGTGGCCGAGAACGCCGGCGGCCCGCGCGCGCTGAAGTACGGCGTGACGCGCGAGTACGTGCTGGGCCTCACCGCGGTGCTCCCCACCGGCGAGATCCTGCGGGTGGGCAAGCGCAGCATCAAGGGCGTGGCGGGCTACGACGTCACCGCGCTGCTGGTGGGCAGCGAGGGGACGCTCGGGATCGTGACCGAGGCGACGCTCAAGCTGCTCCCCCGGCCGCGCCACGTGGCGACCGCGCTGGTGGTGTTCGCCTCGGTGGCGGAGGCGGCGCGGGCGGTCAACGAGGTGCTGCAGGGCGGGATCCTGCCCCGCTGCCTGGAGCTGCTCGACGACGTCTCGCTGGCCGCGGCCGCGAAGACCTCGCCCTACCGCTTCCCGCCCGGCGCCGGCGCGGCGCTGCTGGTGGAGACCGACGGCAACGACGAGGAGCAGGTGTTCGCCGAGATCGTGCGGCTGGCCGAGAAGGTCCAGGCCCACGCCCAGGGCGAGGTGATCGTGGCGCAGAACGAGGCGCAGCGGCGCGACGTCTGGGAGACGCGCCGCTACCTCTCGGTGAACCTGAAGGCGCTGCACCCGCTGAAGCTCTCGGAGGACGTGGCCGTCCCGCGCTCGAGGATCCCCGAGATGATCGCGCGCGCCAAGGCGGTCGGGGCGCGGCTCGGGCTCACCGTCGCGACCTACGGCCACGCGGGCGACGGCAACCTGCACTGCAACGTCCTGTTCGACCGGCCCGAGGAGCGCCCGCGCGTGGACGAGGCGGTGGCCGCCATCCTGCGCGACGCGGTGGACCTGGGCGGCACCATCACCGGCGAGCACGGGGTCGGCGTCGCGAAGCGCGACTTCCTCGAGTACGAGCAGGGCGCCGAGGTGGTGGCGCTGGAGCGCCGGCTCAAGGCCGCGTTCGACCCGCTCGGCATCCTGAACCCGGGCAAGATCTTCCCCGAGCGCTGACGCGAACGGGGCACGGCCCTCGCCGCGCGCGGGGCCGGGCTTCGCCCGTCCGGCGCGGCCGGGCAGGGTGGGCGCGGGGGCGCCCGGCCGGGTTGACCCCGCGCAAGTCGCTGAGGTGGCTCGGTTCTTTGCGCCAGATCGCCGCAGCGCGGGTATTGGGGACGGGTCCGGTCCACAATAAACCGAGTCGTTTCGCGGCGTTGGCTCACCACGGCGGCTTGACAAGCCATGCCGCGGTCCGGCATAGCTGTGGCCCCATTTTAGATCCCCGTCAGGAATTGGCGGGGCGCGCCAAGGGTACATTCACCGGCGCGGCGGGTCCGGCAGCCGCACGCGCAGTCACAGCAGGCACCTCACAGGGAGACGAAGGGCGACATGTCCACACAGACGGCCAAGCACAAGGTCGAGCAGGTCGAAACCGTCACGATCCGCTTCGTCGGCGACTCCGGCGACGGCATGCAGCTCACCGGCACCGAGTTCACCAAGGCCAACGCGCTGGCCGGCAACGACCTCGCCACCTTCCCGGATTACCCCGCCGAGATCCGCGCGCCAGCGGGCTCGCTCTTCGGCGTCTCCGGCTTCCAGCTCTCGTTCGGCGCGAACGAGGTCCTCACGCCGGGCGACCAGCCGGACGTGCTCGTCGCGATGAACCCGGCCGCGCTCAAGACGAACCTGGCCGACCTGCGCCACGGCGGCATGCTGATCGTGAACGCGGGCGCCTTCACCGACTCGAACCTCGAGAAGGCGAACTACAAGACGAACCCGCTCGAGGATCCGGCGCTGCAGTCGAACTACCGCGTCGTCCTCGTGGACATGAACAAGCTCACCGAGGCGGCGCTGGAGGGGACGGGCCTGTCCTCGAAGGAGGTCGCGCGCTGCAAGAACTTCTTCGCGCTCGGCCTCATGTACTGGCTCTACAGCCGCCCGGTCGACCCGCAGCTCGCGTCGATCAAGCGGAAGTTCGCCAAGAAGCCCGAGTTCGCCGACGCGAACGCCAAGGTCTTCATGGCGGGCCACGTGTTCGGCGAGACCTCCGAGCTCTTCCACGAGCGGTACCAGGTGCCCGCCTCGAAGCTCGCGCCCGGCACCTACCGCAACGTGACCGGCAACTTCGCCACGGCGCTCGGCTTCGCCACCGTGGCGCAGCTCACCGGGCGCACGGTGTTCCTGGGCAGCTACCCCATCACGCCCGCCACCGAGATCCTCCAGGAGATGGCGAAGTTCAAGGAGTACGGCGTCGTCACCTACCAGGCCGAGGACGAGATCGCCGGCATCGGCTCGGCCATCGGCGCGGCCTTCGGCGGCGCGCTCGCCTGCACCAGCACCTCCGGCCCGGGCCTCGCGCTCAAGTCCGAGATGATGGGCCTCGCGGTGATCACCGAGCTCCCGCTCGTGATCGTGGACGTGCAGCGCGGCGGCCCCTCCACCGGAATGCCCACCAAGACGGAGCAGGCCGACCTGCTCCAGGCGCTCTTCGGGCGCCACGGTGAGTCGCCCATGCCGGTGATCGCGGCGCAGAGCGCGGCCGACTGCTTCTGGGCGGCCATCGAGGCGATGAAGATCGCCACCAAGTGGATGACGCCGGTGCTGCTGCTCACCGACGGCTACCTCGCGAACGGCTCCGAGCCGTTCCGCGTCCCGTCCCCGGACGAGCTGCCCAAGCTCACGGTGAAGTACCAGACCGAGAAGAACTACGCGAACGGCACGCAGTACATGCCGTACCTGCGCGACGCCAAGCTCATCCGGCCCTGGGCCATCCCGGGCACGCCCGGCCTCGAGCACCGCGTGGGCGGCCTGGAGAAGGACGCGCTCTCGGGCATGGTCTCGTACGACGGCAACAACCACGAGAAGATGGTCCTCACCCGCGCCCAGAAGGTCCGGAACGTGGTCGAGGACGTGCCGGACGTCGAGGTGTACGGCGAGAAGAGCGGGGACCTGCTGCTCGTCTCCTGGGGCGGCACGTTCGGCTCGGTCCGCGGCGCCGCCGAGGCGCTGCAGGCGGCCGGGAAGAAGGTCTCCCACGTCCACCTGCGCTGGCTGAACCCGCTGCCGAAGAACCTGGGCGAGGTGCTGCGGCGCTTCAAGAAGGTGTACGTGCCCGAGGTGAACGGCGGGCAGCTCGCCTTCTACCTGCGCGGCATGTACCCGGGCGTCGATCCGGTCCAGTACAACCGGATCAACGGCAAGCCGATCAAGATCCACGACCTGGTCGCCAAGGTCACCGAGGCCCTCTAGGCCGCCCGGAAAGGAACGAGGAACACATGAGCACGAACGGTCAGACGGTCACCGCGGCGCTGCCGGTCTACACCAAGAAGGACTTCGAGTCCGGCGTGGACCCGCGCTGGTGCCCGGGCTGCGGCGACTACTCCATCATCAACCAGATCCAGAAGACGCTGCCCTCGGTGGGCGTGAAGCGCGAGAACATCGTCTTCATCTCCGGCATCGGCTGCAGCTCGCGCTTCCCGTACTACATGAACAACTACGGGATGCACACGCTGCACGGCCGCGCGCCGTCCTTCGCCTCCGGGCTGAAGGTCTCCCGGCCCGAGCTGCAGGTGTGGATCATGACCGGCGACGGCGACGCGCTCGCCATCGGCGGCAACCACTTCATCCACGCGATGCGGCGCAACCTGGACATGAAGCTGGTCATGTTCAACAACCGCATCTACGGCCTGACCAAGGGCCAGGTCTCGCCGACCTCCGAGCTGCACAAGAAGACCAAGTCCACGCCGGACGGCTCGCCGGACTACCCGTTCAACCCGCCGCTGCTCGCGCTGGGCGCGGGGGCGACGTTCGTCGCGCGCGCCATCGACGTGGAGGGCGTGCACATGGGCGGCGTGCTCAAGGCCGCGGCCGACCACAAGGGCAGCACGTTCGTCGAGGTGTTCCAGAACTGCCCGGTGTTCAACGACGGCGCCTACACGTTCCTCACCGAGAAGGCGAACAAGGCCGAGGCCCAGGTCCGCATGGAGCAGGGCAAGCCGCTGCTGTTCGGCAAGGACAACAAGAAGGGCCTGCGCATCAACCACCAGCGGGGCGAGCTCGAGGTGGTCGTGCTCGGCGAGAACGGCATCACCGAGAAGGACATCCTGGTCCACGACGCGACCCGCGAGGACCCGACCATCGCGTACATGCTGGCGGGCCTGGCCGACAAGGCCGGCTTCCCGACGCCCATCGGCGTCTTCCGCAACGTGCAGAAGCCGACCTGCGAGGAGATGACCTGGGAGATGATCGACGCCGCCAAGGCGAAGCCGGGCGCGGGGCAGCTCGCCAAGCTGCTCGCCGGCAACGACACCTGGACCATCAAGTAGCGGTCCGTCCTCACGCTCCGTGAGCATCGGAGGCCGGCGCCCGCCCCGGGCGCCGGCCTTCGTGCGTCCGGGGCCCGCGCGCGCGGCGGCGGACGTGGACCGATCCGGTGCACGAAGCCGCGCGGCGAAAAGCGCAGTATCCGCGGCGGCGGAGCGCGCCGCCCGCGCCGCCGCCGTTCACGGTGGGTGCGTCACCCGCAAAATCGATTGAATGGGTGCATTTTGTCCGACATTCGCGGAAATCGTCGGGAATTTGCCAAACATTGATCGCGGTCCAATGACGCCACGCCCCGGTCTGGTACGAGAGCGGCCTCTCTCAAACGCCCGGCCGACCGGGCACCGAGGACCGGAGCATGAGTGCGACTTCGCCTGCCGCGAAGAAGGACAAGAAGTTTCGCGGCGTCGTGGTGATCAACCGCGAGACTTGCAAGGGGTGCGCGTTCTGCGTGGAGTTCTGCCCGCTGGGCGCGCTCGAGCTGGAGAGCGACTACAACGCCAAGGGCTACCACCCGCCGTTCCTGGCGAAGCCGGAGCTGTGCAACGGCTGCGACATGTGCGGGCACTTCTGCCCCGATTTCTCGATCTACGGCTACCGCGAGAAGCTCGAGCAGGTTGCGGCCTAGGAGGCCCGAAGAGACATGTCCAACGCGAATCCTTCCGGCACCCTGACCGGCAGCCACTACCTGGACGGCGACCACGCCTGCAGCGAGGGCGCCATCGCCGCCGGCTGCCGCTTCGCCTCCGGCTACCCCATCACGCCCTCGACCGAGGTGGTCGAGCGCCTCTCCGCGCGCTTCCCCCGCGTCGGCGGCCGCTTCATCCAGCTCGAGGACGAGCTGGGCGCGTCCATCGCGCTGCTCGGCGCGGTCTGGGGCGGCGCCAAGGCCTGCACCGTCACCTCCGGCCCCGGCTTCTCGCTGATGATGGAGCACATCGGCTACGCCGCCATCACCGAGACGCCCTGCGTGTACATCAACGTGCAGCGCGCCGGCCCGTCCACCGGCCTGCCCACGCAGCCGGCCCAGGGCGACATGATGCAGGCGCGCTTCGGCTCGCACGGCGACTACCGCCTCATCGCGCTCTGCCCGAACTCCCCGCAGGAGTGCTTCGACCTGACCGTCGAGGCGTTCAACCTGGCCGAGGAGTTCCGGGTCCCGGTGCTGGTGATGCTCGACGAGGTGGTCGGGCACATGACCGAGAAGGTGGTCATCCCGCCCGCCGAGCAGATCAAGGTGAGCGAGCGCCGCTACACCAAGAAGAAGCCGGGCGAGGGCTTCAAGCTGTTCGAGGCCGCGAACGGCAGCATGGTCCCGGAGATGGTCAAGGCCGGCGACGGCTACCGGATCCACGTGACCGGCCTCACCCACGACGATCGCGGCTACCCGGCCATGAACGTCCCGACGCACGAGAAGATGCAGCTCCGGCTGCAGGACAAGATCGTCGAGAACGCCGACCGCATCGTGCGCTGGGAGGAGAAGGACCTCGACGGCGCCGACGTGGTGGTGGTGAGCTTTGGCATCACCTCCCGCGTGGCCGAGCGCGCCATCAAGGCGGCGCGCGAGCAGGGCGTCAAGGTCGGCTCGTTCCGGCTCATCACCGCCTGGCCGTTCCCCGAGAAGCAGATCGCGGAGCTGTCCAAGAAGGTGAAGGCGTTCGTCGTGCCCGAGCTCAACCTCGGCCAGATGGCCCTCGAGGTGGAGCGGGTGGTGGCGGGCCGCACCAAGGTCGTGCCGGTGCCGCACGTCGGCGGCACGGTCCACAACCCCGAGACCATCCTGAACAAGATCCTGGAGTCCGTGCGATGAGCGAGCCCGTCAAGCCCAACCCGACCTCGAAGTACCTCCGGACCGAGCGGCTGCCGTCGATCTGGTGCCCCGGCTGCGGCATCGGCACCACGGTGAACTGCTTCACCCGCGCGCTCGACGGCTCCGGCTTCGACCTCGACAAGGTCGCCATCGTCTCCGGCATCGGCTGCACCGGCCGCGTGGCGGGCTACCTGAACCTCGACTCGTTCCACACCACCCACGGCCGCGCCATCCCGTTCGCGACCGGCCTGCAGATGGCCAACCCGGACCTGAAGGTGGTGGTCTACTCCGGCGACGGCGACCTGTCCGCCATCGGCGGCAACCACCTCATCCACGCGGCCCGGCGCAACGTGGACATGCTGGTGGTGTGCGTGAACAACTTCACGTACGGCATGACCGGCGGCCAGGTCACGCCCACCACGTTCCAGACCGCGGTGGCGTCCACCACCCCGTACGGCGCCTACGAGGAGACGTTCAACCTGCCGCGCCTGGTCGACTCCTGCGGCGGCGTCTACGTGGCGCGCTGGACCTCCTACCACGTGAAGCAGCTCGCCAAGTCGATGGGCGAGGCCCTGAACAAGAAGGGCTTCCGCTTCATCGAGATCCTCTCGCCCTGCCCGACGCTCTACCTGCGCCGCAACAAGCTCGGCGAGGGGCTCGACGAGATGAAGTTCTACAAGGAGAAGAGCGTCATCAAGAACGGCGCGTCCACCACCGAGACCGACCTCGACTACCGCAAGGAGATCGTGGTCGGGACCTTCGTGAACCGTGAGCGCCCCACCAACGTCGAGGCGATGGAGGCCCGCATGAGCGAGGTCCTCGGCGCCAAGTACGTTCCCTACGAGTCCCCCGGCAAGAAGCCGGCGTGGGCGTGATCGGGAGAGACGACATGGGTCCCACGGAGATCAAGATCGGCGGGCTGGGCGGCCAGGGCGTCATCCTCGGCGGCATCATCATCGGCAAGGCCGCCGCGCTGTTCGACGACAAGCACTCCTGCCTGACGCAGGCGTTCGGCCCCGAGGCGCGCGGGTCGGCGTGCAGCGCGCAGGTGGTGGTGGACGCGGAGCCGATCCTCTACCCCTACGTCCACAACCCGCACCTCATGGTGGCGATGTCCCAGGACGCGTTCGCCAAGTTCTCGCCCGAGCTGCGCAAGGACGGGACGCTCATCATCGAGGAGGACCTGGTGAAGCCGACCGGGCTGCCCTCGACGGTGAAGGTGTACGCCATCCCGGCCACGCGCATCGCGGAGGAGCTGGGCAAGAAGATGGTGCTGAACATCGTGATGGTGGGCTTCTTCACCGCCATCACCGGGCTCGTCTCGGAGCAGGCGGCCCGCGAGGCGGTGAAGGACTCGGTCCCGCCCGCCACCATCGACCTCAACATGAAGGCGTTCGACCGCGGCTTCGCGTACGGCAAGCAGCTGCTCGCCGGCCCGAAGAACTAGCGGACGCCACCGCCGCACCGGCGCGCCGGGTCCTCGCGGGCCCGGCGCGCTCCTGCTTCAGCGCGCCGCGCGCCCGGCGCAGGCCGCCGCCCCGCGCAGGCTGGTCCGGCACGCCTCCAGCCCGGGCGCCGCCTCGACGCACCGCTCGCAGGCGGCCACCGCCTCGCCGCAGCGGCCCAGCCGCACCAGCGCGGTGCAGAGCCCGTGCAGCGCCTCGGGGTACGCCGGGGCGAGCTCGGTGGCGCGCCGGTAGCCGCGCTCCGCCGCCGCCCAGCGCGCCTCCAGGTCGTCCACCAGCGCGAGGTCGTGGTGGGCGGAGGCGCGCCCGGGATCGGTCTCCAGCAGGTGCAGCAGCTCGCGGCGCGCGGCGGCCAGCCCCGCGGCGCGATCCGCGCCGGGCGCGAGCGCCCGCCGGAGGAGCGCGCGCGCCAGGTTCTGGCGCGCGTCGGCGAGGTCCGGATCGAGCCGCAGCGCCTCCCGCAGCGCGCCCTCGGCGCCCCGCGCGTCGCCGGCGGCGAGCAGCGCCTCGCCCAGGTTGGCGTGGGCCTCCGGGAAGTCGGAGCGCAGCCGCAGGGCCCGCTCCAGGTGGCGCATCGCCGCCGGCAGGTCGCCGCGGACGCGCGCCACCACCGCCAGCCCGTTCTCCGCCTCGGGGAAGTCCGGGTCGAACGCGAGCGCGTGCTCGAACGCCACCTCGGCGCGCTCCGGGTCGCCGCCGGCGAGGTGGCGGTACCCGCGCTCGACCTCCTCGGCGGCGCGGGGGTGGAGGCGCGGCACGGCGGCGCAGGCGGGGGCGAGCAGCGCGGCCGCGAGGGCGGCGGCCAGCAGGGTGGACGGAGCGGGGCGGGCGCGGCGGGGCGGGGGAGGGGTGGGCATGCCCGCCGCCCCTGCGCGCCCCGTGCCGACGCCGCACCCTGCGTGAACGGCCCGCGCGCGTCCGGCGCCCGGGGGACGCGGCCGCGCGGCGGCCGGGGCGTCCGCCGCGCGCACCGGGTGGCGCCAATTGACACTATATCGACGGTCACATACGTTCGCGGGGCGTTGGCAGCCGTCCCCGAGGGTTCGCCCCCATGGCGCGAAAGAAGATCTCCACGACGGTCTACATCACCCCTGAGCAGGACGAGCGGCTGAAGCTGCTCCACGCCCGCACCAAGGTGCCCGTCGCCGAGTACATCCGGCAGGGCATCGACCTCGTGCTCGACAAGTACCGCGGGGCCCTCCCCGGCCAGCTGACGCTCGAGGACGTGGGCGAGGCGAAGAAATAGATTGCGAGCGGCATGAGCGAACAGCGAGCGGTCATCCTCGGCGCGGCCGGGTTCATCGGCAGCCACCTCAGCGATCGTTTCCTCGCGGAAGGCTGGCGCGTCACCGGCGTCGACAACCTCATCACGGGTACGCTCCGCAACCTGGAGCACCTCGCCCGGGAGCCGCGCTTCGACTTCATCCAGGCCGACGTCTGCGCGCCGCTCGCCATCTCGGGGCGGGTGGACGCGGTGCTGGACTTCGCGTCCCCGGCGTCCCCGGTGGACTACCTCCGGCATCCCTTCGAGACGCTCCACGTCGGCTCGGTCGGGGTCGAGAACGCGCTCGAGCTGGCGCGCCGCAGCGGCGCCCCGTTCCTGCTCTCGTCCACCTCGGAGGTGTACGGCGACCCGCTCGAGCACCCGCAGCGCGAGAGCTACTGGGGGAACGTGAACCCGGTTGGCCCGCGCGCGGTGTACGACGAGGCGAAGCGCTTCGCCGAGGCCATCACGGTCGCGTACCGCCGCTACCGCGAGGTGCCGGTGCGCATCGCGCGCATCTTCAACACCTACGGGCCGCGCATGCGGCTCGACGACGGCCGGGTGGTGCCGACGTTCGTGGCGCAGGCGCTCCGCGGCGAGCCCATCACCGTGTTCGGCGACGGCACGCAGACGCGCAGCTTCTGCTACGTGGACGACAACGTGGAGGCCATCTGGCGGCTGCTCCACAGCGACTGCCAGGAGCCGGTGAACGTGGGCGACGACCACGAGATGACCGTGCTCGAGTTCGCGCAGGCCGTGCAGCGGCTGGTGGGGCGCACCGTGCCCATCGAGCACCGGCCGCTCCCGCAGGACGACCCGCGGGTCCGGCGGCCGGATCTCACGCGGGCGAGGGAGCGGCTGGGCTGGGCGCCGCGGATCGGGTTCGAGGAAGGGATGCGCCGGACCATCGACTGGTTCCGCGCGCACGTCTGAGGGCGGGGGAACGGCATGGGCAAGCGCATCCTCATCACCGGCGGGGCCGGCTTCATCGGCTCCACCGTCGCGGATCTCTTCGTGGAGGCGGGCTGGGACGTCGCGGTCCTCGACGACCTCTCCAGCGGCAAGCGCGAGAACGTGCCCCGGGGCGCGCGCTTCTACCCGGTGGACGTGCGCAGCGCGGCCGCCGCGGAGGCCGTCCGCAAGGAGCGGCCGCAGGTGATCTGCCACCACGCCGCGCAGATCGACGTGCGGCGCTCCATGGCGGACCCGCGCTTCGACGCCGACGTCAACGTGGGCGGCCTGCTCAACCTCATGCAGGCGGCGGCCGCGGCGGGCTCGGTGGAGCACGTCCTGTTCGCCTCCTCCGGCGGCGCCACCTACGGCGACACCGAGGTCATCCCCACGCCGGAGACCCACCCGCAGGCGCCGGTCTCGCACTACGGCGCGGCGAAGGCCGCGAGCGAGCTGTACCTGGGCGTCTACCGGGCGGCGCTGGGCATCCCGGTGGCGGCGCTGCGCTACGCGAACGTGTACGGGCCGCGCCAGGACCCGCACGGCGAGGCGGGCGTGGTGGCGATCTTCTCCGGGCGGCTGCTGGACGGGCAGCCCTGCACCGTGTACGGCGACGGCGGGCAGACCCGCGACTACGTGTTCGTGGGCGACGTGGCGCGCGCGAACCTGCTCGCGGCGGAGCAGCGCCACGACGGCCCGCTCAACGTGGGCACCGGCGTCGAGACCGACGTGAACGCGCTCTACGCGCACCTGGCGCGCGCCGCCGGCGTGGACCGCCCGGCGGAGCACGCGCCGGCGCGGCCGGGCGAGCAGCGCCGGTCGTGCATCGACCCGTCGCTCGCCGGCAGGGCGATCGGCTGGAGGCCCGAGGTGCCGCTGGCGGACGGGCTTTCCCGGACGCTGGAGTGGTTCCGGGCCCGGCGCGGCTAGCCGAGCCCCGATTCGCCGAGCTCGTGGTTCGACGGGCTCACCACGAGCGAGGTCACTCCTCGACCGTGGCAGCCGGTACGCCCACGGGCACCGGCTCCGCCCGCGGCGCGGCCGCCACCGGCACGTCGTCCACCACGTCGGGCGGCTCCTCGCGGTCGTCGCGAGGCACCGGGCCCGCCAGGATCCGCTCCAGCTCGGCGCTCGCGGACAGGTGCTGCTCGGCCGTGAGCCGGCCGGCCGCGCGCATCCGGTCGAGCAGCCGCCGCGAGCGGCGCTTCAGCCAGGTGGACGGGCTGGAGAGGTCCACGCGGCGCGGCGCCGGGAGCATGCTGGCGAGGACCACCGCCTGCGCCGGCGTGAGCGCCGCGGCGCTGGTGCCGAAGCGCGCCCGCGCGCCGGCCTCCACGCCGAACACGCCGTCGCCCAGCTCGACCACGTTCAGGTAGAGCGCGAGGATGCGGCGCTTGGGGAGCTCCCGCTCCAGCTTGACCGCCAGCAGCGCCTCCTTGAGCTTGCGCCACAGGCTCTTCTCGGTGCCGAGCCACAGGTTCTTGGCGAGCTGCTGGGTGATGGTGGACGCGCCGCGGGCGAAGCTGCGCTTCTCGAGATCGTGGGCGGCGGCCTCGCGGGTCGCCTCCCAGTCGATCCCCTCGTGGCCGTAGAAGTTCGCGTCCTCGGAGAGCAGCACCGCCTGGACCATCGGGCGCGAGACGCGGTCGAGCGGCACCCACGCCTGGCGCGGCCGGAACGCGCGCCGCTTCTCCTTCGCCTCGGCGCGCCGCTGCTCGATGAGCGCGGTGGTGCGCGGGTTGTCGCGCGCGAGCGGGGCGGGGTCGGGGAGGGCGACCCAGAGGAGCGCGAGCCCCGCGACCGAGATCGCGGCCGCGGCGGCGGCGTAGAGGAGGGGGCGCGGGACGCGCCGGCGGCTCCGGGCGGCTGGCATGCGGCGCACCTTAGCACCTGGACGGGAGGCGCGAGAGGGGGCGCCCGGCCCGCGCGCCGCGGCGGTCCGCCCGGCCGGACCGGCGGTCGCACCCGCGCGCCGGCGCGCGGGCGGCGCCGGCGAGTTATCCAATGGTGAACGTCGTCCCGCTCGGGAACCCGTTCGGCGCCTTGACACATACGGGGCGGATTCTTAAGTCCGGGCCACCGCATCTCGAACGGAATTCACTGCCCGGCCCAGGGGCCGACGGAGGCAATCATGGCAGACGTGAAGCGCTACACCCCGCACGACTTCTCCAAGGTGCGCGGCCTCACCGGGATCTCGGACAAGCAGATCGAGGAGCACCTCAAGCTGTACGAGGGCTACGTGAAGCGCACCAACGCGCTCACCGAGAAGCTCCAGGGGCTGTGCAACGAGGGCAAGGCCTCCGGCGCCGACCCGGTCTTCGCCGAGCTCACCCGCCGCCTCGGCTTCGAGTACTCCGGCATGGTGAACCACGAGTACTACTTCGCGAACCTCGCCCCGGGCGCGCAGGCCGAGCCGCCCGCCGGCGGCAAGCTCCGCAAGGCGATCGAGGCGTCGTTCGGCAAGTACGAGACCTGGCTCGCCGACTTCCGCGCCATCGCCACCATGCCGGGCATCGGCTGGGCCATGACGTTCCAGGACCCGAACACCGGCTGGCTCTCGAACCACTGGCTCACGCTGCACGAGAACAACGTGCCGGTCGGCTTCCGGCCGGTGCTGGCGCTGGACGGCTGGGAGCACGCGTTCATGCGCGACTACCTCGCCACCGAGCGCGCGAAGTACGTGGACGCGTTCTTCAAGAACGTGAACTGGGAGGCGGTCGAGAAGCGGATCGCGTAGCGGTCGCCGGACGTCCCCGCGGCCCGGATCGCGCGAGCGGTCCGGGCCGTCGTGCGTCCGGGACCCGCGTTTGACCTCGCCGCGCGCGCTCGCCTACGCTCCGCCCGTGCCCGCCCCCGACGCGCCCGCCCGCCTCGCCGCGCTCCGCCGCCGCCTGCTCGAGTGGTGGGACGCCGGCCACCGGCCGCTGCCGTGGCGCCAGCCGCAGCGCGGCGCCGACCCGTACCGCGTCTGGCTGGCCGAGGTGATGCTGCAGCAGACGCAGGTCGCCACCGCCACGCCCTACTGGCTGCGCTTCGTGGAGCGCTGGCCCACGCTCGAGGCGCTCGCCGCCGCGCGCGACGAGGACGTGCTCGCGGCCTGGAGCGGGCTCGGCTACTACGCGCGCTGCCGCAACCTGCTCGCGGCCGCGCGCGAGGCGCTGCGCCGCCACGGCGGCCTGCCGCCCTCCCACGACGCGCTGCGCGCGCTGCCGGGGTTCGGGCCGTACACCGCCGGCGCGGTCGCCTCGATCGCGTTCGCGGCGCCGGTGCCGGCGGTGGACGGCAACGTCACGCGCGTGCTGTCGCGGCTGTTCCTGGTGGAGGGCGATCCCGCCGCGCGCGCCGCCCGCGCGCGCGTGGCCGCGCTCGCCGCCGCGCTGGTGGACCGCGAGCGGCCCGGGGACCTGAACCAGGCGCTCATGGAGCTGGGCGCGACCGTCTGCCGGCCCAGGCCGGACTGCGCGCGCTGCCCGGTGGCGGCGCGGTGCGCGGCGCGGGCCGCCGGGCGCGCCGCGGAGCTCCCGCCGCCACGGCGGCGCCCGGAGAAGGTGCGCCAGGTGCTCGCCTGCGCGGTGGTGGTGCGCGAGGGCAGGGTGGCGCTGGTGCGGCGCCCGGCGGCGGGGCTGTTCGCCGGCCTGGCGGCGTTCCCCGCGGCCGAGGTGGCGCCGGGGACGGCGGCGGGCGCGGCGCTGCAGCGCGAGGCCCGGGCTCGCCACGGGCTCCGGCTGCGCGCGGGCGAGGAGCTGGCGCGGGTGGAGCGGGTGCTCACCCACCGCCTGCTCGAGCTCCGCGCGCTCCGCTGCTCCCTCGCACGGACGTCGCCCGACGAGGGGGTCCGCTGGGTCCCCGTGGACGCGCTCGAGGATGCCGGGCTCCCGGCGGCCATGCGCGCGCTCGCCGCGACGGTCCGGGACGCGCTCGGGCAGGCCGCGCCACCGTCCGGGGGAGCCCGCGCGCCGGGGCGGGCGCGGGCCCGCGCGAATTCGCTCGCACCTCCGAGCGATTTCGTGTAGAAGCGCGGCCTTCCGGGCGGCATCCGGGAGGCTGCAGCGCGCGTCGAGGCCCGAGTTCGGGAACCGCTTGACACGTGTGGGCTCCTCCGTATAATTCGCCGCCCTTACGACGGGATTTGTCCTCCGACGCCCCCGTGCCGAACGCCGGGGCGTTTCTGTTGAGAAAAAGAGCTCGCACACGATGCCGACGATCAGCCAGCTGGTGCGCAGGGGCCGCGAGAGGCTCCAGGTGAAGAAGAAGGCCCCGGCCCTCAAGGAGTCGCCGCAGAAGCGCGGCGTCTGCACGCGCGTCTACACGACGACGCCCAAGAAGCCGAACTCCGCGCTCCGCAAGGTCGCCCGCGTGCGCCTCACCAACGGCTTCGAGGTGACGAGCTACATCCCCGGCGTCGGCCACAACCTGCAGGAGCACTCGGTGGTGCTCATCCGCGGGGGCCGCGTGAAGGACCTCCCGGGCGTTCGCTACCACATCATCCGCGGGACCCTCGACGCCGTGGGCGTGCAGGGCCGCAAGCAGGGCCGCTCGAAGTACGGCGCCAAGCGCGCGAGCTAGCCTCGCGGACAAGGAAACGGTTCGATGCCTCGTCGTCGTGAAGTCGAGAAGCGGAAGATCCTCCCCGATCCCAAGTTCCAGGACCGGATCGTGGCGAAGTTCGTCAACAACCTGATGCGCAAGGGCAAGAAGTCCACCGGCGAGCGCATCATCTACGGCGCCTTCGATCAGGTCGAGGCGAAGCTGAAGGACGATCCGCTCAAGGTGTTCAAGAAGGCGCTCGACAACGTGAAGCCGGTCGTCGAGGTGAAGAGCCGCCGCGTCGGCGGCGCGACGTACCAGGTGCCGGTCGAGGTCCGCCAGGACCGCCGCACCGCGCTCGCGATGCGCTGGCTCATCGAGTACTCCCGCGGCCGTGGCGAGAAGACCATGGTGGAGAAGCTCGCGGGCGAGATCATGGATGCGGCCTCGAACCGCGGCAACGCGGTGAAGAAGCGCGAGGACACGCACAAGATGGCCGAGGCCAACAAGGCCTTCGCGCACTACCGCTGGTAAGGAGAGACCCGGAGGAATCGAGGAGAGAGCAGGGGGCCGGCTCGGCCGGCAGGGTTCAGGGAACCCGCTTCGCTCTTTGACAGCTCGGTCGTTGGTCACGGCGCCGCCCAGGGCGGCCCGGTTCTGCGTTCGCACGACGGTTCAGGAAGGTCCAGATGGCCCGCATCACACCACTCGAGCGCTACCGCAACTTCGGCATCATGGCGCACATCGATGCCGGCAAGACGACCACGACCGAGCGGATCCTCTTCTACACCGGCGTCACCCACAAGATCGGGGAGGTCCATGAGGGCACCACCGTCATGGACTGGATGGAGCAGGAGCGCGAGCGCGGCATCACCATCACGTCCGCCGCGACCACCGCGTTCTGGCGCGACCACCGCCTGAACATCATCGACACCCCCGGCCACGTCGACTTCACCATCGAGGTGGAGCGCTCGCTGCGCGTGCTCGACGGCGCGTGCGCGGTGTTCGACGCGGTCCAGGGCGTCCAGCCGCAGTCCGAGACGG
This sequence comes from Anaeromyxobacter sp. PSR-1, assembly GCF_000964525.1. GTDB lineage: Bacteria > Myxococcota > Myxococcia > Myxococcales > Anaeromyxobacteraceae > Anaeromyxobacter. The sequence continues at coordinate 16,378 of NZ_BAZG01000083.1, forward strand.
TCTGGCGGCAGGCGGACAAGTACGAGGTCCCCCGCATCTGCTTCATCAACAAGATGGACCGCGTCGGCGCGGACTTCTTCCACGCCGTCGACACCATCCGCGAGAAGCTGGGCGCGCGCCCGCTCCCGCTGCACGTGCCCATCGGCGCCGAGGACAAGTTCCGCGGCATGGTCGATCTCCTCAAGATGAAGGGGATCACCTTCGACGACGAGACCATGGGCGCGAAGTACCAGGAGGTCGAGATCCCGGCCGACCTCCTCGAGCAGGCCAAGGAGTACCGCGCCAAGCTCGAGGAGACCGTCGCCGAGATCGACGACGACCTGATGGCGAAGTACCTGGACGGCAAGGCGCTCTCGAACGACGAGCTGATGCGCGGCATCCGCCGGGGCACCCTGGAGATGAAGTTCTTCCCGGTGCTCTGCGGGACGGCGTTCAAGAACAAGGGCGTCCAGCAGATCCTCGACGCGGTGGTGGACTTCCTGCCGAGCCCGCTGGACATCCCCGCCATGAAGGGCGTGGACGCCAAGGGCAACGACGTCGTCCGCAAGACCTCCGACGCGGAGCCGTTCTCGGCGCTGGCGTTCAAGATCATGAACGACCCATTCGTCGGGAACCTCACGTTCTTCCGCGTGTACTCGGGCAAGCTCGAGGCCGGGTCCTACGTCTACAACTCGACGAAGGACAAGAAGGAGCGCATCGGCCGGCTCCTGCAGATGCACGCGAACAAGCGCGAGGAGATCAAGGAGGTCTACGCCGGCGACATCGCCGCCGCCGTGGGCCTGCGCGCCAGCACCACCGGCGACACGCTCTGCGCCGAGGACGCCCCGGTGATCCTGGAGCGGATGGAGTTCCCGGAGCCGGTGATCCACATCGCCATCGAGCCGAAGACCAAGGGCGACCAGGACAAGATGGGCGTCGCCCTGCAGCGGCTCCAGATGGAGGACCCGTCCTTCCGCGTCCACACCGACGAGGAGACCGGCCAGACCATCATCGGCGGCATGGGCGAGCTCCACCTCGAGATCCTGGTGGACCGCATGTTCCGCGAGTTCAAGGTCGAGGCGAACGTCGGCAAGCCGCAGGTGGCCTACCGCGAGACCATCACCAAGACGGTCGAGGCCGAGGGCCGCTACATCCGGCAGACCGGCGGCCGCGGCCAGTACGGCCACTGCTGGCTGCGCCTCCACCCGCAGGAGCCGGGCAAGGGCTTCGAGTTCGACAACGCGATCGTGGGCGGCGTGATCCCGAAGGAGTTCATCTCGCCGATCCAGAAGGGCATCGAGGAGGCCATGACCTCCGGCGTGCTCGCCGGCTACCCCATGGTCGACCTCAAGGTCGAGGTGTTCGACGGCAGCTACCACGACGTCGACTCCTCCGAGATGGCGTTCAAGATCGCCGGCTCGATGGGCTTCAAGGAGGGCGCCGCCAGGGCCTCGCCCGTCCTGCTCGAGCCGATCATGGCGGTCGAGGTCACCACGCCCGACGACTACATGGGCGACGTCATCGGCGACCTGAACTCGCGTCGCGGCAAGATTCATGCGATGAACCCCCGCGCGGGCGTCCAGATCATCGAGGCGCACGTCCCGCTGGCGGAGATGTTCGGCTACGCGACGGACCTTCGGTCGAAGACCCAGGGCCGCGCCACCTACAGCATGCAGTTCGCGCACTACGCGCAGGTCCCCGCGAGCATCGCGGAGACCATCGTCACCAAGGCGAAGGGCGTCGCCGCCGGCGCGAAGTAGCGCCGCGTACGTCAACGGAAGAGAGGAAGCC
>NZ_BAZG01000082.1 GCF_000964525.1 Anaeromyxobacter sp. PSR-1
ACCCCGGAGGAGAAGGACGAGATCGCGGCGTTCGCGGCGCGGGTGGCGCGGTTCCCCTGGGCGCTCGCGATCCTGACGCTCGGGCTGCTCGCGGCGGCGGCCGGCCGGGCGGGCGCGCACGCGGCCGCGCCGGCCACCGCGGCGCTGTGGGTGCTCGCGGCCGGGCTGGGCTGGTGGCGGGTGGCGAGCGCGCGCTCCATGGCCGCGCAGCTGCGCGCCGACGTGCGCGAGGGCTGGGTGATGCGCGCCACCGCGGGCGCGGTCGCCGGCGACGAGATGCTGCCTGCCTCGCGCGCCGCGTGGGCGCGCGGCGGCGCCCCGGCGGCCTGGCGCCTGCGGCGCCGGGCGCGTGCCTAGGGCTTCACGTCGCGGGCCGGCGCCCACTTGTGCTCGGGCGGGCGGTAGGCGGCGAGCTTGTCGAGGAGCTCCGCCGGATCCCGCGCGACCTGCAGCATGGCCCGGTACTCGGGCCGCATGAAGCCCTCCTTCACCGCGTGGTCGGCCATCGCGAGCAGCGGCGCGAAGTAGCCGGACACGTCCAGCACGCCGAGCGGCTTGCGGTGGATGCCGAGCTGCGCCCAGGTCCAGATCTCGAACAGCTCCTCGTACGTGCCGGCGCCGCCCGGCAGCGCCACGAACGCGTCGGTCAGCTTCGCCATGAGCGCCTTGCGCTCGTGCATGGTCTCGACCACGTGCTGCGCGGTGAGGCGCTGGTGGGCCACCTCGCGCTCGACCAGCGTGCGCGGGATGACGCCCACCACCTCGCCGCCGGCGGCGAGGGCGGCGTCGGCGGCGAGGCCCATGAGGCCCACCCGCCCGCCGCCGAAGACCATTCCGATGCCGCGCCGGGCGAGCAGGTCGCCCGTCTCGCGGGCGGCCGCCGCGTACTCGGGCCGGACGCCGCTGGAAGAGCCGCAGAAGATGCAGATCCGCATGGAGGGGAGCGCTCCGGGAGGTGAGGGGCGTCGGTATAGCGCATCGGGCGGACGCCCGCCGCAGGGAGACGCGGGCCGGCCGTCCGTGACGCGCCCCGCGGCCGCCGCGCGAGGGCGTTCCGCCGCGCCGGCTTCCTGCTAGGCTGCGCGCGCACGGAGCCCGCCCGCACGGTGCGGGGACCGCATCCGCGAACCTTCGCAACGGGAGCACGCATGTCCGCCGATCTCGGAACCCTCGAGCCCAGGGCCCTCTGGAGCTACTTCCTCGACCTCTCGCGCATCCCGCGCAGCTCGAAGAACGAGGCGGCGGCCGCCGCCTGGGTCGAGGGGGAGGCGAGGCGGCTCGGCTGCGAGGTGGAGCGCGACGCGATCGGCAACGTGCTGGTCCGCAAGCGCGCCTCGCCCGGCCGCGAGGGCCGGCCGGCGCTGGCGCTCCAGGGCCACCTCGACATGGTCTGCGAGAAGAACGAGGGCACGCCGCACGACTTCGAGAAGGATCCGATCCAGGTGTGGCGCGACGGCGAGGTCCTGCGCGCGCGCGGCACCACGCTCGGCGCCGACAACGGCGTGGGCGTGGCGGCGGCGCTGGCGGTGCTGGCCTCGCGCGACCTCGCCCACCCGGCCATCGAGGCGCTGTTCACGGTGGACGAGGAGACCGGCCTCACCGGCGCGAACAACCTGAAGCCCGGCTGGCTCCGGGCGCCGCGCCTGCTCAACCTCGACAGCGAGGAGGAGGGCGAGCTGACCATCGGCTGCGCCGGCGGCGTGGACACGGTCGTCTCGCGCGCGCTCGCGGTGGAGCCGGCGCCGGCCGGCCGGACCGCGCTGCGGCTGCGAGTGATGGGCCTGAAGGGCGGCCACTCCGGCGTGGACATCGCGGCCGGCCGCGGGAACGCGGTCCGCCTCCTGGGCCAGGTGCTCGAGGCGCTCGCGGCGCGGCACGACCTGCGGGTCGCCGCACTGAAGGGCGGCAACAAGCGCAACGCCATCCCGCGCGAGGCCTCGGCGGTGGTGCTGGTCGAGCCGGCGCGCGAGGCGGCGCTCCGCGCGGACGCGGCGGCGCTGGAGCAGGACTGGAAGGCGGCGCTGGGCGCGTTCGACCCCGGCCTCGCCGTCGTCCTCGAGCCCGGCGCGGCGGCGCAGGTGATCGCCGCCGCCGACGCGCGCGCGGTGATCGGGCTGCTGGTGGCGGGGCCGCACGGGGTGGAGGCGATGAGCCCGGCCATCCCGGGGCTGGTGCAGACCTCCACCAACCTCGCCATCGTCGACGCCGACGCGGACGCCGGCGCGGCCACGCCGCGGGCCGAGGTGTGCTTCCTCACCCGCAGCGCCATCGACGCGTCGAAGCGCGCGCTCGCGGCCCGCATCGCCGCCATCGCGGCGCTGGCCGGCTTCGAGGCGCGGCACTCCGGCGGCTACCCCGGCTGGAAGCCGGAGCCGGGGTCCGCGATGGTGGCGCTGGTGAACGGCGTCCACCAGGAGCTGTTCGGGAAGCCGATGCTGGTGAAGGCCATCCACGCCGGCCTGGAGTGCGGCCTCATCGGCGAGAAGTACCCCGGCATGGAGATGGCCTCCATCGGCCCGAGCATGTGGGACGCGCACACGCCCGACGAGCGCGTCTCGATCGCGTCGGTGGCGGCGTTCTGGCGCCTGCTCACCGCGATCCTGGAGAAGGCGTAGCCGGCGCGGGAGCGGGCGGCGCGGCGGGGGCCTCCAGCTCCACCAGCGCCGCCGCGATCCGGCCGCGCACCTCCTCGCGCAGCGCGTCCACGTCGGCCGGCGTCCGGCCCGCCGTCGGCACCGGCGGCAGGATCCGCACCTGGATCGTGGCGGGCCGGATGGCCGCGCGGTCGGGCGGCATGGCGCGCCAGGCGCCGGAGATCGCCACCGGCACGATGGGCACGCCCAGGTCCACGGCCAGGCGGAACGGGCCGGCGTGGAAGGGCTGGAGCAGGCCGTCGCGCGTGCGATGCCCCTCCGCGAACAGGCCCACCGGCACGCCGGCCTCCAGCCAGCGGCGCATCGCCGCGAGCGCCACCGCGCCGCTGGCGCGGTCGCCGCGCTTCACCGGCACGTAGCCGGCGAGGTGGAACGCCCAGCCCAGCCAGGGCAGCCGGAACGCCTCCACCTTGCCCAGCCACTTCATGTTGCGGGGCAGGCACGCGACCGCGATCGCGTCCACCAGCGACTGGTGGTTCGGCACGACCACGAACGTGGCCGGCGGCGGCGGCAGCGAGCCCTCGATGCGCGCCGGCCAGAGCGGCGCGTGCCGGAGCAGGACCTCGCCCAGCCAGCGCAGCAGCTCGCTCACCGCCATGCGCCGCCGGTCGAACGGCGCGGTGAGCAGGAACAGGGCGAGCGCGAGCGGGAAGGACACGGCCACCACCGCCGCGGCGAGCGCGTAGGTGAGGGCGGTGGCGAGCAGGCGGCGCATCCGGGGAACAGGGTAGCGGGCCCGGCAGCCGCCTGGCGGCGCCGGGCGGGGCGGGGCGGGACGGGGCATGGCGGGGCGTCAGGGGGGCGGGTTAGGGTGCGCGCCCCATGCCCCAGGCCCGCTTCATCGCCTTCTCCGACGGCTCCGCCCTGGTGAACCCGGGCGGCCCGGGCGGCACCGGCTACGTGGTGCTCGACCGCGCCCGCCCGGCCTACCGGTTCGGCGGCACGCGCTGGGTCGAGGACGGCCCGAACGCCGTCACCAACAACCGCATGGAGCTGCGGGCGGTGCTGGAGGCGCTGGAGGGGCTCCCGGGCGGCGAGGCGGTCCAGGTGATCTCCGACTCGCGCTACGTGGTGGACGCGCTCTCCCGGTGGATCCACGGCTGGCGCAGGAAGGGCTGGCGCACCGCCAGCGGCGAGCCGGTGCTGAACCGGGACCTCATCGAGGCGCTCGACGCGCGCGCCCGCGACCTGAGCGTCACGTACACCTGGGTGCGCGGGCACGACGGGCACGCCGTGAACGAGGTGGTGGACCAGCTCGCGCAGGCGGCCGCCCGCGGCGTGGCCGGGCCGGGCGAGGCCGAGGTGGTGGCGGCGCTGCGGGCGGAGGCGTTCCTGGCCGGCGGCCCGCCGGCGCCCCGCTCCTCGCGCGCCTAGCCGCGCTCGCCCGCGCGGCCCGGGCCCTCCCGCCGCGCCCGCGGCGGCCGCATCCTGTGGCGGAGATGCCGCCGCTGACCCGCCGGGACTTCCTCCGCGCCGCGCTCGCCGCGACCGTGCTCCCGGCCGTCGGCTGCGGCGGAGGCGCCGGCATGGGCGACGGACGGGGAGGGGGCGCGGACGAGGTCCCGCGCCGTGCGCTGGGCCGCACCGGCGAGACGGTCTCGATCGTCGGGCTGGGCGGCTTCCACCTGGCGGTGCCGCCCTCGGAGCAGGAGAGCCTGCGCATCCTCCGCACCGCGGTGGACGGCGGGATCACGTTCCTCGACAACTGCTGGGACTACCACGACGGCGAGAGCGAGCGGCGCATGGGCAAGGCGCTCCGCGACGGCTACCGCGACCGCGTGTTCCTGATGACGAAGGTGGACGGGCGCACCCAGGAGGCCGCCGCCCGGCAGCTGGACGAGTCGCTGCGCCGCCTCGAGACCGACCACGTGGACCTGCTGCAGCTCCACGAGGTGATCCGCGACGACGACCCGGGCCGGACCTTCGCGCCCGGGGGCGCCGCCGAGGCGCTGCTGGAGGCGCGCCGGGCCGGGAAGGCGCGCTTCCTCGGCTTCACCGGCCACAAGTCGCCGGACGTCCACCTGGCCATGCTCGCGGCCGCGGAGGCCCACGGGTTCCGCTTCGACACCGTGCAGATGCCGCTCAACGTGCTCGACGCGCACTTCCGCAGCTTCGAGCAGCGCGTGCTGCCGGCCCTGCTCGATCGGGGCATCGCGCCGCTCGGCATGAAGCCCATGGCCGACGCCCGCATCGTCCAGCGGAACATCGCCTCGGCCGAGGAGTGCCTGCGCTACGCGATGAGCCTGCCGGTCGCGACCGTGATCACCGGCTGCGACGCGCTGGAGCGGGTGGAGCAGGCGCTGCGGGTCGCGCGCGGGTTCCGGCCGCTCGCCGAGGCCGAGGTGAACGCGCTCCTCGCCCGCACCGCCCCGGCGGCGCAGGGCGGCGGGGACGAGCGCTACAAGACCACCGACGGCTACGACGCGACCACGCACAACCCGAGCTGGCTCGGGTGAGGCGGGCCCGGCCTACCCGGCGTCGGAGCCGGGCTCGTCCGCGTCCTCCTCCTCGAGATCCGGGCCCGGCGGCAGCTTCTCCATCTTCTCGCGCACCAGCCGCTGGTGCTTCAGCTCCTCGCCCTGCAGCTCGGTGAAGAGCTTGCGCACGTCGGGATCGCGCACCTGGGCGAGCGCGGCCGTGAAGAAGTCGTAGGCCTTCTCCTCGGAGGCGAGCGCCACCTCCATGGCCTGGCGCGCCGACATGAACACGCGCGGCGCGGTGACGTCCGGCGCCTCGACGTCCTCGGTGGCGTCCGGGGCGACGTGCGCCGGCGCGGCGCCGAACAGCTTCGCGCGCCGCTCGGCCAGCTCGGCGCGGTGCCGGGCCTCGTAGCTCGCCATCATGCGGAACATGTCGGACGCGTCGCCGGCGTACCGGCCGCCCACGAGCTTCGTGAACTCCTCGTACCGCTCCTGCGCCTCGCGCTCGATGCCGATGGCGAGGTCGAGCGCGTCCTGCAGGCTCAGGCTGGAATAGTCGATGGTCGTGGTCACGTGCCCCCTCCTGTCTCCGGTGGATCGCGGACGGGGAGCACCTAACGGCGTGCGAGGCGGGTTGCGACGGCCGCCGCGGCCTCCTCTCGGGGGCCCGCGCGGGAGGGCGGCGGCCGGACGCGTACCTTCAGTAAACCGAGAGCAGCTCCACCTCGAACACGAGCGTCGCGCCGGGCGGGATCTCCGGCGGCGCGCCGCGGGCGCCGTAGGCCAGGTCCGGCGGCAGCGTCAGCTTGCGCTTGCCGCCGACCTTCATGCCGGCGACCCCGCGGTCCCAGCCCTCGATCACCTCGCCGGCGCCGAGCCGGAAGGAGAACGGGCTGCCGCCCACCGACGAGTCGAACTGCTTCCCGTCGAGAAGCCAGCCCGTGTAGTGGACCTCGACCGTCTTGCCCCGGACGGCCTCCGGGCCCTTCCCCTTCACCAGCTCCTCGATCTTCGGCTTGGCCATTCGCGTGCGCTCCTCGACGTGTGTGGCGCGTAGGGTAGCCGCCCACCGGCCGGCGCGCCACGAGAGGCGGCCGGGCGGCGGGCGGGCGACGGGGGCCGCTCAGCGGATGGCGAAGGTGACGCTCACCGTGGCGGCCACCTCGACCTCGCCGGCGGCGACCGGCGCGGCCTCGGCCTTCATCGCCATCACGCGCGCGTCGCGCATGACCGGGAACGGCCGGACCTCGCCGCCCTCGGAGACGGTCAGCACCTCGCCCAGCGCCACGCCGGCGGCGCGGGCGATGGCGTCCGCCTTGAACCGCGCCACCGCGTAGGCGGCGGCGAGGGCGCGGCCCTGCTCGGGCGTGGGATCCTCCTTCTCGAACGCGAGCGACCGGAGCGTGTTGGAGCCGGCCGCGAGCACGCGCTCGATGACGGTGCCGAGGCTGGCGAGGTCGCGGACCTTCACGCGCAGCTCGTCGGTCACCGTGTAGCCGGTGATGGGCCCGGGGCCGCCGCCCTTCACGTTCCAGTCGCGGTCCACCGAGACGTCGTGGCGCACGGTCTGGACGTCCTTCTCGGCGACGCCGGCGCGGGCCAGCGCCTCGAGCATGCGCCGGAGCTGGGCGTCGGTGTCGGCGGTGACGCGCTTGAGGTCCTTGCCGGTGGCGGTGACGCCGGCGAACAGCACCGCGACGTCGGGGCGCACCGAGACGCGCCCCTCGCCGGAGACGGCGATGACGCGCGGCGCCGGGGCGGGCGCGGGCGGGGCGGCCGGGACGGGCTGGGCGCCGGGAGCGGCGGGCGCGAGGGCGAGGGCGGCGGCGAGGGCCAGGGTGCGGAACATGGTGCGACCTCCGGTGCGGGTTCGGCGGTAGGAACGCCCGGGGGCCGGATCCGATCTAGACCCCGACGGGGTCAAGGCCGTCCGCGCATCCGCGGGTGACGCCCGCCGGCGGGGACCGTAGAATCCCGGCCCCTTGGAAGCCTTCCTCGACCCCTCGAAGCCGCTCCACTGGATCGTCGCCGCGGTGCTGCTGGTCTCCGGCCTGGTCTGCGCCTGGATCGGCGTGCGGGACGGGTTCGTGCGCCGCCGCATGCCCACCAGCGGCGGCCTGCTCACCGGCGGCAAGGCGCTCGCCGCCGGCGTGCTGTACGTGGCCACCGGCCTCGCCGGCGTGGTGGGGGCGCTCCTGTTCGCGTTCCGCCGGTGAGGCGCGGTCCGCCTCCCGCACGCAACGTGGCGGATCGACGCAACCATCCGGGTCGTGTATCGTGCACGGTCCAGCCCCGTTGGGGGCTCGACCACAGCGGACGGCGGGACGGCCGCGGCGCGAGGCGCGCCGGCGGTCGGGGACGCGTCGTCCGCAGCGCGCGGAAGGAACGCGGATGATCCAGATCTACGACACCACGCTGCGGGACGGGACCCAGCGCGAGGGCATCTCGCTCTCCTGCGAGGACAAGCTCCGGATCGCGCGCCGGCTCGACGAGCTCGGGGTGACGTTCATCGAGGGCGGGTGGCCCGGGTCGAACCCCAAGGACGCCGAGTTCTTCGAGCGCGCCCGCGACCTGCCCTGGAAGCACGCCCGGATCGCCGCGTTCGGCTCGACCTGCCGCGTGGGCGGCGGGCCGGAGGACGACGCGAACATCCGCGCGCTCCTCGACGCCGGCACCCCGGCCTGCACGGTGGTGGGCAAGACCTGGACGCTGCACGTCACCGAGGTGCTGCGCACCACCTTCGACGAGAACCTCCGCATCATCGAGAAGAGCCTCGCGTACCTGCGCGCCCAGGGGCGGCGGGTGATCTACGACGCCGAGCACTTCTTCGACGGCTGGCGCGCCGACCCGGGCTACGCGCTCGAGACGCTGCGGGCGGCGGTGCGCGGCGGGGCCGAGACGCTGGTGCTCTGCGACACCAACGGCGGCTCGCTGCCCTGGCAGATCGGCGAGACGGTCGCGAAGGTGAAGGCCGCGCTCGGCCACCCGCTGGGCGTCCACTGCCACAACGACTCGGAGTGCGCGGTGGCGAACTCGCTCGCCGCGGTGCACGCCGGCGCGGTGCAGGTGCAGGGCACGATCAACGGCTACGGCGAGCGCTGCGGCAACGCGAACCTCTGCTCGATCATCCCGGCGCTGGAGCTGAAGCTCGACGCGCGGTGCCTCCCCGAGGGCAAGCTCTCCGAGCTGTACGAGGTCTCGCACTTCGTGGCCGAGGTGGCGAACCTCGCGCCGGACGAGCACCTCGCCTACGTGGGCCGGTCCGCGTTCGCGCACAAGGGCGGCATCCACGTCGCGGCCATGCGGCGCAGCGCGACCAGCTACCAGCACGTGGACCCGGAGCAGGTCGGCAACACCATGCGCGTGGTGGTGAGCGAGCTGTCCGGCCGCGGGAACCTGCTCTCCAAGGCGGAGGAGTACGGCATCGCGCCGGACTCCATCGCCGACGTGGGCGCGGTGCTGAACGAGATCAAGGCGCTCGAGGCGAAGGGGTTCGCGTTCGAGGCGGCCGAGGCGTCGGTGGCGATGCTGATGCGCCGCCAGCAGCCGGGCCACCGCGCGCCGTTCGAGCTGGTGGACTTCCTCGTCAACGTGGAGCACCGCACCGGGCGCGGCATCTTCTCCGAGGCCATGGTGAAGGTGCGGGTGGGCGAGGAGGTGCTGCACACCGCCGCCGAGGGCGACGGCCCGGTGGACGCGCTCACCGCGGCGCTGCAGAAGGCGCTGGTGGGGCACTACCCGCAGGTGAAGGAGCTGCACCTGTCGGACTACAAGGTCCGCATCCTCGACGGGCAGCACGGCACCGCGGCGATCACGCGGGTGCTCATCGACATGCAGAAGGGGCCGCGCCGCTGGAGCACGGTGGGCGCCAGCCAGAACATCATCGAGGCGAGCTGGATCGCGCTGGTGGACGCGGTCGAGTACGGGCTCGCCCTCGCCTGACCCTCACACGCAGGAACCGAAGGAGACACGCAGCGTGAACGCGAAGATCGTGGTGCTGCCGGGCGACGGGATCGGGCCGGAGGTGACGGCCGAGGCGGTGCGGGTGCTGGAGGCGGTGGCGCGCCGGGGAGGGCACGCGCTCTCGTTCACCGAGCGGCTGATGGGCGGGTGCTCCATCGACGCGCACGGGACCGCGCTCACGCCCGAGGTGCTCGCCGACTGCCAGGCGGCCGACGCGGTGCTGCTCGGCGCCGTGGGCGGGCCGAAGTGGGACGACCCGCGCGCCAGGGTGCGCCCGGAGCAGGGGCTGCTCGGGCTGCGCAAGGGCCTGGGCGTCTTCGCGAACCTGCGCCCGGTGCGCGTGCACCCGAGCCTGCTCGACTCGTCCCCGCTCCGCCCGGAGAAGCTCCGCGGCGTGGACATCATGGTCATCCGCGAGCTGACCGGCGGCCTCTACTTCGGCCAGCCCAAGGGGCGCGACGTGAAGGACGGCCACGCGCGCGCGGTGGACACGCTCGAGTACCAGGACTTCGAGGTGCGCCGCGTGGTCGAGCTGGCGTTCCGGATCGCCAAGGGGCGCAAGAAGAAGGTCACCAGCGTGGACAAGGCGAACGTGCTCGAGTCCTCGCGGCTCTGGCGCGAGATCGCGACCGGCATCGGGCAGGCCAACCCCGACGTCGCGCTCGACCACATGCTGGTGGACACCGCCGCCATGCGGCTCGTCACCAGCCCCGCCACCCTCGACGTGGTCGTCACCGAGAACATGTTCGGCGACATCCTCACCGACGAGGCCTCGGTGCTGGCCGGCTCGATGGGCATGCTCCCGTCCGCCTCCATCGGCGAGCAGGGACCGGGCCTGTACGAGCCCATCCACGGCTCCGCCCCGGACATCGCCGGCAAGGGCATCGCGAACCCCGTCGGCACGATCCTCTCCGCGGCGCTGCTGCTCCGCCACTCGCTCGGCCTCGAGCCGGAGGCGGCCGCCATCGAGCGCGCGGTGGACCGGACCATCACCGACGGTTGCCGCACCGCCGACCTGGGCGGGACGCTCTCCACCCGCGCCATGGCGGACGAGATCCTGAGGCGGCTCGGCTAGCCACGACCGGGCACGCCGCCATGCCGGCCGGTCCACGCGGCCCGCTCCCGTCGCTCGACGGGCTGCGCGGGCTGGCCATCGGCGGCGTCCTCGCCTGCCACCTGCTCAACGCCTGGCCCGGCGACGGCCCCTGGGAGCGCCGCGCGGTGGCGGCGCTCGGCCTGGGCTGGACCGGGGTGGACCTGTTCTTCGTCCTCTCCGGCTTCCTCATCACCGGCGGCCTGGTGGACACGCTCGGCCAGCGCGGCTGGTGGCGCGGCTTCCTGGTCCGGCGCGCGCTCCGCATCTTCCCGCTCTACTACCTCGCGCTGGCCGTGTTCGCGGCGGCGGGGCCGGCGCTCGGCCTCGTCGATCCCTGGACGTTCGGCCGCTGGGGCTGGTGGTACTGGAGCTACCTCGGCAACTGGGCCTACGCGGCGCGCCAGGTCATCCCGGCGCTCTCGCACTTCTGGTCGCTCGCGGTCGAGGAGCAGTTCTACCTGGCGTGGCCGCTGGTGGTGCTGCTCGCGCGCGGGCGGGCGCTGGCGGCGGCCTCGGTTGCGCTGGTCTGCGCCGGGCCGGCGCTGCGGTGGCTCATCGTGGACTCGGGGCTGCCGGTGGGGAGCGCCTACCGGCTCACGCCGGGCCGGGTGGACGCGCTCGCCATGGGCGCGCTCGTCGCGGTGGTGGCGCGCGCGGCGGGCGGCGCCGGCCTGCTCCGGCGCGCCTGGCTGCCGGCGGCGGCGGTCGGGGCGGCCGGGTTCGCCGCGCTCGGGCTGCCGCACGGGTTCGACATGCACGCCCGGCCGCTCGAGATCTGGAGCCACCTCTGGCTGGCGCTCGCGTTCGGCGGCCTGGTCGCGGGCGCGGTCGCGACGGAGGGCACCACTCACCCGCTCCGGCGCGCACTCTCCGCCGCGCCGCTCCGGGCGCTCGGGCGCTACAGCTACGGCCTCTACGTCGTGCACTACCTCGTGCACGTGGGCGCGCTCGGCGCGCTGCGGGCGCGGCCGTGGGGCGCGGCGCTGCTCGCCTCGCGCGCCGGCTACGCCGCCTACGCGGCCTCCGCGCTGGCCGCCTCGCTGCTGCTCGCCTGGGCGAGCTTCCACCTGGTGGAGCAGCGCTTCCTCGCGCTGAAGGACCGGCTCGCGCCGCGCCGCGCCGCGGCGTAGCGGGCCGCGTCCGCGCGCCCGCGGCCGGGCCGAAAGCGGACCGGTCCGGGCGAGAATCCGCGCGCGATCGGGGCTCAGCCGCGCATCGACACCGGCCGCCGTCCTGTGCTTTCCTGCGGGCCCCGGGCACCGAGAGCGCACCGGCCCGCGGTTCGACTTCCCACCCCGTTCGCCCGCGAAGGAGAGGCACACATGGCGACTCCCGCGTTCCACTACCAGGATCCGTTCCCCGTCTCGAAGGACGCGACCAAGTACCGGCTCCTCACCAAGGAGGGCGTGTCGGTCGGGACGTTCGAGGGCAAGGAGATCCTGAAGGTCGAGCCGTCGGCGCTCACCCGGCTCGCGCGCGAGGCGATGCGCGAGGTGTCGTTCTTCCTCCGCCCCGAGCACAACGAGCAGGTCGCGAAGATCCTCGCCGACCCCGAGGCCTCGCAGAACGACAAGGGCGTGGCCATCGCGTTCCTCAAGAACGCCGAGATCGCCGCCCGCGGCGAGCTGCCCATCTGCCAGGACACCGGCACCGCCACCATCGTGGCGAAGAAGGGCCAGCAGGTCTGGACCGGCGTGAAGGACGAGCAGTACCTGTCGGAGGGCGTGTACCTCACGTACACCGGCGAGAACCTCCGCTACTCGCAGACCTCCGCGCTCGACATGTACCGCGAGGTGAACACCGGCACGAACCTGCCGGCGCAGATCGACGTCCTCGCCACCGAGGGCGCCGAGTACAAGTTCCTGTTCGTGGCGAAGGGCGGCGGGTCGGCCAACAAGACCATGCTGTTCCAGGAGACCAAGGCGCTCCTCACGCCGGAGAAGCTGGAGAAGTTCCTGGTCGACAAGATGAAGTACCTCGGCACCGCCGCCTGCCCGCCGTACCACATCGCGGTGGTGGTGGGCGGCACGAGCGCCGAGACCTGCCTGAAGACGGTGAAGCTCGCCTCGACGAAGTACTACGACGGGCTGCCCACCCAGGGGAACGAGCACGGCCAGGCGTTCCGCGACGTCGAGCTGGAGCAGCGGCTGCTCGAGGCGGCCAACAAGCTCGGCATCGGCGCGCAGTTCGGCGGCAAGTACTTCGCGCACGACATCCGCGTGGTCCGGCTGCCGCGCCACGGCGCGTCCTGCCCGGTCGGCATGGCCGTGTCCTGCTCCGCCGACCGCAACGTGAAGGCCAAGATCAACCGGGAAGGGCTCTGGATCGAGGAGCTCGACCACGCGCCGGGCCGGCTCATCCCGCTCGAGCTGAAGAAGGGCAAGCACGAGCACGGCGTGAAGGTGGACCTGAACAAGCCGATGAAGGAGATCCTGGCCGAGCTGACCAAGTACCCGGTCTCGACGCCGCTGCTCCTCACCGGCACGCTGGTGGTGGCCCGCGACATCGCGCACGCCAAGTTCAAGGAGCTCATCGACCAGGGCAAGGGCGTGCCCGAGTACCTGAAGCACCACCCGGTGTACTACGCCGGCCCGGCCAAGACGCCGCCGGGCAAGCCGTCCGGCTCGTTCGGCCCCACCACCGCCGGCCGCATGGACTCGTACGTGGACCTGCTGCAGTCGCACGGCGCGTCGATGGTGATGATCGCGAAGGGCAACCGCAGCCAGCAGGTGACCGACGCGTGCAAGAAGCACGGCGGCTTCTACCTGGGCTCGATCGGCGGCCCGGCCGCGGTGCTGGCCGAGGAGAACATCAAGAAGGTGGAGTGCATCGACTTCGCCGAGCTCGGCATGGAAGCCGTCTGGAAGATCGAGGTCGAGAACTTCCCCGCGTTCATCCTGGTGGACGACAAGGGGAACGACTTCTTCAAGAAGCTGGGGATGTAGCCGGCCCCGCCTCGATCACCCGCACCCTCCGGCCGGCAGGCGCGCCCGCGAAGGCCGCCTGCCGGCCGGCGTGTTCCGGGGCCGCGGCGGCGGCCCGGGCGCGCCCGGCCCGCGCCGGCCGAGGGACGAGCGCCGCCAGCTCCTCGTCGATCGCGTGCGCGAGCGCCCGCGGATCGAGCGGGAACGCCGTGTCCGCGCGCACGCCCACCGTCACCTGGCCGGCGTAGCTGAGCAGGCTCACGCCCAGGCCGAGCGCGGCCGGGTGCGGCACCCAGAACAGCAGCTCGTCCACCCGCCGGCCGCCGAAGTGCAGCCGCCGCGCGGGCCCGGGGACGTTCGTCACCACCATCGAGGCCTTGCGCGAGAAGAAGGCGGTGCCGAGCCGCTCCAGGGCCGCCGGGGCGAGCCCGAGCGCGCCGAGGATCCCGAGCGCCACCCACGCGTCCGGGCTGCGCTTCATCGCGGCGGTGCGGCCGCGCATCAGCTCGAGGCGCTCGTCGAGGGCGAGCGGCTCGATGGGCAGGTCGAGGAACACCAGCCCGAACTGGTTCCCGAGCGGCGTGCCGGCCGCGGGCGGCCCGGGGCGCAGGTTCACCGGCACGAGCGCCCGCACCTCGTCCGGCAGCGGCCCGGGCGCGCCGGGCGCGGCCGGATCGCGGAGCACGCGGGAGAGCGCGCCGGAGAGCGCGGCGAGCAGCGCGTCGTTGACGGTGGCGCCGGCGGCGTGCGCCGCGTCGCGCAGGCCGGCGAGCGGCCAGGGATGGGACCAGGACGTCCGGCGGAGGCCGGTGAGGGCAGGCGGGGCGAGCCGGCCGCGCGCCTCGGGCAGCGTCGCCATCTTCCAGAGCGAGCGGGCCGCGGCGAGCGGGTCCCCGAGCAGCGCCCGGGCGCCGCGCGGGAGCGGGCCGGGCGCCGCGTCCGGCGGCGCCGGGGGGCCGGCCTCGGGCGGCGCGGCGCGCCCGGCGCGCTCGTCGGACAGGCCGAGCAGCACCGTCAGGAGGGCGAACCCGTCCGCCATGCAGTGGTGGAGCTTCACCAGCACCGCGCTCTGCTCGCCGCCGTCGATCAGGCAGGCGCGCCACGGCGGCCGGCCCGGCGCGAGCGGCCGGGTGGCGGCCTCGGACACCACCTCCTCGAGCGCCTCGCGTCCCTCGCCGCGCAGCGTGCGCGCGCTCAGGTGGCGCGCGAGCGAGAAGTGCGGGTCGCGCTCCCACACCGGCTGCCCCAGCGCGCCGGTGTCCACCACGCGCGCGCGGAACCGGTCGTGCGTGACGAGGCGGTCCTGCAGCAGGGTGCGGAGCCGCGCCGGGGAGAGGGGGCCGTCGAGGCGCAGCAGCGCCACGATGTCGGCGGTGTTCTCGGGTCGGTCCATGTGCAGCCAGGCGGCGTCCACCCGGCTCATCGGCTCGCGGGTCATCGGGGGCTCCTGGCCGGATCCTGCGGGGAAACCGCGCCGGCGCGGAGGGTCCGGGAGGGAGCCCGGGCGACGTGACGCAGGGGAGGGAGCCGCCTCCCGTCCGCCTCAGTACCGCCGCTCCACCAGCAGGGTCACGCGGCCGGGCCGGACCGCCACGGTCCGGCGGAGCACCTTGCCCCCGCTGCGGATCTCCACCTCGTGCGTGCCCGCCGGAAGGCGCAGGCGGGCGACCTGCAGCTCGGCCGGCAGCGAGAGCCAGCTCCGCCGGTCGGCCTCGCTGGTCGAGGTCAGGGCGAGGAACGTCAGCCAGCCGAGCACCTCGCTGTCGGTGGCCTCCCCGACCGCAGCGGCGACCCCCCCCTTCACCACCGTGCTCGCCACCGCCTTGGCGGCGATGCGGCCGATGCGCTCCGACAGGTGCACCTGCGCCACGTCCTCCAGGGAGGTGACGGTGACCGCGTCCGCCCGGCGGGCGCCGGCCTCCAGGGTGGCGGCGTCGCGCACCCAGGGGCGCGTCACGTACACCGGGACCACCAGGAGCTCCGGCCCGGCGCCCTGCCGGCTGGAGCGCTTCTCCGGCGACAGGCCGGCCTCGAGCACGAGCACGACCTGGCCCTCCTCGGCGCCGAGCGGATCCGCGCCCAGGGCGGGGCGCGCCGCGGCGAGCGCGTCGGCCTCGTCGGCGCGGCCGGTGGCGCGCGCCAGCCGCAGCGCGGGCTCGGCGAGCGGGCCGAGCCCGGGCGCGAGGCGCAGCGCGTCGGCGTAGTCGATGTACGCCGAGTCCGGGTTGCCCGAGTCCTCCCACAGCACGCCGCCCAGGTAGCGCGCCACCGCGAGCTGCTGGTACGGCTTCTTCTCCTCCTGGACCATCTTCCGCAGCCGCTCGTCCACGCGCCGCACCTCCACCAGCGCGTCCTCGTCCTTGCCGAGCGCGGCGTAGTTGAGCGCCTGGACGACGTTGATCATCAGCTTCTCGAAGTCCTCGCCGCGGTAGGCGCGGGCCCGCTCGTTCTCGAGCAGCGCGCGCCCCTCCTCGCTGACCGAGATCGCCTCCAGCGACGCGGCGAGCCGCTCGGCGCGGGCGAGCACCGGGAGGCTCTCCTCCCAGCGCCGCCCGGCGTGCAGGATCATCCCCTGGTCGAGCAGGGCGAGCAGGCGGTCGCGCTCGGGCCCGCGGCGGACCTCCTCCTCCGCGAGCGCCGCGGCGCGGTCGTGGTCGCCGGCCTGGTACGCCTCGCGCATCGCGCGCGTGCGCGACACGTAGTCCCCGGCGCAGCCGGAGACGAGCACGGCCCCGAGCGCCATCGCGGCCGCGCGGGCGCGGCGCACGGCGGCCTCCTACCAGCCCACCGACTGCTTCCGGAACTTCTTCCGCAGCTCCTTCTCGTCGGTCCAGGTGATGAGCCCGGTCCGGAGGTCGGTGAGCTGCATGGTCATCTTGTAGTAGACGACCTTGTCCGCCCCGACCTCCTGCACGATCGACGCGATCTGCCCGGTGAGCACGTAGTCGGCGCCGACCTGGGCGCCGGGGCCCTTGGCGGTCTCCTTCGCGACCATGCCGGACTGCTGGTAGTCGTACTCCGCGGCGATCTGCTCGCGCGCCGCCGCGTCGGCGAACGCGAAGCGGCCGGACCGCTGCAGCTCGACGCGGACCTTGTCGGCGAGCGACTCGGTGTCGATGTGCTCGGAGGTCTTGTTCCGGACGCGGCCCACCACCAGCACCGGCCGGCCCGGCAGGGCCTGCACGGCGGGCGCGCCGAGCAGGGAGCCGGTCATCTTCCTGGCGATGAGCTGCAGGTCGTTCTCGTTGAACTGGTCGGACAGCAGCTCGATGGTGTTGGGGTCCTCGTACGCGCCGCGGGTGAAGGCCCGCGGGCCGCAGGCGGCGGCGAGCGCGGCGGCGGCGAGCAGCGGGAGCTGGCGGGGCATGGCGTTCCTCCGGGGCGGCGCTACAGGCGCACGCCGAGGCCGAGGAAGATGCGGTGGGTGACGGTGGTGTCCTGCTCCACCGGGACGTCGAGCGCGTAGTGGAGGCCGAGCACGAAGCGGTCGCTCGCCTCCAGCTCGGCGCCGAGCTGCGGGCTCAGGCCGAAGCGGCTCCGGCCGTTCCACGACATGACGCCGGCCTTCAGCCCGGCGCTCAGCGAGAACGGCGACGCCGGCGTGCGCAGGCGCGGGCCCACGAGCACCAGCGTCCGCTCGAGGTCGAAGTCGTAGGCGCCGGTCAGCTCGAGCAGCAGCCAGTCGTCGGGCGACCAGGCGAGATCCGCGCCGAGGAAGTAGGGCCGGTCGTGGAGCGGGTAGCCCGGCCCCTCGCTGGTGATGGCGCCGCCCGCGTCGAACGTGATCTGGAAGGCGCCGGGGCCGGGCGCGCGGCGGTAGCCGCCCTGGCCTACCTCGGAGCCCTCCGGGCCGTCGGTCCTCCCGGGCGGCGCCGGCGCCTGTGCCAGGACCAGCGCGGGCAGCGCGGCCACGAGGAACGCTGCAGCGGAACGGAGCGGTCGAACCATGGCGAGCCCCCTCTCGCGCGGTCGAGTGCCGTCGTCCTCGCGTATCCCCCCTCGCGGGGCACCGGCGCAAGAGCCCATCCGTGCGTGCGCGGCGGCGCCGCGGAGGGTGACGCGTGCGGGGGAAGGGGCGGGGCGGGCGGCGGCTCAGCCGCCGTTCGCGGCCGCGCGCCGGCGGCGGCCCGTGATGACGCGCAGCGCGGCCGGCTCGACCCGGATCTCGAGCTCGCCGGGGGAGACCGAGCCCTCCAGGTCGATCTGGATCGGCCAGCGCGACTCGAGGCGGATCCGCGCCGCGCGCGCGGTGCGCACGCTGCCGCGGGGCGGGGCGGCCGTCGCGACGCCGTGGCGGAGCGCGGAGGTGAAGGTGCGGCGGCGCCGGTGCACCACCGCGTCGGCGAGGCCGTCGGCGGGGTCGGCGTCCGGGTGGACCACCGTGCCCCAGGCGACGCAGGGGAGGTTGTACACGCCCACGTTGAACACCGGCTCGGAGGGATCGGCGAGCACCACGCCGTCCGCCTCGAGGCGGAAGCCGGTGTGCTTGCGGAGCGCGCCCGGGAGCGCCGCGAGCAGGCCGCCCACGCGCGCCAGGCCGCGCCCGCGCGACGCGCCGGAGATGATCTGCCCCTCGAACCCGCAGCTCACCGAGGCGAGCGCCAGCGGGGCCTCGGGGTGCGTGGTCACGAGCGCGTCGATCTGGACCGAGCGGCCGTCGGCGATGGCGGCGAGGGCGCGGCGCAGGTCCGCCACCCCGAGCGCGTGGGCGATGGCGTTGCCCACGCCGAGCGGGAGGATGGCCATGGGCCGGTCCGCGCGCCCCGCGGCCCGCACCGCGCGCGCCACGAAGTTCACGGTCGCGTCGCCGCCGGCCGCCACCGGGATCTCGTCCGGCGCGAGGCCGCGCATGGCGCGCTCGGCGCCGGACAGCGTGGTCACGACCGCCAGGCGCGAGCGGCGGGTCCAGGCGGGCGCGCGCGAGAGGAGCCCGCGCAGGCGCGCGGCCGCGTGGCCGTCCTGCGCCTCCGGGTTCACCAGGAACACGAGGCGGGGAAACTCCACCTCGCCGCGGGCGGAGGTGCGCACCTGCTCCGTTCCCTCCGCTGCCCGCATGCCGCCCCCTTCGAAGCCATGACGTTACACGCGGGGACGCAGCGTGGCCAGCCCGTCCGGGAGGGCGCGCGGCGGTCGTGGCGAACCGCCCGCGCCTGCTCAGGGTTCGCCCGGCGTCGACGCGCGGGAGGCGACCTCCTCGGCGGCGCGGACGTCCCCGGGCGCGCCGAACCGG
>NZ_BAZG01000081.1 GCF_000964525.1 Anaeromyxobacter sp. PSR-1
ACGACGCGTTCCTCACCCCGCTCCCCGAGACGCGGCACGCCCGCGCCACCGCGCCGGAGCCGTCGCCGGCGTCGTCGGGCGAGCTCGCCGCCACGCGGGTGCCGCGCCTCCTGGTGGCGCTGCACGTCGGCCAGGCCACCGGGGCGCTCACGCTCTCGCGCGGGCCGGTGCGCCGCATCGTGGTGGTCGAGCGCGGCGCGCCGGTGTACGCGGCCTCGAACGTGGCGGCCGAGCGGTTCGGCGCGGTCGCGGTGCGGCGGGGCGCCGTCACCGCCGAGCGGCTGGAGGCGCTCCGGCGCGCGGCCGCCCCCGGCGCGCGCACCTCGGACCTGCTGGTCGAGGCGGGCGCCATCACCCCCGAGCAGCGGGTCGAGCTGCTCACCGGGCTGGTGCGCGCCGTCGCCTGGTCCACCTTCGAGTGGCGCGACGGCACGTACGCGTTCCAGCACGGCCGCCCGCCGGCCGGGCGGGTGCCGCTGCGGCTCGATCCGGCCGAGGTGATCCTGGAGGGCATCCGGCGCACCGCCACGCCGGAGCGCCTGCGCGAGGAGCTGCCCGGCGCCGCGCACCTCGCCCCCGTCCCGGATCCCGCCTTCGAGCTGTACGCGCTGCGGCTGCGGCCGGAGGAGGCGCGGCTCCTCGCGCTCGCCGACGGCACGAAGAGCGTGGACGACCTGCTGCGGCTCACCGAGCTGCCGGAGCGCGACGCGCGCGCGTTCCTGGCCGCCTGCCGCACGCTGCGCGTGCTCGACGAGGTCGAGCGGGTGCTCGCCTCCACCCGGCGGATCGGCTTCATGTAGCGGTCCCGGAGGCCCGCGCGGCGCCCGCCGCGCTTCCCCTTGCCGGCGCCGCATCAAAGGACTATAAGTTCCGGCCCTTTGCAGGCCGGCGTCCGTTCCGGCCCTTTGCAGGCCGGAGCCCCATGACCCCCCGCGAGCAGATCCGCAACGTGGCGATCGTCGCCCACGTCGACCACGGCAAGACCACCCTCGTCGACTTCATGCTGCGCCAGGCCGGCGTGTTCCGGGCCAACGAGCAAGTGGTCGAGCGGGTCATGGACTCGAACGACCTCGAGCGCGAGAAGGGCATCACCATCCTCGCGAAGAACACCGCGGTCACCTACCAGGGCGTGAAGATCAACATCGTGGACACGCCCGGCCACGCCGACTTCGGCGGCGAGGTGGAGCGCGCGCTGCGCCTGGTGGACGGGGTGCTGCTGCTGGTGGACGCGGCCGAAGGGCCGCTCCCGCAGACCCGCTTCGTGCTCTCGAAGGCGCTCTCGATGGGCCTGCCCTCGGTGCTGGTCGTCAACAAGGTGGACCGGCAGGACGCGCGCGCGAAGGAGGTCCTCGACCTCGTATACTCGCTCTACATCGACCTCGGCGCGAACGAGCGGCAGATCGACTTCCCGGTGATCTACGCGATCGCGCGCGAGGGCAAGGCCGCCCACACCGTGCAGGGCGCGTTCGAGGCGGAGTCGCTGAAGCCGCTGTTCGACGCGATCCTCACGCACGTCCCGCCCCCGCCCGCCGGCGAGCGCGAGACGCTGCAGATGCTGGTGGACAACCTCGACTACGACGACTACGTGGGCCGCCTCGCCATCGGCCGGGTCGCCTCCGGCGTGGCGCGCGAGGGCATGGCCATCTCGGTGCTGCGCGAGGAGGGCAAGGTCGTCCCCGCCAAGATCGTGCGGCTGTACGCCTACGACGGCCTGAAGCGCGTCGAGGTGAAGGACGCCGGCCCGGGCGAGATCGTCTGCATCGCCGGCGCGGAGGAGATCGGCATCGGCGACACCATCGCCGACCCGGCCGCCCCGGAGGCGCTCCCGCGCATCAGCGTGGAGGAGCCCACCATGTCGATGGTCTTCAAGGTCAACGACGGGCCGTTCGCCGGCCGCGAGGGCAAGTACGTCACCAGCCGCAACATCCGCGAGCGGCTCTACCGCGAGGCGTACCGCAACGTGTCCATCCGCGTGGAGGACACCGACACGCCGGACGCGTTCAAGGTGGTGGGCCGCGGCGAGCTGCAGCTCGCGGTGATCGTCGAGAACATGCGGCGCGAGGGGTACGAGGTCACGGTCTCGAACCCGGAGCCGATCCTCAAGACGGTCGGGGGCGAGGTGCACGAGCCGATGGAGCTGCTCGTCTGCGACCTGCCCGACGACGGCGTGGGCGGCGTCACCCAGAGCATGGGCTCGCGCAAGGGCCGCATGGTGGACATGCAGCCGCTCGGCTCGGGCCGCACCCGGCTGCAGTTCCGCGTGCCCGCCCGCGGGCTCATCGGCTTCCGGGGCGACTTCCTCACCCTGACCCGCGGCGAGGGCATCATGTCCTCGCAGTTCGACGGCTACGAGCCGTGGCAGGGCAAGATCGAGAAGCGGAAGAGCGGCGCCATCGTGGCCGACCGGATCGGCGACGTGGTCGCCTACGCCTGCTTCTACGCGCAGGAGCGCGGGGCGCTGTTCGTGAAGCCGGGCGACAAGGTGTACCCCGGCATGATCGTGGGCGAGCACAGCCACGACAACGACCTCGACTTCAACATCTGCAAGGAGAAGAAGCTCACCAACATCCGGGCCGCCGGCCGCGACGAGAACGTCATCCTGACGCCGCCGCGCGAGCTGAGCCTGGAGGCGGCGCTGGAGTGGATCGCCGAGGACGAGCTGGTCGAGGTCACGCCGCAGTCGATCCGGCTGCGCAAGAAGTTCCTCGACCCGACCGCGCGCTACAAGATCGAGCGCGACCGCAAGCGCGGCCAGGCCGAGGCCTCGTAGCCCGGGGCCTCGCCCTCCCCGCCGCCCGCAGCACCCGACGCCGCCCGGACCCCCGGGCGGCGTTCGTCGTCGGTGGGGGCGCTCCCGGCCGCTGGCGGGGGCTCCAAGCGAAACGCGCCGCCCGGTCTCCCGGACGGCGCGTCGTGTCCTGCGGCGCTGCCTCGAAGCCGGCTACACCTTCGGCTTGGCGCGCTCGCGGACCTCCTGCTTCTGCTTGATCCGCGGCTGGCCCTTCGCCGCGGTGTTCACGAAGAGCAGGCCGTCGGCGTGGCCGGGGACGGCGCCCTTCACGAGCAGCACGTTCTGCTCCGGCTCGATGCCGACCACGGTCAGGTTCTGGATGGTGACGTTGTCCACGCCGTAGTGGCCGGGGAGGTGCTTGCCCTTCCACACCTTGCCCGGCGTCTTGCGCTGGCCGATCGCGCCGACGTGGCGGTGGTGCTCGTGCGCGGTGGAGCTGTCGCGCGCGGCGCCCTTCATGTTCCAGCGCTTCATGACGCCGGTGAAGCCGCGGCCCTTGGTGACGCCGGCCACGTCGATCCGCTGGTTCGCCTTGAAGACCTTGTCCACCGTGAGGACGTCGCCGGCCTTGAGGTCGCCGAGCAGCTTGGCGTCCTTCACCCGGATCTCCTTCACGTGGCGGAACAGGCCGGTGCCGGCCTTCTTGAACACGCCGACCTCGGGCTTGCTGAGCCGGTGGGCGTGCTTCTCGTCCACGGCGCCGAAGGCGATGACGACGGCGTCGTAGCCGTCCTTCTCCGCCGTCTTGCGCCGCACCACCGTGCACGGGCCCGCCTCGAGCACCGTGACCGAGACGCAGTCACCCTCGGGGGTGAAGATCTGCGTCATCCCAACCTTCTTCGCCAGCAGCCCAGTCGCCATGATCACCTCGCATTGGTCCGCCGCGCGTCGCAGGGCCGCGGAGGACGTGCCTTGGAAAGGGTGGGCTTTCTACCCGCCGGCGCGCGACCTGTCAAGCGAAGCCCGCGTGGCGCGGGGGTTTTTGGCGCCGGGCGCGGCTACCCGTGCATCGGCTCGCCGGCCATGTCGGTGACCTGCGCGAGCAGCGCGTCGATGTCGAAGGGCTTCGCCAGGTAGCCCTGGGCGCCCACCGAGGCCGCCTTCTGCGGGTTCCCGTCGGCCGAGATGACCACGATGGGGATGCGCGGGGCCCCGTTCCGCCGCTGCCGGAGCGCCTGCGCGAACGCGAGGCCGTCCATCACCGGCATCATCAGGTCGAGGAGGATGATCGAAGGCTCCTCCTCGGCCACGCGGTCCAGCGCCTCGAGGCCGTGGCGCGCGCGCGCGACGCGATAGCCCTCGCCCTCGAGGATGTCGCAGATGGCGTCGAGGATGTCGGGATCGTCGTCGACGACGAGGACCAGCGGGCGTTCGGTCATGGCAACGGCGGCGATGCGGGGCGCGCAGTATACGCTCCGGCTCCGGGAAGGGTGAGCACGAACGCTCCGCCCTCCACCGAGAGTCCCCCACCCAGCGCCGCCGCCGCCCGTCGCGCGGCCGGAAGGGCGAGCGCCCTGCCCTTCGGGTCCCCGGCGGCTCCCTTCCGGGGATCGTCGAGCGCGCCGGGGCCGGCCTCCGCGCCGCTCACCCGCAGCACGGCCCGACCCCCGTCCAGCCGGGCGCTCACCCGCACGGGCTCGCCCTCGCGCCCCGCGGCCGCCACCAGCGCGTCGAGCACGCGCTCGAGGAGCGCGCGATCGGCGCTGACCGCCAGGGCCGCCTCGACGCCGTCCAGGGACACCTCGCCGACGTCGCCCGGCCGGTGCCCGGCCGCGTGCTCCAGCGCGTCGCGCAGCGAGATGGGCTCCGGGCGCACCGGGAGCCCGCCGACCTCGAGCCGCTCGCACAGGAAGTGATCCTCGACGAGCTGCCGGACGCGTCCCAGCGAGCGCAGGCACATCGCGGTCAGCTTCTCGCCGCGGGCCCCGCCGCGCTCGGCGGCGCTCATGCGCGCCAGCAGCTCGGCCGACCAGAGCGCGGTCGAGAGCGGGTTGCGGACCTCGTGCGCGACGAAGCCGAGGTAGCCCGAGCGCTCCTCGGCGTCCGCCGGCGCAGCCTGGTTCGCCGTCCGTTCCGTTCCGTTCTTCGCCGACATTCTCGCGTCCGCCTGGCCGCCTGGCCGCCCCGCGGGGGATAGCCACCACAGGTTGCGGAGGGTACCGCCCATCCGCAAGTGGGTCGGTGGCGCCCTGAATCGGGCGTTTGCAATTCTTACAGCCCAAAAACCCAACAGGGCAGCCTTCTCCTGGCGACCCTGTAACGATTATAGGCTCCCGCCGGGCCGGCGACCCGCCCCCCTCCAGGCAACCGCCCAGGATCACGGCTGAACGGCGCTTGACCCCAGACGGCACATGGGTTGCTTAGGGGCCTACCTGCTGCCACCGCCACGCACCACGGAGGTCCGATGAAGCGCCAGAGCATCCCGGGTACCGCGAGCTCCCTCGAGCTCTACCTCTCCGAGATCAATCGGTTTCCGCTGCTGACGGTCGAAGAAGAGCAGCGGCTCGCGCGCGAGTACTGCGCCGACCGCGACACCCGCGCCGCCCACCGGCTGGTCACGGCCAACCTCCGCTTCGTGGTCAAGGTCGCCTACGAGTACCGCTCCTACGGGTTCCGCATGGCCGACCTCATCCAGGAGGGCAACATCGGCCTGATGAAGGCGGTCCAGAAGTTCGATCCGGACAAGGGCATCCGCCTCATCTCGTACGCGGTGTGGTGGATCCGCGCGTACATCCAGAACTACATCCTCAAGTCCTGGTCGCTGGTGAAGCTCGGGACCACGCAGGCGCAGCGCAAGCTGTTCTTCTCGCTGGCCCGCACGAAGCGCGAGCTCGACAAGCGCTCCCAGGAGCACGGCGCCGACTCCGACGGCCACGACGCGAACAAGGTGGCGAAGAAGCTCCGCGTGAAGCCCGGCGAGGTCCGCGAGATGGAGCAGCGGATGGAGGGGCGCGACCTGTCGCTCGACGCGCCCATGGGCGACGACGGCGGCTACTCCCACGTGGACTTCCTCGCGTCCGGCGGCGCGTCGCAGGACGACGAGCTGTCCGGGGTGCAGGAGCAGAAGGTCGTCTCCGGCCGGATCGGCGAGGCCCTCGGCCGCCTCGACCAGCGCGAGCGCTACATCATCGAGATGCGCGTGATGAGCGACCGCCCGCTCACGCTCAAGGAGCTGGGCGAGCACTTCGGCTTCTCGCGCGAGCGCGCCCGCCAGCTCGAGATCCGCGCCAAGGAGAAGCTGAAGGAGGAGCTGCGCGCGCTGGCGACCGAGATCGACTGGCCCACCGACGGCAAGCCGGTCGAGATCGACGACCGCGTGCTGGCCTGACCGCGGGGCGCGTCCCCGGGCCGCGCCCGGGCCGCGCCCTACGCCATGCCGTGCTTCTTGAGCCGGTAGCGGAGCGTGTCGCGGGACACGCCCAGCAGCCGCGCCGCCTTGGACTGGTTGCCGCTGGCGCGCTCCATCGCCTCGGCGATGAGCTTGCGCTCCACGTCGTCGAGCACCAGCCCCTCCCCCGTGACCTGCGGCACCAGCTTCTCCGGGCGCTTCGCGCCGGGGGTCGCCTTGCGGAGCTCGGGCGGGAGGTGCTCGGGCCGGATCTCGTCGGCGCCGGCGTGGAGGATGAAGGCGCGCTCGATCACGTTGCGCAGCTCGCGGACGTTGCCCGGCCAGTGGTAGGCCTTGAGCAGCTCCATCGCCGCGGGCGCCACCCCCTTCACCTGCCGCTTCATCTCCTGGTTGAAGCGCGCCACGAAGTGGGCGGTGAGGGTGGGCACGTCGTCGAGGTGCTCGCGCAGCGGCGGCACCACGATCCGCACCACGTTGAGGCGGAAGAACAGGTCGGCGCGGAAGCGCCCCTCCGCCACCCGCTCCTCCAGGTTGACGTTGGTGGCCGCGATGACCCGCACGTCCGCGCGGAGCTCCTGGACCCCGCCCACCCGGCGGAACGTCTTGTTCTCGAGCATCCGGAGGAGCTTGGCCTGGCCGCCCGGCGGCAGGTCGCCGATCTCGTCCAGCATCACCGAGCCGCCCTCGGCGGTCTCGAACAGGCCGCGCTTCTGGGTGTGCGCGTCGGTGAACGCGCCGCGCTCGTGGCCGAACAGCTCCGACTCGAGCAGGTGCTCGGGGAGCGCCGCGCAGTTCACCTGGAGGATGGGCTTGTCCGCGCGGCCGCTGCGGAAGTGGATGGCGCGCGCCACCACCTCCTTGCCGGAGCCGCTCTCGCCCTCGATGAGCACGGTGGTGGTGTCGCTGCCGGCCAGGCGCGAGATCATCGAGCGCACCTGCTCCATGGCCGCCGAGGAGCCCACCACCGCCTCGACCGCGCTCGCGCCGCGCTTGTCGCTGGTGAGCGTGGCGATCTGCCGGCGCGTGCGGGCGTTCGCCAGCGCGCGCTCCACCGCCTCGTCGAGCTGCTGGAACGGGAACGGCTTCACCAGGAAGTCGATGGCGCCGTGCTTCATGGCCTCCACCGCGATGTCCACGGTGGAGTGCGCCGACATCATCAGGACCGCCACCTCCGGGTGGAGCGAGAGCGCGCGCTGCAGCGTCTGGACGCCGTCGATGCCCGGGAGGCGCACGTCGAGCAGCATCACGTCCGGCGGGGTGGCGGCGACCATCTCCAGGGCCTGCTCGCCCGACTCGGCCGAGAGGACCTCGTAGCCGCCGCGCTGCAGCCGCTCCGCCACCGACCAGCGGATGAGCTTCTCGTCGTCCACGACGAGGATGCGGGCCGGGGTGCTGTTCATGCGGCGTGCTCCGGGGCGCGCTGGGGCCGCGCCTGCTGCAGCGTCACGGTGAAGGTGGTGCCGCCCTCGGGCGGGCAGCGGTAGCCGATGTGGCCCCCGTGCTCCGCCACGATGCGCGCGGAGATGGCGAGCCCGAGCCCGTTCCCCTCGCGCTTGGTCGTGAAGAACGGCTTGAAGATCTGGGCGCGGAGGTCGGCCGGGATGCCCGGGCCGGTGTCCTCCACCTCGACGCTCACGGTGCCGTCGCCCACGCGGGAGCGGACGGTGAGGACCCCGCCGCGGCGGGTGGCGATCATCGCCTGGCAGGCGTTCAGGCAGATGTTGAGGAACACCTGCTCGAGCTGGGAGGGGTCGGCCAGCACCGCCGGGAGCCCGGGCGCGAGCTCGGGGACCAGCTCGAGGGTGCCGTCGCGCGACTGCTGGCGGATGAGGAACAGCACCTTCTCCAGCGTGGCGTTCACGTCGGTGGAGCGGAGCTTCGCCTTCGCCGGCCGGGCGAAGCTGAGCAGGCTCTCCATGGTGTGCGTGAGCCGCCGCACCTGGTGCTGCATCTCGCCGACGATCTCGGAGTGGCGCGCGTCGGCGGAGAAGTCCTCGGCCAGCAGCTCCAGCGCGCCGGACAGCCCGGCCAGCGGGTTCTTGATCTCGTGCGCCAGCCCGGTGGCGATCTCGCCCACCGCCGCGAAGCGGTCGGCCCGCACCATGCGCTCGCGGTAGAACGCCTCCAGCTCGGCCTGGCTGCGCCGCAGGGCCGCCAGCGTGGCGTCGAACCCGCGCGCGGCCACGCCCAGCTCGTCCGGGCGCCCCTCGTCGGCCCGCACCGTCAGCTCGCCCGACTCGGCGCGGCGCATCACCGCCACCAGCCGCTGCAGCGGGCTCACCGCCTCGCGGCCCAGCAGCCAGAGCAGGATGGCGAGGAGGCACACGAACGCCGCCGCCGCGGACAGCGAGAGCGTCTTCGCGAGCTGCGCCTGCGCCTCCAGCACCGGCTCGCGGGTGAAGCGCAGGTCGAGCCAGCCGTTCACGTGGCTCTGCGTGCCGTGGCAGCGGGCGCAGGACTCGGCGTTCACGATGGGCTGGAGCACCGCGTACTCGGCGTCGTTGCCGCCCGGCCCCACCACCACGGTGGTGCCCTCCACCCGGTTCACCTCGGACCAGGGCACGCGGCCGAGCAGCGCCGGGCTGGTGGAGATCGAGATGTAGCCGTTCGGCGCGATCAGGCTGGCCGAGAGGAGATCGCTGCGGTGCGCCACCAGCGCCTCGAGCAGCGTGGTCACCTCGCGCGGCTTGCCCGACAGCATCACGTTCGACACGCCGGAGGAGACCATGGTCGCGAACAGCTCGGCCCGGTCCTGGCGACCGCTCTCCATGTCCGCGCCGTAGAAGTGCACGGCGGCCGCCACCATCGCGGAGAGCGTCACCGCGAACAGCAGCGCCGTCGGCACCAGCACGCGCGCGCGCATGCTGGAGTCCAGGCTCCGGTAGCTGCGCTCGAGGAGGTTCATGCGGTCGGCCCGTCGGTCAACGCGCGCAATATCTCAGGAATTCCGGGCCTGGGGAAGGCCCGGGCCCCCGGCTACGCGGCGTCGCCCCGGGCGGCCGGTGCCGCGGACAGGTCGAAGATCTGCACCGCCGCGGCGACCAGCGGGTCGTTGGCCCCGCCGTCGCACACGGCCTGGCGGAGGCGGGTGCTGGGGGCGTGCAGGATCTTCGAGACGATCGACCCCGCCATGGCGTCGAGCCGCTTCGCGAGCTCCGGGTCCTCGCCGAGGCGGCGGAGCGTGCGCTCCACCTCCTCGCGCGCGATGGCGCTGGCGCGGCTGCGCATCTCCTGGATGAGCGGGGCGGCGCGGCGCTCGGCCTCGGCGCGCGCGAACTTCTGCACCTCCTCGTCGGCGATCCGCTCGGCGTGCTGGGCCGCCTGGGCGCGCTCGGCCATGGCGGCCTTCATCACGCGGTCGAGGTCGTCCACGTCGCACAGGTAGACGTCCGGCAGCGCCCCGGTCTCGGCGGGGATGGCGCGCGGGACGGCCAGGTCCACCATGACGATCCGCTTGCGGCGGGCGTGCAGGATGCGCTGCATGACCTCCGGGGCCAGCGCCGCCGGCGCGGCCGGCGCGGCGGACACCACCACGTCGGCGCGCAGGAGCTCCTGCTCCAGCGCGTCCAGCGGCCGGGCCTCGCCGCCCACCTCGGCGGCCAGCGCCTCGGCGTTCGCGAGCGTGCGGTTCAGCACCACCACCGAGGCGCGCTCGTCGCGCATGTGCTGGGCGGTGAGCCGGGCCATCTCGCCCGCGCCGATCACCGCCACGCGGCGGCCGGCGAGCGGGCCGAGCACCTTGCT
This sequence comes from Anaeromyxobacter sp. PSR-1, assembly GCF_000964525.1. GTDB lineage: Bacteria > Myxococcota > Myxococcia > Myxococcales > Anaeromyxobacteraceae > Anaeromyxobacter. The sequence continues at coordinate 9,885 of NZ_BAZG01000081.1, forward strand.
GGCGAGCGCGGCCGCGGCGTTGCCCCAGGACACGCCGGCGCGGCCCACCGCGGTCTCGGTGCGGACGCGCTTCGCGGCGGCGAGCGCGCGGGAGAGGACGGAGGCGAGCTCCTTGCCGGCGGCGCCCGCCTCGGCGGCGCGGTGGAACGCGTCCTTCACCTGGCCGAGGATCTGCGGCTCGCCCAGGATGGCGGACTCGAGGCTGGAGGCGACGCGGACGAGGTGCCGGAACGCCTCCTCGCCCTGCAGCTCGAACAGCGGGAGCGGGCGGCCGGCGCGCGCCTCCAGCGCGTGGCGCAGCGACAGCTCCGCGGCGGCGGGGCAGCGCGCCGCGGCGAAGATCTCCACCCGGTAGCAGGTCGAGACGATCGCGACCTCGTCCACGCCGTCGAGCGCCTGGAAGGCGGTGAGCGCGTCCAGCAGCTCCTCCGACGGCAGCGCGAGGACCTCGCGGTCTGCGACCGTGGCGCCCTTCTGGTTCAGCCCGACTGCGACGAGCACGAGGCGCTCCTTTCGGGAACGGGCGGCTTGCGAGCAAGCGCCGTGCCCCGCGGGAAGGTGCGGGATTTCCGCAGGGTAGCGGCGTGGATCGCGCAAGCGTTGCGCCGGATCAGGGGCGTGGGTCCCCGCCGGCGAAACCGCTGCGGGCCCGTCCGGAGCGCGGGGGACCCCTGGAAGCTGCGCGCAAGGTCGCAGGGTTAGCTCCTTCAGCGGCCTTCGCCGCGCGCCCCGGCCGCACCGCCTCCTCCGGTCCGCATCCTCCCGCCGGCGGACGTGCGCCCAGGCCGTGCGCGGCGCGGCCTCCGCCGCCCCGGCCCGCGCGCCCGCGCACATCGGGAATCCGCCCGACGCCGCCTCGGGTGTCCGCCCCCGCGGCGCACGGGTCCCCGCGCCCCGCCGGCCCCGGTGCCCGCGCCCTCCCGTCCCCGGCCTCGCGCCCCCGCCCGCTCCGGCGCCGCGCCGGTCGTCGCCCCGGATTCTTTCCCGCGCGGCTCGGGCATCGTCCCAATTTCTTCGCCGCTCGATTGGCGAGACATTGCCAATCGAAAGGAGCCAATCAATGGCCAACACGTTCAAGGGCGGCAGCGCGGTGCAGAGCGGTTACTACCTCAACCTCTCCCGGTGGTCGATCGAGCCGGTGGCGAAGGACGGCGAGCGCCTCCCGCAGGGCAAGGGCGAGTGGCGGCGCGTCCCGGTGGCGCTGGCGCTGGTCCTCACCCCGGTGCTCGGCGCGACGTTCCTGATGTTCATGCCGGTCATCGGCTTCGTGCTGCTGGCGCAGGCGATCGCGATGCGCGCGGTCCGCACCTTCCGCGGCCCCGCCGAGGAGCTGGCCGCCACCATGAGCCCCGGCTGGCAGCCCGGCGAGGCGCACTTCACCGGCAAGTCCACCGAGAACGGGGGCGTCGAGGAGAAGGGGCCCACGGCCCGCGACGAGAAGCTCGAGGCGCTCGAGAAGGAGATCGAGGCGAAGCGGCGCCAGAGCTGAGCGGCGCGGTCGGGCGCGGTCCCACGGTCGACGGAGCGGCACGGAAGGAGACGGTCATGGCCAAGTACACGGGCGGAGCGAACGTGAAGGGCGGCTACTACTGGAACCCGAGGGCGTGGGCGGTCGAGGTGGTCCCGTCGGAGGGCGGGCGCCTCCCCGGCAACGGCGCGCGGTTCGTGAAGGTGCCGTTCCCCCTGCTCCTGGTGGTCGTGCCGGTGCTCGGGGCGCTGTTCCTGATGTTCATGCCGGTGATCGGCTTCGCGCTCCTGGTCCACGCCGTGGTGAAGAAGGTCACCGGCGGCGTGAAGGAGGGCGCGGCCGACCTCGCCGCCACCGTCCACCCCGGGTGGCGGCCCGGCGAGGCGCACTTCACCGGCAAGCCCGGCGAGGAGGAGGAGAAGGCGCCGGGGGCCGCGCCGACGAAGGAGCTGAAGGCGCTCGAGGACGAGATCGCCCGCAAGCGCGGCGACGAGTAGCGGCGGCGGGGAAGCGGGGACCGGGGCCGGCGGCGATTGCCGCCGGCCTCTTCCTTTGGGAGTGTGGGTCGGGTGGGGCCATTCCCCCACGCGCCCGAAGGGATGGGGCAAGGCACCCAGCACCGCGGGTGCGCCGGCAGCGCAACCCATCGATCTCACGGGCGTCGACGCCGCCGCGGGGACCGCCGGCGCGGGCACGGCACGTGCTACCTCCCGGGGCTGGAGAACGGCGGCACTCTGGGAGGGGGGCTGCGGTTCTTCACCTGATGCGGGCAGCTTCCGGTGGGGGCCGGCGGCTGCGCCGCATCCCTTCTTTTCGGGGCCCGGGCGCGCTACTCGTCCACCCGGATCACGCCCTTGCGGATCGCGAAGCGGACGAGCTCGGTGCGGTTGTGGACGCCGAGCTTCTCCATCACGTGCTCGCGGTGGCTCATGGCGGTCTTCACGCTGATGCCGAGCACGTCCGCCACCTCCTTGTTGCTCCGGCCCTCCGCGACCAGCTTCAGGACCTGCTTCTCGCGGTCGGTGAGCGACTCGTAGGGATCCGCCTCCCCGGGCGCCGCCGGACCGGCCTCCTCCATGGCGGTGCGGGCGACCTCCGGGTCGAGCACCAGGCCGCCCCGGTGCACCGCGCGGATCGCGTTCGCGAGCTCGGCGCCGGCGGACTTCTTGAGCACGTAGCCCGACACGCCGGCCTTGAGCAGGCGCCGGACGTACTCGCGATCCTCGTACTGCGAGAGGATCAGGATGCGCGCGCGCCGCCCCAGCTTCTTCAGCTGCAGGCTGGTCTCGATGCCGCCCAGCCCGGGCATGGCGATGTCCATCAGCACCACGTCCGGATCGAGCCGCTCCACCTGCTCCAGCGCCTGCATGCCGTCGGCGGCCTCGCCGGCCACCTCGATGTCGGGCTGGAGCTGGAGCAGCGCGCGCACGCCCTCGCGCAGGATGGCGTGGTCGTCCACGATGAGCACCCGGATCTTGTCGCTCACGTTCCCCTCCCCTTCCCGTCCGCGTCCGCGTCCACGTCGGCGGGGGCGGCGGCGCCCGGCTCGGTCGTCGCGCGCGGCACCGGGATGCGCACCTCGACGCGGGTGCCCTTCCCCGGCGCCGACTCCACCGTGGCCTCGCCGCCCAGGATCTCGGCGCGCTCGCGGATGCCCATGAGGCCCCACGACCGGCGCCCCTCGCGCCGCGCGACCGCCTCCGCGTCGAAGCCCCGGCCGTCGTCCTCGATGTCGATGCGGAACACGTCGTCCTCGAGCGCCACCTCCACCAGCACCGCGGTGGCCTGGGCGTGGCGGGCGACGTTGCTCATCGCCTCCTGGCAGATCCGGAACAGCGCCGTCTCCATCTCGGGCGGCAGCCGCCGGTCCAGCTCCCCGAACTCGCAGCGCACCGAGATGCCGCGCGTGCCGAGCTGGCGCTCCGCGTACCAGCGGATCGCCGACAGCAGCCCGAGGTCGTCGAGCACCGACGGGCGGAGGTCCAGGATGATGCGGTGCACGTCCTCGAGCGTGCGCACCGCCACCGCCTTCACCTCGTCGAGGCGCGGCGCCTTGCCGCCGCGCAGCGCGTCCTGCGCCGCCTCGAGCCCCATGGCCAGCACCGCCAGGCTCTGGCTGGTCTCGTCGTGCAGCTCGCGGGCGATGCGCTTGCGCTCGTCCTCCTGCGCGGAGATGAGCTTTCGGAGGAGCTGCGCCCGGGCCTCCTCGCGCGCGGCGAGCTGGGCGTAGGCCTCGTTGAGCGCGTGGGTGCGCTCCTCCACCCGCTGCTCCAGCTCGGCGTTCACCCGGGCCACGTCGTCGAGCAGGCGCCGGAGCGCGAGGCGCATGCGGTCGAGCGAGCGTCCCAGCCGCCCGACCTCGTCCGTGCCGAGGTCCGGGATGGGCCAGTCCAGCTCGCCCCCGGCGATGCGCTCCGCCTCGCCGGTGAGCACGCCGATGGGCCGGGTCACGCTGCGGGCCGCGCCCCAGGCGAACGCCGCCGCGATGCCCATGTGCGCCGCCAGGCCCGCCGCCACCAGCCACCAGGGCACGTCGCCCTCGGTCGGCAGCGCCTCGGCGGTGCGCTGCCGCACCACCACGCCCCAGGGCGCCGCGGCGAGCGGCGCGAACACCATCAGCTCGGCCGGCGCCGCCGCCTTCACGCTCCACTCGCCGTGGCAGCCGTCGCAGCGCGCCGCCTGCGCCCGCTTGTCCTTCACCAGCTCGCCCAGGTGCGCCCGGCACTCGGTGCGCCGGCCGACGCGGGCCGGCACGGTGCTCGCGATGATGGTGCCGCCGGCGTCGATCAGCTCGGCGAAGCCGCTCTCGCCGCGGCGCAGGTGCTGGAGCACGCGGTCGAAGCCGCGCCGCGAGGGGTCGAACGTGCCGCCGGCGATCCCGATGATCTGGTTCTGCCAGCTCCGCACCGGCACGAGCTCGTGCACCACCCGCCCGCGCGCGCCCTGCTCCACGCCGGACAGGCGCGGCAGCCCGGTGCGCAGCACCTCGTCCACCACCGGCAGGTCGTCGGCGGGCGCCGCCGAGCGCGGGCCGCCCGGCGCCTCCGCGAGCACGTTGCGCTCGGCGTCCAGCAGGTAGACGCCCTCGCGGTGGCGGAACTGGTGGTACGCGTCGGCCACCACGCGCCGCTCGTCCTCGAGGTCGGCGTTGCCCATGGTCTGGGCCACGCCGGAGGCGAGCCGCTGCAGCACCTCGAGGTCCTCGGTCAGGACGCCGTCGAAGTGCGTCGCGGCCATCGCCGCGGCGGACATGCGCCCCTGCACCAGCCGGTCGTCGAGGTTGCGCGCCCAGTGGATCCCCGTGGCGCCCATGATGACGAGCGGGACGGCGATGCCGGTCGCCATCAGGAGGTACACGCGCCGGCGGATGCCGCCCGGGATGGCCGGGTGCGGCGCGGTGCCGGGCGCGGCCGCGCTCGCCGGCGGGGCGGGCTGCGGCGGGGCAGGCGGCGGCGCCGCGGGGGCGCCTGCGTCGTGCGCGGGCCTCACCGGCCGCCCCCGGGGTGCGTGCTGTGGGCCATGTGGTAGAGCTCGTCGAGATCGCCGCGCGTGCGGAGCAGCACCGCCCGGCCGCGCTGCTCCCACGCCAGCTCCTGCCAGGGCTGCCCCGCCACCAGCACGGCGGAGAGCGTGGCCGGGTACGGGCCGACCGTGGTGCGCTGCACGCGCAGGACGTTGCGATCGGCGAGCAGCGGCGCGGCGATCTCGGCGCCCTCGGCGGTGGACTGCAGGATCTGGACGGCCGGCGCGCCGGTGCGGTCGACGACCGTGATGGCCGCGGAGCCGCGGCGCCCGCCCGCGAGCCGGATCTCCGAGGGCGGCCAGGCGAGGCGCTGCGGGAAGTAGCCGGGCAGCATCAGCATGGCGCCGAGCCTGCGCTCGGCCTCCTGCACGCTGGCGGCGTGGCGCACCGCGCTGCCCTCGCCCGCGATCCACCCGGGCAGCGCGCCGAGGGCGGCGATCACCAGCGCGGAGGTCGCGGCCACCCACACCAGCGCCGCGAGCATCCGCGCGAGCTCGAGCCCCGCCTCGCGCGCGCGCGTCACGCTCCCGGTCATACCACGAAGAACAGCAGGGCCGTCAGGGTGAGGGCCGCCAGCGCGACCCGCGCCGCGCCGAACGGCAGCCGCGGCGCGGGCGGCTGGAGCAGGCGCCGGCAGCGCAGCTCGATGTCGCGCGAGCGCACGCGGGCGAGCGGCTCGGAGAGCGCGGCGGCGAGCGGCACCGTCCGGCGCACCGGCACCGGCGGCGGCCCGGCGGTGGCGCGGTGGAGCTTGAGCAGGCCGCTGGCGAGCGCGAGGCGGTCCCCGCACGCCTCGGCGGCGTGGTCGTCCGCGAGCCACTCGGCGTCGCGCGCCAGCGCGCGCGAGACCACCTGGAACGCCGGGTTGAGGCCCATGGCCACGCGCGCCAGCAGCACCACCCAGCTCGCGGCGGGGTCGCGCCGCGCCAGGTGGGCCAGCTCGTGGGCCAGCGCCGCGCGCAGCTCGGCCGCGTCGAGCAGGCGGAGCGCGCCGCGCGAGAGCACCACCGCCGGCCGCCGGATGCCGGTGCAGAACAGGATCGGCGCGCCGCGCTCCACCCAGACCAGCGCCGGCGCGCGGGTGCCGAGGCGGGCGGCCAGCTCGGCCAGCGTCGCGCCGAGACGCGCGGCCGTCTCCGGGTCCGGCGCCGCCGGCTCGGGCGGGCGCGCGCGGCGCCGGCGCCACAGGAACGGCACCAGGTCCATGAGCAGCAGCGCCAGCCCCATGGCCGCGAGCCCGCCGACGAACCACTGGTACATCCCGGTCCCGAGCAGCCGCACGTCCGCCCAGCGCCGGCCGACGAGCAGCGCGCCGCCCTCGCGGAACGCGTCGCCGGCCCGCACCGGGAACAGCAGCACCAGCGCCGGAAACAGGACCAGCGGATAGCCCAGGGCGGTGAGCCGCAGGGCGATCCGCTGGCCGGGGTCGCGCACTCGCCAGGTCCGCACCAGGGCCTCCACGAACAGCGAGGCGACCAGGGTGTGGAAGATGGCCTGCGCGAGGACGTCAGCCCACGTGGCGCTCGTCATGCGACGAGGCGTGGCCGCCGTGCTCCGCGGGCGGCGCCCGCCCCTCGATGCGCGCCAGCTCGAGCGGGTGCTCGTGCTCGTAGCGCTCCCGGCTGACCTTGCCGGTGAACATCGACGTGTCGAACGGGAACACGTCGGGGCTCAGGTGCGCGTTGAACACGTGCCAGATGGTGATCACCAGGAACGCCATCAGGCCCTCGTTCGAGTGGGCCACCTTGGCGGCGGGGATCACCTCGCCCGGCAGCAGCGACGCGAAGGTCACCGGGAAGAACAGGATGAAGCCGGTGAGCACCATGATGACGTTGCCGAACACCAGGCCCCAGTACTCGAACTTCTCCTTGTACGTGTACCGATCGTACATCGGGTGCTTGTCGGTCACGCCCAGGTAGTACTTGAGCTGGAGGATGGCGTCCTCGAAGTCCTTCTTGGACGGCACCATGGTGAAGCCGATCTTCTTCGAGAGCATGGCGGCGATCGCGTTCGCGAAGTGGATCACCGTGGACGCCGCCAGGACCAGGCCGCACACGCGGTGGACCCAGCGCGCCACGTCGATGCCGCCGAACACGCCGACCACGGTCTGCGCCCAGCCCGCCGTGTAGAACTTCTGCGGCAGGCCGGTGAGGCACAGCAGCACGAACACCAGCATCGTGATGAAGTGCTCGATCCGCTGCTGCAGGTTGAAGCGGACGATGTAAGCGCTCATCGGTTCACCACCACGCGCCAGAGGTGCAGCGCGATCTGGAGCACGAGCCCGCCCACCATGAACGGGATCAGCATCTTGTAGAAGACCTGCACGCCCCACACGAGCGGCGCCTTCTGCGGGGTCGGCTCGTAGTGCGAGAGCCACGCCTTCGGGAAGCTCGCGCTGGCGCCCGCGTGGCACTTGGCGCAGGTCTTCTGCAGGTTGGCCGCCATCACCGCGGACGACGGGTCCTTGGAGGACTGGATGTCGTGGACGCCGTGGCAGTCGGTGCACACCGCGGCGAGGCGCGCGTCCGGCGCGTTCTTCTGCTTGCGCTGGAGCGTGGCGGCCATGCCGTGGAAGTCGGAGAGGTAGGTCGACACCACCTTGCTGGAGAGGCCGTACTTCGACATCAGCTTCTCGTCGGTGTGGCAGCGGCCGCAGATCTCCGGGGTGCGCATGGCGAGCTGGCCGTCGCGCGGGTCGGTGGTGTCGTGGGCGCGGTGGCAGTCGGTGCACACCGGCACGTCGGGGCTGCTCTCCGCCGCGCGGCCGTGCACGCTCTTCGCGTAGACGTCCGCCTCCTCCGCGTGGCAGCCCGAGCACATCTTGGAGATGCGCGTGCGCGGCTGGCCCGGCCGGGAGATGTCGTGGGCGCCGTGACAGTCCACGCAGAGCGCGGCCTTGTCGTTGCCCTTGGCCATCACCGCGTAGTGAACGCCGTCCAGCGTCTTGGTGTAGTTCGCGAAGTGGCAGCCCTTGCACTGCTCGTAGTAGGCGCGGGTCACGTCGCGGCGGGTCTTGAACTTCAGCTCGCCGGTGGCGTGGTCGCTGGTCTTGTCGGTGTGACACTCCGTGCAGCGGAGCGCCTCGCCGTGGACCGACTTCGCGAACGCGTCCTGGTCGACGTACAGCGAGAGCTTCTCGCCGCTCGGGAGGTCGAAGGTCTGGCTCGGGTCGCTGTGACAGCCGAGGCAGTCCTCCTGCTCGGCCGGGATACCCGCCCAGGCTGGGTTCGCGGCGAACGCGAGGAGGAGGGGCAACAGGCGTCGGATCATTTGCACACCCTGGAGGAGTCGGTGCGTCAATCCGTGACAGCCACGGATTGCGCCACTTCCTACCAGGGGGCGGGCGGATTGTCCAACGCCTCCGGCCGGATAAGCACGCGTGAATTCAGCACGAATTGATCTGGATTCATCCGGTCGAGATGCGGCGCAAGAATCGCGGCCTCCGCACACCTCCCCCGCGCCTCGCGCAATCGCCGACGATTCTGCGCGGGGCCGGGG
>NZ_BAZG01000080.1 GCF_000964525.1 Anaeromyxobacter sp. PSR-1
CCGTTCGCGTTCGGGCTGTGGGGCGCGACCGCGGTGTTCGGGCTCCCCGGCAACCCGGCCAGCACGCTGGTGACCTTCGAGCTGTTCGTCCGCCCGGCGCTCCGCGCGCTGGCGGGGCTCCCCGGCAGCGGCCGCGTGGTGGCCACGGGCCGGCTCGCGGCCGCGCAGGAGAAGCCGGCCGAGCTCACCGTGTACCTGCGCTGCCGCGTGCGGCCTTCGGGGGACGAGCTCGTGCTCGAGCCGCTCCGGACCCAGGTCAGCGGCAACCTCTCGTCCACCACGGGTCACGCCGCGCTGGCCGTCCTCCCGCCCGGCCGCGCGCGGCTCGCGCGCGGCGCCCGGGTCCGGGCGATCCTGCTCGCCGCCGACGTGCGGCACGATGGGTGAAGCCCACCCCCCGTCCGTGGTATGAGGGGCGCGCAATGGCCCGCGCGCGATGGGAACGCCCGGAGGAGCACGACCACGTCCTCCTCCTCGCCGACGACGACGACCTCCACCTCGAGGTCGTGAAGCGGCACCTGGAGTCCGTTCCGGGGCGGCAGCGCGCCCAGGTGCTGGGGCGCTACCCGCTCTATCGCATCCTGGTGGCGCGCAACGGCGAGGAGGCCCTGCGGCGCGCCACGGCGCAGGTGACCGCCGTCGCGGTGGACCTCGTCATGCCCCGCCGCAACGGCCTCGAGGTCATCCAGGAGCTGCGCGCCCGCCGCCCGGACCTCGCCATCCTCGCGTTCACGGCCGGTGCCCCCGCCTCCGAGGCGGTGGCGGCGGTGATGGCCGGCGCGGACTTCTTCCACGAGTACCGGGACGAGCCGGAGCCGCTCGCGTTCGAGCGCGCCCTGGAGCTCGCGCTCGACCGGCGCCGGCTCACGCGGCTCATCGAGAAGGGCGAGGCCGAGGTGGACGAGGCCCGCGCGCGCCTGTCGCAGCTCTCCGGCGACCTCGCCCGCGCCATGCCCGGGTTCCGCCCGCCGCAGGCGCGCGAGGACGTGCTCCCGTTCAAGGAGGCTGCGCGGCGCTACCTCACCGCTTCGGCGCGCCTCTTCGAGGGGGACAGCCAGGGCCTGGCGCGCGCGCTGGGGATCTCGTACTTCGCGCTGAGGCGACTTCTCGCACGGTATCAGGTGCCCCTTCCGTCCAGGTCGAGGAGACACGGGACAACCTCGCGGTAGAAACGCCCCGCGAGAGGTGTTATTTCTCTCGGTGTGCGGAACCCGCAGTCCGGGTTGCGGATTCCGCAAATCACCCACCGTGACACCGCAGGGAGCCACCATGGCCGCACTCGCCGACAAGTTCGCCGTCAACCTCAAGAGCGAACGCCTCCGCCGCAAGCTCTCCCAGGAAGCCCTCGCCGCCAAGGCCGGGCTGTCCGTCTCGTACATCTCCATGCTCGAGCGCGGGCAGCGGACGCCGCCGCTCGACACGCTCGAGTCGCTGGCCAAGGCGCTGTCGGTCTCGCCGACGTCCCTGCTGTCCTGATCCACCGGCCCGCGCGCGCGGCGCGGCCCTCCGCGTCGCGCGCCCGCCGGGCCGCGCACCGCTCCCCCTCCACCCGCGCCCGTCCACGTGGCGTCCGCCGCGGAGATCGCTTATGTTCCCGCGGTCCGCCGGTCCCGCCCCCCGACCGGCCTCCACTTTCGAAAGGACGTCGGCGTGGCGCGAATGGTGATGTGCAAGAAGCTCGGCCGTGAGCTGCCGGGCCTCGCCTACAAGCCCTTCCCGAACGAGCTCGGCCAGCGGATCTACGACTCGATCTCGCAGGACGCCTGGAAGCTCTGGCTCGAGCACTTCAAGATGATCCTCAACGAGTACCGCCTCGCCCCGGCGGACCCGCGGACCACCGAGATCCTCTACCAGCAGGCCGAGCAGTTCTTCTTCGGCGAGAACGCGCAGCTCCCGCCCGACTACCGGCCGCCCCCGTCCAAGGGCTAGCCGTCCCGCCGGCGCGGCGGGCGAGGTGACGCGGGAGCGCACGGTGCGGCGTCCGGGCGAGATCCTCCTCGTCTCCACCTACGAGCTCGGCCACCAGCCGCACGGGCTGGCGCTGCCGCTCGCCTTCCTGGAGCGGGCCGGCTTCGCGCCCGCCTGCCTCGACCTCGCGGTCGAGGCGCTCGACCCGGCCCGCGTCGCCGCCGCGCGCCTCGTCGCGATCTCCGTCCCCATGCACACCGCGCTGCGCCTCGGGCTCGAGGCGGCCGCGCGCGTGCGGGCGCTCCACCCCGCGGCGGCGATCGCGTTCCACGGCCTGTACGCGCCGCTCCACGCCGATCTCCTGCTCGCGGCCGGCGCGAGCGCCGTGCTCGGCGGCGAGTGCGAGGACGACCTCGTCGCGCTGGCGGGCGCGCTCGAGCGCGGCGAGGACCTCGGCCGCTTCGTCCAGCGCGGCGGCGACGCCGCGCCGCGGGCCCGGCTGGACTACCCGGTCCCGAGCCGCGCCGCGCTCCCGGCCCTGTCGCGCTACGCGCGCCTCGCGGCGGCCGACGGGACGCTCCGGGTGGCCGGCTACGCCGAGGCGACCCGCGGGTGCAAGCACCTCTGCCGCCACTGCCCCATCCCGCCGGTCTACCGCGGCCGCTTCGTGGCGGTGCCGGCCGAGACGGTGGTCGAGGACGTGGCCCGGCAGGTGGCGCTCGGGGCCGCGCACGTCACCTTCGGCGACCCCGACTTCCTGAACGGCCCCACCCACGCGCTCCGCGTCGCGCGCGCCGTGCACGCGCGCTTCCCGGCGCTCACCTTCGACTTCACCGCCAAGGTCTCGCACCTGGTGGCGCACGCGGACGCGGTCGCCGAGCTGGCCCGGCTCGGCGCGGTGTTCGTCACCTCCGCGGTCGAGGCGCTCTCGGATCGCGTCCTGGCCGCGCTCGACAAGGGCCACGACCGCGCCGACGCCGTCGCCGCGTTCCGCGCCTGCGCCGCGGCCGGCGTGCCGCTCCGCCCCACGCTGATGCCGTTCACGCCCTGGGGGACGCTCGACGACCTGGTGGACCTGCTCGACGTGCTCGAGGCGGAGGGGATGCTCCCCAACCTCGATCCGGTGCAGCTCTCCATCCGGCTGCTCGTGCCGCCCGGCTCGCTGCTGGAGCGCGCGCCCGGGATCGCGTTCGAGGGGCTCGACGCGGCCGCGCTCACCTGGCGCTGGCGCCACCCGGATCCGCGCATGGACGCGCTCCAGCCGCGCATCGCCGCCGAGGTCGAGGCCGGCGCCGCGCGCGACGCGCCGCCGCTCGAGACCATCGCGCGCGTCCGCGCGCTGGTCCTCGCCGCGGCCGGGCTCCCGCACCGCCACGTCCGCGTGCTCGCGCCCGACCAGCGCCGCGTGCCGCGCCTCACCGAGAGCTGGTTCTGTTGAGCAGAGCCACAAGCGCGGCAGACCAGTTTGGTCCGCGGAGATGGCCGAGCAGACGAGCCGACCGGGGGTTGAAGGGAACCGCTCGGGGCCGGCCTCGCGTTGGATCCAGCATTCGACGGTGAGCGGCGCAGCGCATGTCGTACCGGACCCGCATACTGCGAGTATGGCCTGGGGATTGGTGCTGCTCGCGCGCGAACCTGAAGCCGCTTCGGAGAACTGCGCCGTCATCTATGCGCGGTTCTCCACCAAGCATCAGGACCCGCGCAGCATTGACGACCAGGTACGCAACTGCTCGCGCTACGCCCAGGACGAGGGGCTGACCGCCATCTTGGTGGTCAAGGACGAGGCCATCAGCGGCATCGCCGAGGACCGCCCCGGGCTCGACCAGCTTCGAGCGCTCGCCAAGAAGCAGCCTCCCCTCTTTCCTGGACGGAACCGGTAGCCACGGCATCGCTCAGGCGCTGAACCAGGAGCGCGTCCCCGGCCCGCGCCGGCCCGCCTGGCTCGCGAACACCATCGAGCACCTCCCCTGAATAGCGAGCGGTACATTGGGAGGGTGTTCTGGCGCACGGGCGAGTGGCGCAAGCACCCGATCACCAAGAAGTACACGTACACGCCCCGGCCGAAGGAGGAGTGGCTCGTCCGGGACGACCCCAGCCTCCGCATCATCGACCACGCAACGTGGGACGCGGTCCGTAAGCTTCGTGTCGCTCGAGGCAAGTTCCGCCCCGGACGGCCAATCGGGTCGAAGAACGCCGCGCGCACCATGTCCGGCCTGCTCTTCTGCGGCGTCTGCGGGAGCAAGCTCTTCATCCATACGAGCAAGAGAGCGAACGGCGGGCCTTGGATTGGCTACGCCTGCGGTGCCAACCGGCGCGGCGGCGAGGCGGTCTGCTCGAACGGTCGCATGATGTCCGAGGCAAAGATTCGGCACATCGTGGTCGACCATACGCTGAGATATCTCACGACCGAGAAATTCAGCGAGTGGGTCGAGGTCGGCCGGCGGCGCTGGGCTGTGGCGGTCCAGCGCGAGGAGCGGGAGGGCCGAGAAGCGATTGCACTCACGGAGTGCATTCGCAGACAGGAGGAGCGCGTCGAGCGGGTCCTGGAGATGGTGGCGTCGGGTGCCGGTTCGACGAACCTCCTCAAGCGCAAGCTCGCCGTCGAGGAGTCCCAGCTACTGGCGATGAAGGCGCGAATGGCGAAGCTCCTCGCGCCGCGTGCGCCGCGCGCCCCGGCCGTCGACGCCGACGCCCTCCGCGCGAAGCTCGCGAACCTCGGCGACCTCTTCTCGTCCAATGCCGACGAGGCCCGAACGGTGCTTCAAATGTTCATGCGCCGCGCGACGATGATCCCGACCGAGCACGGAGTGAAGTGGAAGATTTCTCTCCAGCATTCGCTCATCGTCCCGGCTGCCGCGAACGCACCCGTGGAGCCGGGATCGGACAGTCGCTGTGAGCCCGCTGGCCGTCAGGTCAAGGGACTCGCGACCGAGTCGCCGCGCTGACGCGCCCACGCGCTGCGCGCGCTCAGCGGCGGCCGCGCGCGGCCCAGGCGCGGGCGCGGAGCGGGATCGTACCGTCAGGCGCCACCGGGAGCGCCGCCCGGAACGCGTCCCGCAGCGCCGCGCGGCGATCCTCGGGGAGCGACATGGCGTAGGCGGGCGCCGGCCCCTGGCCGGCCAGGAACGGCGCCCAGCACTCGGCGAAGTCGCGGAAGCTCGTGGGCACCTCCACCGCGCGCACCTCGACGTCCGCGAGGCCCGCGCCCTCGAGCAGCGCCGACAGCGGCCCGGGCGCGCAGATCGGGAAGCGCACCGCCTCGTCGAGCGCCGCGGCCGCCGGGTCGAGCGCGCGGGCCGCGTCCCAGAAGCGCCGGATGTACTCCATGCCGTCGGCGTAGTCCCAGACGTACAGCGCCACCGGCGCGCCCGGCCGCGCCGCCCGGGCCAGCTCCGCCACCATGCGCGCCGGCTCGGCGACGAAGTTCAGCACCAGCGCGGAGACCACCGCGTCGAACGCGCCGTCGCGGACCGGCAGGACCTGCGCGTCCGCGGCGACGAACGCCCGGCCGGCGCCGCCGGTGCGGCCGCGCGCGTGCGCGACGAAGCCCAGCGACCGGTCGAGGCCCACGACCACCGCCGGCGCCGCCTGCGCCGCGATCGCGTCGCCGAGCGCGCCGGTGCCGCAGCCCGCGTCGAGCCAGCGGCCGTGCGGTCCCGCCCCCAGCCACGCGACCACCTCGCGCGCCACCAGCCGGCTCCACCGGCCGATGTACGCCTCGTAGCCGGCGCCGACGTCCCAGACGTCGTGCGCCGAGGGATCCGCGGACATGCCCTCCCCTTGCGCGGGAGGGGTCCGGCGCGCACGTCCCGGATCAGGCGACCGGCAGCGGGGCCCGGATGTCGAAGGAGAGCCGGCGGTGCGCCTCCCGGAGGGTGCGCTCCACCTCCTCCGGCGTCTCGCCCTTCGCGAACAGGAAGCCGAGGTAGCTGTCGCCCTCGGGGAGCGGCACCACCTCGCGCCCCTCGGGCACCGTGATCACCACGTCCTCGACGCCGGGCACCGCCCGCGCGCCGTCCACGCCCCGGACGCCGTGGAGGATCCCGCGCTGCGGGATGGGCAGCATCATCACGCCGGAGGCGCGCGCCTCGCGCCGGAGCTGCTCGAGCGGCAGGCCCATGGCGTGCGCCACCAGCACCTCCTCCAGCGAGAGGCCCGCGCCGAAGCGCAGCGTGCGCGAGCAGAGGCCGCCGATGGAGCGCGCCGCGATCTCCAGCACGACCGGGCCCCGCGGCGACAGGCGCAGCTCCGCGTGCACCGGCCCCTCGCGCAGGCCGAGCGCCGCGGCGCCGGCCGCGGTGATCCGCTCCACCTCGGCGCGGAGCGCGGCCGGGTGGCGCGAGGGCGTCACGTAGATCGTCTCCTCGAAGTAGGGGCCGTCGAGCGGGTCGGGCTTGTCGAACAGCGCCAGGACCTCGAGCCGGCCGCCGCGCAGCAGCCCCTCCAGCGCCACCTCGGCGCCGGGCACGAACGCCTCCACCAGCACGCTGCCCGCCGACTCGCGCTCGCGGGCGCGCCGCTCGACGCGGGTGTCGTGGAGGAGGCGCTGGATCCGGCGCCAGGCCGCCACGAAGCCGGCCGGATCGTCGGCGCGGATCACGCCGCGCGACGCCGAGAAGATGAGCGGCTTCAGCACGCACGGGTACGGGGCGGCGCGGGCGGCCGCCTCCGGGTCCTCGTCGAGCGCGTGGAGGTGGAACCCGGGCACCGGCACCCCCGCGTCGCGGAGCGTGACGCGCATGGCGTGCTTGTCCGCGGCCCGGCGCGCGGCGACCGGCGGGTTGTAGGGCAGCCCCAGCCGCTCGGCCGCGAGCGCGGCGATGACGGCGGTCGGGTCGCTCCCCGGCACGATCCCGGCGATGGGCCGCGTGCGGGCGGCCTCGGCGATCTGGTCGGCGGCGTGCTCGGGCTTGCGGTAGTCGAGGGAGAGGAGCCCCGCCTCCGGACCGAAGGTGTCCTCGATCTGGTGGCAGCGATCGCTCCCGACCAGCAGCGGGACCCCCAGGCGCCGGGCGGCGTCGCGAAAGTCGTCGAGGCGGTAGCTCGTGGTGGGGACGAGGAGGAGCAGCGCTCCGTTCGGCGTGGGCATGGCGCCGGAGTTTATGCGGCCGGACGGCCGCGCGGGCAACCGGCACGCCGTCGGGCCGGATCCAGGCCGCGGCCGGCGATGGCCGGGCGCCCGGGGTCAGCCGCGGCGGGACGGGTGCGCCGCGCCCGCGGGCGGGACGGCCAGGCACTCGTCGCACTGCTCGCGCTGCTGCCGGAGCGGCGCGGCGTACACGTCCTCGAACAGGCTCTCGCGCGCCGGCGGCGGCAACGCCTCGACGCGGGCCACCGCGGCGCGGATCTCGTCGTCGGCCTCGCGCAGCAGGGCCGCGTGCGCGCCCGGGGCGAGCGCGCCGGTCCGCTCCAGGTGCACGCGCAGCCGCTCGAGCGGGTCCCGTGCGCGCCAGGGCGCCACCTCGGCGTCGTCGCGGTAGCCGCGCGGATCGTCGGAGGTGGTGTGCGGGCCGACGCGGTAGGTGACGCACTCGAGGAGCGTGGGCCCCTCCCCGGCCGCCGCCTGCGCGCGGGCGCGGCGGGTCGCCGCGTGCACCGCCAGCAGGTCGTTGCCGTCCACCCGCTCGCCGCGCACGCCGTAGGCGATGCCCTTCTGCGCGATGGTCTCCGCGGCCGTCTGCTGCGCGGTGGGCGTGCTGATGGCCCAGCCGTTGGCGCGGCACAGGAACACCACCGGCACCTCGTGCACGCCGGCGAAGCCGAGCGCGGTGTGGAAGTCGTGCGTGCTGGTGGCGCCGTCGCCGAACCAGGTGAGCGACACCATGTCCTCGCCCTTCAGCCGGGCCGCCCAGGCGGCGCCGACCGCATGCGGCAGCTGGGTGCCGAGCGGCGCGCTCACCGACGTGTAGTGGCCCGGGCGCCAGGTCTCGTGGCACGGCATCTGCCGGCCGCGGGCGAGATCGCCCGCGTTGCCGAACAGGTTGCAGAGGAACGCGTCCAGCGGGAGCCCGCGCAGGAGCGCCGCGGCGTGCTCGCGGTAGCACGGGAAGAGCCAGTCCTGCGGCGCCATGGCGGCGGCCGCCCCCACCACGCACGCCTCCTCGCCCTCGGCGCCGACGTAGAAGCCGATGCGGCCCTGGCGCTGCAGCGCCGTCATGCGCGCGTCGAGCGCGCGGGCGCGCACGAGGTGCCGGTGCAGCTCGAGCGCCTCTTGCGGCCCGAGCGTCGCGTGGCGCGGGTCCGCGTCGCCGTGGTCGTCCAGCACCCGGAAGATCGGGAACGCCGCCTCCCATCCTCGCCCGGCGTCCGCAGCGACGCCTCCGACGGCCGGCGCGGTGGGGGCCGGGACGGGGACGGCGCGTACGCGCGGGACGCCCGGACGGCGGACGGGCTCTACCTTGTCGGGACGCAGGGTGGAACGCACGGTCCGACCCTAGCGGCGGGCAAGAGCATAAGTCCAAGTGATTGTGGTGATGTAAGCATCACATGCGTTGATATGATGGCGCGCCGCCCCGGAGGACGCCCGCATGGATCTCGCCCAGCTCGAGCTGCTCGCCGCCGTCGCGGAGGAGCGCAGCTTCACCCGCGCCGCGGAGCGCCTCCGGCGCACGCAGCCCGCCGTGAGCCAGGCGCTGCGGCGGCTCGAGGACGAGGTCGGGGCGACGCTGGTGGATCGCTCGTCGCGGGACGCCAGCCTCACCGCCGAGGGCAAGGTGCTGCACGACTACGCCCAGCGGATGCTGAAGCTGCGGCGCGACGCGGGCGAGGCGCTCGAGGCGCTGCGCGACCTCCAGCGCGGCACCGTGGCGGTGGCGGCGAACGAGCACACCGCCACGCACCTGCTCCCCGTCCTCGCCGAGTTCCGGCGGCGCCACCCGCGCCTGCGCGTCGAGGTGCACCGCGCCCTGGCGCGCGAGATCCCGACCGCCGTGCTCGGGCGCGACGTCGAGCTGGGCGTGCTCACCTACCGCCCCGCGCAGCCCGGGCTGGTGGCGCAGCAGATCGCCACCGACGACCTGGTGCTGCTCGTGCCGCCGGAGCACCCGCTCGCCCGGCGCGGCACGGTCTCGATCCGGCAGCTCGGCGGCGAGGCCTTCTTGGCGCACCACGTCCGCTCCCCCAACCGCGAGCGGGTGGTGAAGGCGTTCGCGCGGCACCGGACGCCGCTCGACATCGTGATGGAGCTGCCCACGCTGGACGCCGTGAAGCGGTTGGTGGTGGAGCGGGTCGGCATCGCGCTCATGCCCGCGCGCGTCGCCGACCCGGAGCTCGCGCGCGGGGAGCTGGTCGGCCTCACGGTGCACGAGATGCGCTTCCCGCGGCCGGTGCTGCTGGTGCACCGGCGCGACGCGCCGCTCTCGCGCGCGGCAGAGGCGCTGCTCGAGTGCGCGCGGGTGGCCGCGCCGCGCGCCGCCGCGCGCGCGGGGTGAGCGCCCGGGCGCCCCGCCGCGCCCATTCACGGTGCGTGATTCACCCGGGGTGACCCGGACGACGGGTGCGGTGCGCCGCACCCAAGCGACGCTTTGCGCTCCGCCGCCGGCGGGTGCGGGATCGCGATCGGCCCCGGCGCGTGCCGGGGTCCGAGAGAAAGGGGGATCCATGTTCACGCGACACACGGGGATCGGCTCCGGCGCGCTCGTGGTCGCCCTCTCGTCCGCCCTCGCCCTGCTGGCCCCGGCCGTCGGCCGGGCCCAGCCGCCCGAGAAGCGGGCGTGCGGCGACCTCGACCCGTACGCGCGCCTCACCTGCCGTCAGGCGGCGCTCGCGGCGCAGCTCGGCTACACCGCGGACGTCGCGTTCGCCGACGGGACCAAGCTGCAGCGGAGCACGCCGCGCGACCGCGTCACGCACATCCGGAACGCGAAGGCGAACGCGGCGCGGGCCGTGAAGAACCACGATCGCGAGGCGTTCCGCCGCCACGCGCGGAACGAGGCGCTCGGCGTGAAGGGCGGGGGGCACCTCATGCCGCTCTCCGCCGGCGACGACGGCAACGGCGACGGCATCTGCGACTACGAGCAGGGCAACCTCCACGCGCGGTGCGCCGCCGTCGAGCCCGACGCGTCCGGCAACCCGCAGGCGTGCAACCCGGAGACGAAGAACCGGGGCAAGGCGCGGCGCGGCCTGGAGTGCGACACGTTCCTCGACGTCGCCGAGGCGTCGGGCGACGCGGCGGACATGCGCGAGTCGGCGGAGGAGCTCGACGCGACCTACGGCTCCACCGAGGACGCGCTCATCGAGATGAACCTGCGCCTGGACGACGTCAACGCCAGCACCACCGCCGGCGGGCCGACCGCCGCGGCCGGCGGCTGCATCGTGCCGACGGTGGACCCGCGGCTCGCCGACGCCGTGCCCGCGCTGCGGCTCGTGGCGGCGACGCTGGCCGGGATCGCGCGCCAGGTCGCCGACGTGGGCGGCCAGGACGCGCTCGGCTTCAACGCGCTCGGCATCACGCTCATCCCCGAGACCGCCGCCGCGATCGCGAACGTCGTCTACATCGGCGTGGACGAGATCCACAAGCAGGAGAGCGGCGCGGTCCAGGGCGCGATCATGGCGTGCGTCAACCAGACCGCCGGCGACCTCGCCGAGCTGCGCAGCCTCGTCGAGCAGCTCGTGACGCTGGTGCAGCAGGAGCACACGCGGACCCGCGGCCGCGACGACGACAACACGGCCGCGCTGTCGACGCAGGTGGAGGAGGTGCGGCGCGAGGTGGTGGACCTGCTCAACACGCCGCTCGGCCAGCGGCCGGTGTTCCCGGGGAAGTAGGCGCGGGGCGCGGCACAGCCCGCGCACGCCAAAAGAAAACGGGCGGTCAGGATCTCTCCTAACCGCCCGCTCTTACTGTGGATCCGACCGGGATCGAACCGGTGACCTTCTGAATGCCATTCAGCCCGGCAGCGCGCGCAAGTATCGGGCCGCAACGATTTCCGTGATCCCGGGGGTTCGGCCCGACACCGCGATTTTCGCGGGTTTCCTGACAGGTCGGGAGGAACTCGGAGGGGAGCAACGTTTGCGTCCGGGTCGCGCCTCCGCCGGGCGCCAGACCACTCGCGCTGGGCTGGAGATGCGGACAGCCTGATTGCCGTCACCGCGAGCCGACGAGCCCCAGCGCGTGGCGTCGGGGTGAGCGCAGCGCGGACGGCGGGCGCGTCCCTCGCGTCTGACGCGATCTTTCACCCAGCGCACGGGTTCACCTTGAGCCAGCATCAACCGTGAGTACAGTCCCAGCCATGGGCGACGCGCGCAGTCCCCTCGAATGGGAGATCTTCGCGGAGCAGGCGCATGCGCTCTCGCGCACGACCGAGAGGCTGGAGGAGTCACTCTCGAGGCTCAGGCAGACCGACCAGTCGACTGCAGGCGTCGTCGATGAGGCCGCACGCGAAACCATCCTCGACGAGGCGGGAACACGCCTGTGGCAACTCATCGTCCAGCGGGAAGCGATGGGGATCACGCACCACGACATCCTCTACGAAGTGCTGAGGGTGCCGCCCGAGGTCCGGAGGCGCGCCAGCTATCGGACCGCTGCACGGCTGCGACCGTAGCTGCGGACTGTAGTTTGCGGCGTCGCTCACGGACGGGAAACGACCATCGTCGCGCGTCTCGCCGGCCCACCATGCCCGGAACTCCTCGCGCATGGTGGACCGCTACTCGCAGGCGCTTGGACTACGGTGTTCCCCTCGCCGAGATTGACACTCCTCGGGTCGATAGACCGGGTGCGGTTCGGGTAGAAGACCGCTCGTGAAGAAGGACACCGAGGTTACTGCGAGTGTCCCAGCGAAGTCCTAAAGTCATTTCCCGTGCAGTTTTCCGGGGGGACGTCAAAGGTCACCACCGGGGAGGCGTAGTCCGCGGGATCGCGCGCTACACGGCTCGGAGGTGGAGCAAGCACCGCTAGAAGTCCTGGTCATGCCGTACGGTGCCCACGCATACTGTGCGGCATGGCCCAACTCTTTGGTTCGGTACGTCTCCGGCCAACTCGAATCGGCCTCCTTGTTCGGCCGACAGACAGGTGCAGGCCTGCGATCCTTCGGTTCTTGCGCCTTTGCACTTGCCTGTGGGGCGGGAGGCACAACCCGATCATCCCGGTGGGGGTCCCGTCTGCTTGGCGCAAGCAACTGCCATCCTCAGTCAAGGGACGAGACCTTGCTCTCGCCCTAGTCAGATTCTTCGAGCCGGACGTCTTTGTTGAGGCCGAGAATGGGCTTGCTGACAAACTGGGGATTAGGGGCGACGCGCATTCATTTCGTCGGCGCGTCATACCGCTGGCCGAGTTCCACAGCGACACCGAAGGCACAGGAGCCGACTTCCTGCTTGGTCAGGACGTATTCGAACTCTACCAATACCGCTACAAGCGGGAACTTCGGTTTGTGCCCAAGCATAACGACCGAAAGTTCGCCTACGTCGAGAAGGGAGATCCGCGGCGGGCGATATTCGAAGCCTCGGTAGGTGTGTTTCCAAACGAGAAGGCGGTCGAATATTTTCGACGTGGCTACGGAGAGGCCTTCGAACCTGAAACACTCGAGGCTACCGCGGCTTCGTATCTTAAGATTCTTGAGGGGAAGTATGCGACGCCCTTCCATGTCGGGTCACACGGAATCGAAACGAACTACCGCGACGGATGGGATCCGACGGTGTTCGTCTTCGACTCCTCGAGCGTTCCGGATCTGATCGACTACTGGAACGTAGCGCTATTCAAGCGAGTAGTGCCGCTCGACATCGCGTGGTTCGGGACTGCCATCGAGTTTCTTCGCGCCTTCATCGAGCGTACGCACAGGCCTCTGCCGGGGAACCCGCACGGCGTAATGATTCACACGACGCTCGAGTTCGGACGATCGATCAGCGAGAAGACGGCGCGCGACGCCATCGATCTCTTGACCGACTCGGGTCAGCGACCGCTCCCTCAACATTCATTTTCAATAAAGCTCTGGTACGACCAGATTTGGCACACGGACTGGCGGCACGGAGGAGTGCAGCCGCGACTCGCCCGACTCGAAGCAGCAGAGGATGATATCGAGCCAACCGTTTCGATCGACAACCCCAACTTCCAATTCAAGCCGCTAGCTCCGAAGTTCGCGAGGCGCTTTGGTCGTGGGACGAACCACGCGCGCTGGGCGAACGTACTTACGCTTAACGACTACTCGGGCGAAAGCGGGCTCGCAATTACGTATCCACCCAATGTAGTCGCGACCGACGTCCCTAGACTTACAATCAGTGAGCCAACGATCGTTTCTCGCGAAGGTTTTGTTCTGCTTCAGCAAATGCGACACGGGCGGGAGTTCATATCTCTGCAGCCCCAGAAGACTGCGTTCATCACGTGGTTCGAGTCACGCGGGCTCAAGGCGAAGCCTTCGGATCCCGGGCGAAACGCTGACGAAGTGATTCGTGCCGTAGGTGGACTGCGCGCGTGCTCGATCTTTGCGGACGCTCCGACGCTTGAGCTGATGGAGCGGATGGCAAAGTCGGTGCACGAGAGGAAGTCCGGGACCGTTGAGGAATTTCCGGATCGAACCGCCGGGGTCGCTCAGTGGAAACAGATCCTTGACCGCAGGAAGTCCGGAGGAAAGGCTTGGTCGGCCCCCGGACTGAGCGCCTTCACTGACCGCAACGTCATTCGCCTTGGTTTGTCAGTACGATGTCCGAAGTGCGGCCAGAACAATTGGTATGACTTGAGCACTGTCGATTACGAGGTGGCTTGCCAGCGGTGCCTGCGGTCGTTTCCATTTCCGCAGGGGAACCTTTCATTCAAAGAGAAGGACTGGCGCTACCGGCTCGTCGGGCCATTCAGCCACGCGAACCATGCGATGGGTGCTTACTCGACCGTGCTAAGTCTCAGGGCTCTTGGAGCGACGCTTCATGTGGGGCACGAGGTGCTTACATACTCGACTGGTCTTCTGTTGGAATCCGACACCCTGGGACCCAACCCCCTAGAGGTCGACTTCGTCGCATGGTATCGGGCGGGCGAAAAATTCTGGATAAATCCCGCACCGTCGTTGGTGTTCGGGGAATCCAAGAGCTTCGGCTCAAAGGCATTCGATCGACGGTCCATCCAGCGGCTGAAGCGGCTCGCAGAACTGTTTCCGGGCTGTTTCCTCGTCTTTTCAACGCTCAAAGAGTCGCTGGCTCCTGAAGAGACGAAGTTGATCAGGAGCCTGGCCCAGTGGGGACGCGGGCTGCGAAACGGGGAGCATCGCGCGCTGGTAATCGTGCTTACAGCCACCGAACTATTCAGCGAGTGGCACGTTCCGCAGACTTGGAAGGCGAAGGGCGGCAAGCACGCAGCGCTCACCGCACATCCCAGCACGCACATGGACGACTTATGGGAACTCGCGAGCCTGACGCAGCAGGTCTACTTGGACATGGGGAGCTATGACTCAGAACTGATCGATCGGTTTAAGCGAAAGCAGCGCAGGCACTAGTTTGCCACGCCCCGTCATGTCCTCAGTGGATCGGGTCACTTCCGCCGCTCTTGTTCTCCGCCGACCTTGTCCCCTTCCTTTTTCGTCTCGACAACGGCGGGGAGATTAGGGGTGTCCAGATCCTCGCGCTTGACGATTATGTTCAACTCACCTTCATCCATACGTGGCAGGTTATCCGCGTAGAACGAATAGGAGATCTGGAACGGCCTGATATCGGTAAGACTATTGAACGCAACGAGTACCGGCTTGCAGTCAAGACCGTGGCTGTGTTCAAGGCGTCTCTCTCTGAAGCTGACCGTATTCCCCCTAATGTCCGGGCGGTTAAAGGACGGAAGGGGATCGACCAGTGGCAAATTCCACGACGGGTTAAACGCGGTACCGCCGGGAGCCCAGTGTTGTTGAAAGGCATCGAGAGCCAACAGCATGCGCAAGCGCGGCGCTGTTGGGGCCTGCGGAATGGGCGGAGCCTTCGGCGCCTTCAGATGAACCGACACGGTGTCAGGGAAGCGGACCGTGAGACGAATGTTCTCGGCGGGTCTTTGACCCGCGTTGAACACACGCAGGCGGATAAGGAAGCATCGGAGTCGGTCATTCTTCTCTCGGTAGTTCTGAAGAAACGAGCGCAGCTCCTCGAAATACGCGGCAAGCGACGCGTTATACGCATCGACTCTTGCGTCGTAGTTCGGGTCGGCACGGAACATCATCGCGGAAAGGTCGTGGACTTCGACCTTCTCCATCGGATGGTGGACCTTGCGCGCAGCAGCAATAATCGCCTGAATCTCGTCCGTCGTCGGTCGCCTCGGGATACGAAGCGTCGCTTCCCCCTGGCGTACGAGCGTCCCCCCTTCACCCCTAAATGCGAGCACGAGCTTCGGGGCCGCTGCACGGAGTTCAGCTAACTCCTTTTCGAGGACTCGGATCCGCTGTTGATCGGGATCCGGTTCGTCCGGCAGAAGCGCGGCTTCTGGAGGTTCGGTCGCAGGGATGCGGAGGCGCTTGAACTTCATCTCCACGGTGATGTCTCTGGCTCTGACCTCGACACAAACGCCTTCGTTAGCTCGTGCGAGCCTGTAGACGCTCGCGACCAGCCGGTCATCCTTCCAGCCGGGGTCTAACCCCAGGTCTGCGGGCATGGCCGGTTCGACCGGGTCGAAGAAGACATCGACGCCAGGCCGGAGGGGGAAGGCCATCGCCGGGTCGACACCGACGATGTCTCCCCACTTCTCAGGCGCACAGGGAGGCTGCCGCATCGCCTCGCGGAGGCGTTTTAGGGCTGCTGCAGCCCGCGACTTTTGTTGCTTTGTGCCGGTGTTCTTCTTGACGTCTAGCTCGGAAGTAACGACTGAAGGAACCACGAGCAGTACCCGCTCGACGGCAAGTTCAGAGCACCAGTCGACCTCTGCAGGAAACCGGTAGTGCAGGAAGACGTTCGTGTCTAGGAAGAGGACCGCCCGGGTCGGCACCGGGTACGCTTAGCACACACGCCCGTCAGCGACCTCCCGCTGCGGCGATATCGGGGGCCGCGTTACCCACTGCGTTACCCACGACAATAAGAAGGGGGCTACCGTCACCGGTAACCCCCTTCGTCTACTGTGGACCCGACCGGGATCGAACCGGTGACCTTCTGAATGCCATTCAGACGCGCTCCCAGCTGCGCCACGGGCCCGAAGATCTTCTATGTCGTGCTGCCTGCGGGGCTCTCGCGCTCCAGCTCCGCGAGGTCCCGCTCCTGCTGCTCGAGCCGGAGCTCGAGGTCCTGCACCTGCTTCACCACCGCCGCGAGGTCGGCCGGCACCGTCACCCGCCCGGCCCTGGCCAGCGCGCCGAAGCGCTCGCCGAGGTCGCGCAGGGCCCTGTCCAGCGCTCGCCGGGTCGCGGTCCGGTCCAGCTTCCGCTTCCCGATCTGCGATCGGAGCACCAGCCGATCCCGCAGCGCTTCGAAGAGCTTCCCTGCCACTCGCGTTCCCGCCCGGCCATCGAGGACCGCTCGGGAGGGGCAGTGATTAACGCGAGGGCGGCGCGGCAGTCAAGGCCGTTGTCGCCTGCCGCGGCCGGGCTCCGCGCGGATGGGCGGCGCCGTCACACCGCTGTCCTCGCGCAGCGTCACCCGGCCGCTCGGGCCCGGCCCGCGGCCGCGCCGCGCGCGCGGAAAGCGCCCGCGATCCCGCGGCCTCCGCGCCGGGCGCTCCCTCCGCGGGAGGAGGTGGCACCGCCGTTGCTACCCCGGTCCTTCCGGAGGTGTCCCATGCGGCTCACCGCTTCCCTGCTCGCCCTCTCGCTCGCGCTTCCGCCCGCCCTCGCGGCGGCGCGGGACGATCGGTCCACCGTCCGCGGCAGCGCCCGCGCGCCGGCACGCGGCGGCCCACCGCGCGGCGGCGCGGCCGGTCCACGCGGCGGCTTCCGCGGCGGCGGTCCGGTGGCGGCGCCGGTGCCCGGCGCCATGCCTGCGCCGTACGCCCGCGGCGCGCCGGCGGCCCCGCGCGCCTACGCGCCCGGCGGCTACGCCTACGCGCCCCGCGGAGCCGCCCCGTACGCCACGCGCGGCGCGCCCGCGCCCTACCGCGCCGCCCCCGCGCCCTATTACCGCGGCGCGCCGGCGCCCTACCCGTCGGCCCCGGCGCCGGGCCGCGGCGGCTATCGCGGCGGCTACGCCGTCGCGCCGGGCGTGGCCGTCGTCGCGGCCGCGCCGTTCTGGTGGGGCTGGGGCTGGGGCTACGGCTACTACCCGCTCTACCCGAGCCCGTACGGCGGCCCTCCGGGCACCGTCGCCGGCGACGGCAGCGGCGCGTACTACCCGCCGCCCGCGCCCGACCCGGTGACGCTGCGCCTCGACGCGCGGGTGGCCGCCGTGCCGGACGGCTACACCGGCGGCGTGGCCATCGCGATCGAGACGCCGACGCTCGGCTTCAACGCCAGCGTGGACGGCCTGGAGCGCGACGGGCTCACCCGGCTGCCGGGCGCGAGCGGCGACGCGCTGGGCTGGGGCACCGCCCACGTCACCTGGGCGTTCCTCTCCGAGCCCTCCGTCCAGCTCCGGCTGGAGGCGGGCGGCTCGATGCTCTCGATGCCGCGCACCGGCGCGTTCGCGGACAAGACGCACGCGGGCGACGTGTCGTTCGGGCCCGACGTCGGCGTCTCGGGGCAGCTCGGGCTCATCGGGCCCATCGGCCTCGAGGGGCACGCGCGGGTCACGCCGCTGCCCATCGCGGTGACCGACTCGCGCGCCGCCGTGGCGTTCCGCGGCGGCCCGCTGGCCGTCACCATGGGCTGGCGCGCCATCCACGTGTTCGGCGACGGCACCGAGGCGCCCTCGGCCGACTTCACCGGGCCGGAGCTCGGGTTGTCCTTCCGGTTCTGAGGCCCGGCTCACGTCGACGGGATCACCCTTCGACTCCGGCCGCGCCTGCCGGCGCGGCCTACGCTCAGGGTGAGCGGATCGAAGGGCGCGGCGGAGACGAAAACGAAACGGCGGGCCCGGCGCGATGCCGGCCCGCCGTTCGCGTCCGGACGGGACGCGGGGCTACTTCTTCGAGGACTTCGTGGCCGCCTTCTGGCGCTTCTTGCGCGCCTTCCACTGCTGGCGGCGGCGGGACTTCATGCGGTTGTGCTTGCTCTTCGAGTTCGCCATGCGTCCTCCTGGAAAAGGGACCGCGAAACGCGGGGCGCCCTGTATACCACGGTCGCCGGCCGCGGGCCGCGCCTACCCCTCGCCGGACCCCCCGCCGTCGGGGCGCGGTCCCGCCCCGTCCTTCCCCCGCGCGCCCGCGCCCCGAGGCTCCTCCCGGCGCGGCTCCGCCGCCTCGCGCTTCGCCTCCTGCGAGTCGCTGCGCGCGTCCTGGCGCTCGATGCGCGTGGGGCTCCCCTGGCCCGCGCCCGGCCCCGCGGCGCCGGGCGGGCGGGCGGGCCGCGCCATGCCCTCGGCGCCGCGGACCGCGGTCGGCTTCGCGGCCGAGGCGGGCGGCGCGGTGCGGGACCGCGCGGCGGCGTCGGGCCCCGGCGGCCGCCGGCCGCGCATCGGGGGAGCGGCCGCCTGGCGCGCGGCGTCCGCCTGCCAGG
>NZ_BAZG01000079.1 GCF_000964525.1 Anaeromyxobacter sp. PSR-1
GCGCCGCTCGCCGCGCGCCGGCGCCTCGTGCTCGCCGTCCCGCCGGCGGGCCGCGGCCAGGCTGGCCGAGAGCGCGTCGGCGAGGCTCACCACCTCCGCGCCGGCCGGCTCGGCGGCGGGCGCCTCGATGGTCTGGCCCTCGGCCTTGCGCTCGATGAGCTCGAGCACCCGCTCGCGGCGCAGGTCCGGGTAGCGCTCGGGCTCGAACGGCCCGGAGAGCGACGCCACCAGCTGCTCCGCCATCTGCAGCTCGCGCGAGGACGGCTCGCCCGCCTCCGGCAGCTCCAGCGAGGCCGGCGAGTCGATCTCGTCGGCGCGGTTCATGGTGGAGAGCGCCAGCGCGCCGCCGGCCGCCGGGCGCACGCAGCAGAGCGACTCCCGGGTGCGCAGCACGGCGGTGGCGATGGCCACCTTGCCCGCCTTGCGCATGGCGTCGCCGAGCAGCCGGTACGCCTTCGCCGCGCTGCGGTCTGGCACGAGGTAGTAGCTCGCCTCGAAGTAGGCCGGGTCGATCTCGGAGAGCTCGACGAAGTCGTGGATCTCCACGGTGCGCGTGGCCTTCGGGTCGAACGCCTCCAGCTCCTCGCGCGTCACCGTGACGTAGCGGCCGGGCGACACCTCGTACCCCTTCACGATGTGCTCGTAGGGGACCTCCTTCTCCTCGCTCGAGCAGAAGCGGCGCAGCTGGATGCGGGCGCCGTCCGCGTCGTGCAGCATGTGGAACCGGACCTCCTTCTGGTGCACCGCGGTGTAGAGCTTCACCGGGATGTTCACCAGGCCGAAGGTCAGCGCGCCGCTCCAGATCGCCCTCGCCATCGGGATGCCTCCGGACGAACGTTCCATCCCCCGGCCGGCGCCGGCAACGCGCGCGGGCGAGGGACGGGGTTCACCTGGGCTGGTGATAGCCCCAGCTTGCGAGGAGAGGAGGGGACCATGAAGGGCGAGCCCAAGGATCGGCCACGCAAGGACCCCGGCAAGGCGCCACGCACCGACCTCCCGCCCAGGCGGGAGCCCTACGACGAGGGGTACTTCGGCACCGGGGAGGAGGAGGGCGTGGAGCGCGAGCGGCAGGCGCCCGAGCCCGGCCGGGATCGAGGGCGCGAGCGCTAGGGCGGATGCCCCCTTGGCCGGGCCGGCGCGCTGCTGCATGCTGCGCGCCGATGGGGGCCCGCGTCGACGTCGCCGATCTCCGGGGGTGGGGCCGGCTCGCGTTCGACGCGACGCTCGGCGTGACGGCGGTGGTCGAGGCGATGCACCACAACATCGCGCGCGGGCCGTGGTTCCTCGACGCGCCGGGGAGCGCGCGCACCCGCGGCCTCACCGGCCTCGTGTACGGCGCGGTCCGGGGCGTGACGCGGCTGGCGGGGGAGGGGTACGACGCCGCGGTCTCCCGGCTCGCCGGCCGCGCCGGGGCCAGCTCGGCGGGGCGCGAGGCGGTGCTCGCCGCCCTGAACGGCGTGCTCGGGGATCACCTCGCCGCCACCGGGAACCCGCTCGCGATCCCGATGCGGCTGTGCTTCGAGGGCAGGCCGGTCGCGCTGGAGCGGGCGGCGCTGGCGGAGGCGATCCCGGGGGCGACCTCGAAGGTGGTGGTGCTCGTGCACGGGCTCTGCACGAACCCCCAGCGCTGGTGCCGCCGCGGCCACGACCACGGCGCCGCGCTCGCGCGGGACCTCGGGTACACGCCGCTCTACCTGCACTACAACAGCGGCCTCCACGTCTCCACCAACGGCCGGGCGTTCGCCGGGATCCTGGAGGCGCTCCAGCGCGCCTGGCCCGTCCCGCTGCGGGACCTCACCGTCCTGGGCCACAGCATGGGCGGCCTCGTCGCGCGCAGCGCCTGCCACCACGGGACGGCGGCCGGGCACGCCTGGCCCGAGCGCCTGACGAACGCGATCTTCCTCGGGACGCCGCACCACGGGGCGGCCCTGGAGCGCGGCGGCAACTGGGTGGACGTGGTCCTCGGCGTCAGCCCCTACACCGCGCCGCTGGCGCGCGTCGGGCGGATCCGCAGCGCCGGCATCACCGACCTGCGCCACGGGAGCCTGCTCGACGAGGACTGGCAGGGCCGGGATCGCTTCGCGTCGTGGCGCGATCCGCGCCGCCCGGTCGCGCTGCCCCCCGGCGTCCGGTGCCTCGCGATCGCCGGGACGAGCGCGCGCCGGAGGAGCGCCGCGGCCGACCTCCTCGGCGACGGGCTGGTCCCGCTCGCGAGCGCGCTGGGCCGGCACCGGGACCCCGCGCGCACGCTCGCGTTCGGGGCCGGGGGCCGCGCGATCGCGCGCGGCGTGGGCCACCTCGACCTGCTCTGCGATCCGGGCGTCTACGAGCGCGTGCGCCGGTGGCTCGCACCCCAGCGCCGCGCCGGCGGGCCGGCTACCAGCTCCCGAACCGGCGCCGCGCGTCGGCGGTGAGCGCGTCGCGGTGCTTCGGGTGCGCCACGGCGATGAGCGCGGCGGCGCGCTGGCGCAGGTTCTTGCCGAACAGGTCGGCGATGCCGTGCTCGGTGACCACGAAGTGGACGTGCGCGCGGGTGGTGACCACGCCCGCGCCCGGGCGCAGCACCGGGACGATGCGCGACTCGCCGGCGGCGTTCGTGGAGGGCAGCGCGATGATGGGCTTGCCGCCCTCGGACAGGGCCGCGCCGCGGATGAAGTCCATCTGGCCGCCCACCCCGGACACCTGCCGCTCGCCCACCGAGTCGGCGCACACCTGGCCGGTGAGGTCCACCTCGATGGCGCTGTTGATGGCGGTGACCTTGGGGTTGCGGCGGATCACGGCCGTGTCGTTCACGTAGGCGATGTCGAGCATCGCGACGAGCGGGTTGTCGTCCAGGAAGTCGTAGAGGCGGCGGGTGCCGTGCGCGAACCCGGCCACGATCTTGCCGGGGTGGACGCGCTTCGCCTCGCCGGTGATGACGCCCTTCTCCACCAGGTCCACCACGCCGTCGGAGATCATCTCGGTGTGGATGCCGAGGCGGTGGTGGTCGCCCAGCGCGGCGAGGGTGGCCTGCGGGATGGCGCCGATGCCGAGCTGCAGGCAGGCGCCGTCGTCCACCAGCTCGGCGCAGTGCCGGCCGATGGCGCGCTCGACCTCGGTGAGCGCGCGCACCGGCGCCTCGTGGATGGGCTCGTCCACCTCCACCATGTAGTCGATCGCGTCCACGTGGATGAGGCCGTCGCCGTGGGTGCGCGGCATGCGCGGGTTCACCTGCGCGATCACCGTCCGCGCGGTCTGCACCGCGGCGCGGCTCACGTCCACAGACACGCCCAGCGAGCAGAAGCCGTGGCGGTCCGGCGGCGAGACGTGCACCAGCGCCACGTCGAGCGGCAGGATCCCGGAGCGGAAGAGCTGCGGCACCTCGGAGAGGAACACCGGCAGGTAGTCGCCGCGCCCCTCCTCGATGGCCTTGCGCACGTTGGGCCCGACGAACAGCGCGTTCACGCGGAAGTGCCGGGCCATCTCGGGCGCGGCGTACGGCGCGTCGCCCTCGGTGTGGATCGAGACGATCTCGACCACGCTCAGCTCGGGCGCGCGCGCGGTGAGCGCCTCGATCAGCCGGCGCGGGGCCGCGGCGACGCTGTGCACGAACACCCGGTGGCCGGACTTGACGACCGAGACGGCCTCCTCGGCGGAGACGATGCGGCTCATCGGCAGGGCTCTCCTCTCGAGCAGGGTCGGTGCGGCGCGCCAGTGTACCAGCGGGGGGCGCGCCTTTGCACCCGGGCCGGTGCCCCACCGCCGTCCTGGGCGCGGCGCGTCAGGAGCGCATGTCCCAGGCCAGCTTGACGGCCAGGGCGAGCGTCACCAGGACCACCGTGCGCCGGACCAGCGCGTCGCCGCGCCGGACCGCGAGGTGCGCGCCGATCCACCCGCCGGCCAGCTGGGCGGCCGCCATGGGCACCGCGATCCGCCAGACCACCACGCCCTTGATCGAGAACAACGTCACCGCGGCCAGGTTGGACGCGAAGTTCACCACCTTCGCGCCGGCCGAGGCGTGCGCCAGCCCGTCGCCGAGCAGCGCCACGAACGCGACGATGAGGAACGTGCCGGTGCCCGGGCCGAAGAAGCCGTCGTAGGCGCCGATGGCGACCGCGATGGCGCCGGCGACGAGCGGCGCCGCCGGGCGCCGCGCGCCGTCCGGGCGGGCGGGGGGACCGCGGCGCAGCCCGACGAACAGCGCGGCGGACGCGAGCAGCGCCAGCACCACCGGCCGCAGCGCGGCCGGGGGCACGAGCAGCACCAGCCCGGCGCCGGCGAGCGAGCCGGCCAGCCCCAGCGGGAAGGTGAGCCGCGCGCGCCGCCCGTCCACCATCCCGGCCCGCGAGAAGCGCACCAGCGCCGCGAACGAGCCGAACACCGACTGGCCCTTGTTCGTGCCGAGCGCGAGGTGCGGCGGGAGCCCGGTCCAGAGCAGCGCGGGGAGGGTCAGCAGCCCGCCGCCGCCCGCGATGGCGTCCACCACGCCCGCGAGCAGGGCGACGGCGGTGAGCGGGACGAGCTGTGCGAGGCCGGCCTCGGGCATGGCGCGCGGTTCTACCACGCGCCGGCCCGGGCGCGCGGTTCACCGTGCGTTGCGCTCCACCGCGTCGATGAGCTCGCCGAGGCCGATCGGCTTGTAGAGGATTTCGCGGGCGGTGAGCGGCGCGCCGTCGAGCCCGCGGCTCGCGGTCATCACCACCACCGGGATGTCGCGGAGCCGGTCGTCGCGGAGCTGCGCCTCCCGGAACTGCCAGCCGTTCATCTCCGGCATCATCAGGTCGAGCAGGATGAGGCTCGGGTCGCCGCCGTGCCGCAGGTAGTCGAGCGCCTCGCGCCCGTTCTCGAACAGGCGCGGCTCGTACCCCTCCTCCTCGAGCAGCTCGCCGAGCGTCTCGCGGAGGTCGGGGTCGTCGTCCACGACGACGATGGTTTCGTGGTGGTCCGCCATGTGCGCTCGACTCGTAAAGCCCCGGGCGGCGGGCCGCAACGTCCCGGCCCCGCGCGTCGCGGTCCCGCCTCTCAGGGTGGCCCCTGCCGGCGCACCCGGCACGTCCATCGAGCACGGGACGGGGGGACGGGCGTGCGCCTCCCGCGTGGGTCGTCGGTGCCGCCGGACGCGCACGCTCGGTTCGGTTAGGCTCCCCGCGTGGAGCCGCTCACCGCCCTGGCCCAGTCGCTCGGCCTCGCGTTCGCGTCGGGGATCAGCGCGTACGCGGCGGCCGCGTTCGTGGGGCTCGCGGGCCACCTCGGCTGGATCGGCCCGCTGCCCGGCGCGCTCGGCGTGCTCACGGACCCGTGGGTGTTCGGGACGGCGGGCGCGCTCGCGCTCGTCGAGGCGCTCGCCATGCTGGTGCCCGGGATCGCCACCGCGTGGGAGGCGGTCCACACCGCCATCCGCCCGTTCGCGGCCGCGGCGCTCGCGGTGCTCGCCACCTGGGGCGAGCCGCGCCTCGCGGTGGTGGCCGCGCTGCTCGGCGGCGCGCTCGGTCTCGCCACGCACGCGACCAAGCTCGGGCTGCGCGCCACCATCGACACCTCGCCCGAGCCGGTGACGAACGCGGCCGCGACCACGGGCGAGCTCGGCGTGGTGGCGGCGCTCGCCTGGGCGATCTGGGCCCACCCGTGGATCGCGCTCGCGGCGGCGCTCGTGCTGCTCACCGCGCTGCTCTACGTCGTGCGGGCGCTCTGGCGGACGGTGGCCCGGGCCATCGCGGCGCTGTTCTCGCCGCCGACCGCGCCGGGCTCCTGACGCGGCCCCATCGGGAACGCGCGCCGGGGCAGACGCGCGGGGCGCTTCCGGGGCAGAACGGGCGGACCAATGGCGACGAAGACCCGTTACTACGTGGCGGCCACCCTGGACGGCTTCATCGCCGACCCGGACGGTGGCCTGGGCTGGCTGATGGCGTTCAACGACGCCGAGGGCGTCGAGGCGGACTACCAGGCGTTCGTCGGCGAGGTGGGTGCGCTCGCGATGGGCGCCGCGACCTACGAGTTCGTGCTGGGCGAGGGCATGGCGTGGCCGTACGAGGGGCGGCCGACGTGGGTGTTCACGCACCGTGCGCTGCCGGCCATCCCTGGCGCGGACCTGCGCTTCACCTCGGCCGCCGGCGGCGCCCTGGACGCGGTGCACGACGAGATGGTCCGGGCCGCCCGGGGCCGGGACGTCTGGCTGGTCGGCGGCGGGAAGCTCGCGGCGCAGTTCGCCGCGCGCGGCCTGCTGGACGAGCTGCAGGTGTCGGTCGTGCCGGTGGTGCTCGGCGCGGGCGTCCCGCTGCTGCCGGCGGCGCTGCCCGGGACCCTGGCGCTCACCGAGCTGAAGCGCTTCGGGCGCGGCCTGGTGCAGCTCCGCTACGCGGTCCCGCGCGCCGGCTGAGCGACGCCGCGCGCAGCGCGCTCGTGGGCGAGCAGCCACCGCTTCCGGTCGAGCCCGCCCGCGTAGCCGGTGAGGCTCCCGTCCGCGCCGATGACGCGGTGGCAGGGGATGGCGATCGCGATCGGGTTCCGGCCGTTCGCGAGCCCCACCGCCCGCGCCGCGCCCGGCCGGCCCAGCGCCGCCGCGAGCGCGCCGTAGCTGCGGGTCTCGCCGGCCGGGATGCGGCGCAGCTCGGCCCACACCAGCCGCTGGAACGGCGTGCCGCCCGGCTCGAGCGGGAGGCCGTCCAGCGCGCCGAGGTCGCCCGCGAACCAGGCGCGCGCCCGCGCGGCCAGGCCGAGCGCGTCGCGGCCCACGCGCAGCGCGAGGTCCGGGCCGAAGCGCCGGGCCAGCGCCGGGCGCAGGAGCGGGGTGTCCCCCAGCTCGAGCGCGAGGAGCGCGCGCCCGTCCGTGACGAGGTGCACCGGGCCGACGGGGGACTCCACCACCACGTGCTCGAGCGTCATGACCGCCTCTCCTTCCTCTTGGGTGCGCGGGCCGCCGCGGGCGCGCGGGGCCGCAGGGTCGTCCACAGGTGCAGCGCCGCGTACGCGCGCCACGGGCGCCAGCGCTCTGCCCGCCGCAGCAGCTCCCCGGGCGCCGCCCGCCCGCGGCCGCGCAGGCCGCCGAGCGCGGCGAGCAGGCCGAGGTCGCCCTCCGGGAACGCGTCCGGCTGGTGCAGCGCGCGCATCGCCACGTACTGCGCGGTCCAGCGGCCGATGCCGGGCAGCGCGTCGAGGCGCGCCACCGCGTCCTCCAGCTCGCCGCCCGGCGCGAGCAGCGACGGATCGTCGCGCACCGCGCCGCCGATCGCGGCGAGCGTGGCGGCGCGGGCGCGGGTCAGCCCGAGCCCCTCCAGGTCGGCGCCGGCGAGCGCCTCCGGGCCGGGGAACAGCCGCGACAGCGCGGGATCGCCGGAGTCCACCGGCGCGCCGAGGCGCGCCGCGAGCCGGCCCGCCAGCGTCCGCGCCGCGGCGACGCTCACCTGCTGCCCGAGCACCGCGCGCACCACCAGCTCGAACGGCTCCCAGGCGCCCGGCACGCGCAGGCCGGGCCGCGCCGCGACGAGCGGCGCGAGCAGCGGATCGCCGGCGAGGTGCGCGCCGATCGCCCCGGCGTCGGCGTCGAGGTCGAGCAGCCGGCGGAGGCGCTCCACCGCCGGCGCGATCGCCGCCACCCGCGGCAGGCGCAGCGTCGCGACGAGCCCGCGGCCCCGCGGATCGGGCCGGACCTCGACCGTGCCCGCGGCACCGTCGAGCGCCACCGTGCGGCGGTACGCGCCGTCCGCCACCTGCTCGACGCCCGGGATCGCGCGCGCGCCCAGGAACTCGAGCAGCGCCGGCCAGTCGTACGGGGCGGTGTGCGGCAGCGCGATCGCGATCGCGCCGTCCGGCGGCGGGGCGGACGCGCCGCGCCGCAGCGTGCTCGGCGGGCGCCGGAACGTCCGCCGCACCGCCTCGTTGAAGCGGCGCACGCTCCCGAAGCCCGCCGCCGCGGCCACGTCGCCGAGCGGCAGGGCGGTGTCCGCGAGCAGCCGGCGCGCCAGCAGCACGCGCTGCGCCTGCGCGATCCGGACCGGCGGCGCGCCCACGTGCCGGGCGAACAGGCGGCGGAGCTGCCGGCCGCCCACGCCGACGCGCTCGGCGAGCGCCTCGACGTCGTCGCCCTCGCCCCACGCGCCGGCCGAGATGAGCGCGAGCGCGCGCGCCACCGTGTTCGCCGTGCCCCGCCACCCGGCCACGCCGGGCGCGAGCTCCGGGCGGCAGCGCAGGCAGGGGCGGAACCCGGCGGCCTGGGCCGCCGCCGCGCTCGGGTAGAACGCGCAGTGCTCCCGGCGCGGCGTGCGCGCCGGGCAGATCGGGCGGCAGAAGATGCCGGTGGACAGCACCGCCGTGAAGAAGCGGCCGTCGAACCGCGCGTCGCGGGCGACGTGGGCGCGCCAGCAGGCGCCGGCGTCCAGGCCGGGCACGGGCGGCGGGGGGGCGGGGCGGGGCATGCGCGGCATCATGGCGGGGGCCGGGCCGCCGCGCTCGCCGTTTTCGGACCTCGATGCGGCGGCCCCGCGGCCGGCGCGCGTCAGCCGTCCACGCGCTCGCCGTCGAACCAGGCGCCGCCCTCGGGCCGCGCCGTGAAGCCGGCCAGGTAGCGGCGCTCCTTCGGCCCGCCCGGCGCCGCGCCCGCGAACAGGCCCACCTTGCCGGAGTCCGGGTACACGGTGATGTCGGTGGGGAGCATCGTGGAGAGCGCGAGGTACTGCAGCGGTGCGGCGCCGTCGTTGCGGAGCTGGTGCGCGGCGGCCGGGCCGGCCGGCAGCGCCACGTAGTCGCCCGGGCCGACCCGCACCTCGGCGTCGCCGAGGCGCAGCAGCCCGCTCCCGGCGAGCACGAAGATCGCCTCCTCGTTCGCGCAGTGGAAGTGGTGCGCCCAGGCGGTCTTCCCGGGCGGCAGCTCCATGTGGCTGCAGCCGAGCTGCTCGCCGCCGCTCCCGGCGGACAGCTGGCGGCGGCGGAACGCGAACCGCGTGCCCTGCTCGGTGACGGTCTGGGGGATCTCGGCGACGTTGACGACGTGCGGGTGCCGGCGCGTGGGGCTCATGGCGTCTCCTGCCCGAGGGCGGTGGGGACGCCGAGCTTACCGTCGGTCCCCCCGCGGCCGGCGCGCCACGCCGCGCCGCGCCCCGAGAAGGCGATCCCCTCGTCCCGGAGCGATGGAGGCTCCGGGACGAGGGGCGTCGCCCAGCGCCGGGGGCGCGCGCCGCCCGGACCTCGCGGCCGCCCGCGCGGCGGTCGCGACGTCGGGGGGCGGTCAGGCGCCCGGGCGCGAAGGCCGCGCAGCGACCGCGCCGCTTGGGGAGCGCGGGTCCGCTGCGCGAACCCTCACCACTCTTCCTTCTGCTTCTCGATGAGCTGCTTGAAGTACAGCTCCGGGTTCGTGAGCTTCTTCACCTCGGCGGCGGAGTACCCGAGGTCCCGGAAGTCGAGCACGCCGTTCACGCCGTGGCAGTTCACGCAGTTCAGCGCCTTCGACTTCGTGACCAGGTGGTTGCTGCCGAAGTAGATGGTCTGCCACCCGGGCACCGCGGCCTTCGCCACCGCGGCGGGGTCCTTCATCCCGAGCGTCCGCGCGGCGGACTCGACGCCGGCGCGCGTGTCGCCGTTCGCCATCGGCGGCGCGAAGTCCATGGAGAGCAGCTTCCCCGACTTCGCGTCGTAGAACGCCTTCCCCATGTAGATCTTGAACGGGTAGATCTTGCTCTTCCCGTCCTTGCGGCTGCCCTTCGGGCCGATGAAGTGCGGCTCGTTGCGGACCGTGTGGTTGTACCAGGCGTAGACCGGGACGGTCTCGTTCGCGTCCTTCTTCAGCGTGGTCGGCTCGTAGAAGCCGTCGCCGCCCTTCTCCCAGACCGTGAAGTCCTTCGCCACCGCGCCGCCGGTGCGCGGGATGTGGCAGGTCTGGCAGGCGATCTTCGCGGTGTGGCGGTTGTAGTCCGCGCTCTTGTGCGGCTTCTCGCCGTGGCAGCCGTCGCAGGACACCCGCAGGTCGTCGTTCGCCCAGTTGTTCGGGTCGAAGCCGGTGGGGATGCGGTGGTCCTTCGCCTGGTGGCAGTCGACGCACACCATGCCCTTCGCCGCGTGGGCGTCGGTGTCCTTCGTGAAGGAGAAGCCGCGCTTCACCAGCACGCCGCCGCCCGCCGTCTCGTGGCAGGTCATGCAGTTCTTCACGGTGGGCTTGCCGATCGCGAGCGCCGCCTTGGTGCTGCGGTCCTGGCCCATGACCACGCGGCCCTGCTCGTCCTTGTACGGCTTGCGCTGCCGGAAGTCGTACTCGGTGGAGTGGCAGACCAGGCAGTCCACCGCCGCCTCCGCCTCGGGCCCGGTGCTGCCCACGTCGTTCAGGTGGTTGCCGGGGTGGCAGGTGTTGCAGCCGGTGAACTTGGACTTGCCGTCCGCGTTCTTCGGGATCTCCTTCAGGTTATTCACGATGTCGTTGCCGTTGCACATCGTGTAGATGCGGTTCTTCATCCCGTATTCCTGCTTCGGGTCCAGGTTGTCGACGTTGTCGACCTTGGAAGCGTGCTTCCAGTGGACCGTGCCCAGGAACTCCTTCGCCTTGCCGGGATGGCACTCCTCGCAGGTGGACGGGCCCTTGTAGCCGTCCTTCTCGATCTGGCTCCGGCCCGGGTGCTCCGCCGCGAAGGCCCCGGGGGCCTGGAGCAGCGCGACCAGCGCGGAGGCGACTGCCGCCGAACGTCTCATGGTGTGGTTCCTCGGTCGGGGGGACGAGGTGGGAGGGGGAGGCGGCGCGCCGCGATCAGCAGCCGGCCGTCTTGCGGAAGTAGGTCGAGAGCTTCTTGCCGTCCTTGACCTCGTACTTGCACCGGATCTCGTCGCCGTCGACGATGCGGTGGTCCTTGAACTTGTCGAGCGTGAGGTCGTCCTCGACGACGATCTCGACCAGCTCCTCGGTCTTGACGTCCTTCAGGACGACGGTCGCGGTCTTCGCGTCCTTGCCCGCGAGGTCGATCTTGGTGATGACGCCCACCATCTTCGTCTCGTCGGCCCGGGCGACGCCGCTCAGCGCCACCAGGCACATCGCCAGCTGGACGACCGCGACCACCACTGCGAGAGCCTTCTTCATCGGGATCTCCTTGGAACGGGTGCTGCTGCTGCGGGGAGGGTTGGTGCCTTCAGCGACGGGAGCCAGGTGCGGGCGGGGCGGGTTCGGCGTGCGACGAAAGGCCGCGCGCGGCGGGGGACGGACCTCGTCCACCCGCCGCGCGCGCGTGACCTAGAAGCGGACCTCGAACGTGCCGTAGAAGTCCTGGGCGGTCTTCACCGGCGGGAGCATCTGCGCGTTCATGGGGCTGGCCATCAGCTCCGAGACCTTCACCGGGGCGCCGATCCAGTTGTTGCTGCCCGTGTACTGGAAGTCGTAGTACTGCCAGCCCACCTTGAAGAACGCCTTGCTCACGAAGGACGAGATGGCCGGGAGCGGCAGCTCCTGGATCAGGTACGCCTCGTAGACGTTGCCGCGGGTGCCGAGCTTGCTCGTCCACATGTCGTCGGCGGCGGGATCGAACGGCATCCAGTACTTCGAGCCGTAGTTGTACTCGCCGCCGATCTTGGTGCCGGCGG
Source organism: Anaeromyxobacter sp. PSR-1 (assembly GCF_000964525.1). Classification (GTDB taxonomy): domain Bacteria; phylum Myxococcota; class Myxococcia; order Myxococcales; family Anaeromyxobacteraceae; genus Anaeromyxobacter. The sequence goes on from NZ_BAZG01000079.1 coordinate 11,530, forward strand.
GCAGGTCGTAGCGGACGCCGACGTACGCGCCGTAGCCGGTGCGGTCGGAGGTGTCCGGCCCGCTGGTGAGCAGGCCGGCGCCGGAGTCCATGCCGCCGAGCAGCAGGTGCTTGCCGTTCGGGTGGGTGATGCTGACGCCGCCGCTCGCGAACGAGGTGAGGCTGCCGGGGCCGATGCCCTTCAGCGTGCTGAGCAGGCCCACGCCGTACCAGTCGATGTCGCCGAGCTCGACCGACACGTTGTTCGGGTCGTCGAAGATGTTGAACCCGCGGTTCCACTGGAGGTCGATGCGGAGCGGGTCGGTGTCCACCGGGACGACCTGCACGCCGAGCATGTCGGTGTCCTTCAGGTCGTTCGTGTTGCTGTAGCCCGCGTCGAAGCCGCGGCCGTAGCAGAGCTTCGCGAACGCGCCGGGGAGCGCGTCGATCTCCGGCGCCCACCCCAGCGTCATGCCGTCGAACGCGTAGTCCACCAGCAGGCCGGGCACGCCGCCGTTGCCGGGGCGCTCGCCGTTCTGCCGCACGTGGGTGGGCGATCCGCCCGTGGACGGGCGGCGGCCGACCGAGAACCAGACCGGCTGGTCGAAGATGTTGCTCCAGGTCGCGAACACCTGGTCCACCCGGAGCGCGTTGTCGCTCGGGACGTGACCGATGGTGCCGTCCAGGATCGACATGCGATCCGCGAAGAAGCCGGCGTTGGTCGCGTCGGCGGTCTGCATGCCGCTCGTCTTGTTCATGAGCAGGCGCGTCGTGACCGTGACGTTCCGCGTCGCCTTGGCCTTCAGGTTCAGGCCGAAGCGGTTCGTCATCAGCGTGCCGTTCTCCGGGTCGAAGCCGGGCATCGCCACCGGCATCGAGGTCGGCCCCATGTACTGGTAGTAGGCCGGCACCTCGCCCTTCAGCGAGTCGAGGCGGAACCGGTAGTCGCCGCTCACCGTCAGCCACTTGCTGAGCGACTTCTCCTCGTCCTTCTTCACCTGCTGCTTGAGCGCCTCGAGCTCCTTGGCCAGCTCGTCGATCTTCTTCTGCTGCGGATCGGGATCGGCGGCGCGGCCGGCCAGCGGCAGCGCCAGGGCGGCCAGTGCGGCCCCGGTCACGAGGGTTCGGATCAGCTTGCGCACGAGAGATCTCCTGTTCGGTGGATGGCCGCACGGGCCTCGCTCATGCCCTCTGCGGGACGCGTGCCCACGGGCGGACCACGTGATTCCGCAGGGTTGCGTCGAGCGCGGCCGTCGCTGCGACACGGAACGTTTCAGCGCGACGAAACACCGCGTTTCGCGTTGCGACGCGGCATGCCAACCTGCGGCACATGAGCGCACCGGAACATGGCAGCGACGTCGCGTTCGCCGCGGTGAACGCGGCCTTCGGCTCCCTCGGGCGCGTGTGCATGGCGCTCGACGACCAGTTCCGCGTGCGGCACGTGTCGTCTCGCCTGGACGTGCTGCTCGGGGAGGGCGCCGCGGCGCGGACCGTCGGGACGCCGGTGGAGGCGCTGCTCGGCGCGGAGCTGTTCGGCGAGGACGGCCCCATCCGCCAGGCGCTGCTCGGGGGCGAGAAGCGCGAGGGCTGGCGCGCGCTGCTCCGCGCCGGCGACGGCGCCTCGCACCTGCTGTCCGTCACCGCCGCGCCGCTCCAGCTCGACCCGCACGGCGTCTGCGCGCGCGACGCGCGCTACCTGGTGGTGCTCCGGCCCGCGGAGGAGGAGGTGGGCGACGCCGCCGCCGCGCTCGCGACCACCGGCATCATCAGCCGCTCGCGCGCCATGGGGCGGGTGATGCGCCTCGTGGAGAGCCTGCAGTACAGCGAGGCCTCGGTGCTCGTCACCGGCGAGAGCGGCTCGGGCAAGGAGGTCCTGGCGCGGCTCGTCCACGCGCACTCGCCGCGCCGGAGCGGGCCGTTCGTGGCGGTCAACGCCGCGGCGCTGCCGGGCGACCTGCTCGAGAGCGAGCTGTTCGGCCACGTGCGCGGCGCGTTCACCGGCGCCACCCGCGACCGGCCCGGCCGGTTCGCCGCGGCCGCCCAGGGCACGCTGTTCCTCGACGAGGTCGGCGACCTGCCGCTGCACCTGCAGGTCAAGCTGCTGCGCGTCCTCCAGGAGCACACGTACGAGCGCGTCGGCGAAAACCAGCCGCGCCGCGCCGAGGCCCGCATCATCGCGGCCACGAACCGCGACCTGCGCCGCGCCGTCGCCGAGGGGACGTTCCGCGAGGACCTGTACTACCGCCTGCGCGTCTTCCCGGTGGAGCTCCCCCCGCTCCGCGAGCGGCGCGAGGACATCGAGCCGATGGCGCAGCTCCTCCTCTCCCGCGTCTGCGCGCGGGCGGGCCGGGCGGTGCGCTTCTCGCCGGACGCGCTGCGCGCGCTCATGTCGCACTCCTGGCCGGGCAACGTGCGCGAGCTGGAGAACGCGCTCGAGTTCGGGGTGACCGTGTGCCGGGGCCAGACGCTGCAGCCGGAGGACCTTCCGCCGGAGGTGCTCGCCGGGAGGACGCCGGAGCACGCCCCGGCGCGCGCCGTCGAGCCGGCGGACGCGCACGACCGCGCCACCATCGAGGCGGCCCTGCAGGCGCACCGCTGGAGCCGCGCGGAGGCCGCGCGCGCCCTCGGGCTGTCGCGCAGCACGCTCTGGCGGCGCATGCGCTCGCTCAACATCGGGTGAGCCCGGCGCGCCGCCGGGAAGCGGCTTGAGCGCCGCGGGCGGAGGGGCTACACCTCGGCCCCGCCCCATGCCACGCCTCGCCCCCGCCACCGCCCGGCACCACGGGCGGCTCGCCGTCCTGCTCGCCGCGCTGTCGGCGCTCGGCCCGTTCTCCACCGACGCGTACCTCCCGTCGTTCCCGGAGATCGGCCGGGTGTTCGGCGCGCCGGCGGTGCTGGTGCAGCAGACGCTCACGGCCTACATGGTGCCGTTCTCGGTGATGACGCTCTGGCAGGGCGCCATCTCCGACGCGCTGGGTCGCCGGCGGGTGACGCTGGTGATGCTGGCGCTGTTCGCGCTCGCCTCTGTCGGCTGCATGCTCTCGTGGCGCGTCGAGGCGCTCGTGGCGTTCCGGGCGCTGCAGGGCGCGACCGCCGGGGCGGGCATGGTCATCGGCCGCGCGGTGGTGCGCGACCTGCTCGACGGCGCCGAGGCGCGCCGGCTCATGAGCCGCATCGCGCTGGTGTTCGCGATCGCCCCGGCGCTCGGGCCGGTGGTGGGCGGCTGGCTGCACGTGTGGCTGGGCTGGCGCGCGGTGTTCGGCTTCCTGGCGCTGTTCTCGGCGGCCCTGTGCGCCTGGTGCTGGCGCGCGCTGCCGGAGACGCTGCCGCCGGCGCAGCGGCGGCCGCTGCAGGTCCGCTCCATGCTGCGGGGCTACCGCGAGGTCCTCTCGTCGCGCGCGTTCCTCGCGCTGGTGGCGGGCGTCACCTGCAGCTTCTCGGCGGTGTTCCTGTACATCGTGTCCGCGCCGGTGTTCCTGCTCCGCCACCTCGGCGTGGGCGAGACCGGCTTCCTCTGGCTGTTCGGCCCGATCAGCGGCGGCATGATGATCGGCAACTGGGCGTCCGGCGCGCTCGCGGGGCGCATGACCAACCAGCGCACCGTGGCCTGGGGGTTCGGCGCCATGGCGGTCGCCGCCCTCGCGAACGTCCTGTTCCACGCGCTGCACGCGCCCGCCCTGCCGTGGAGCGTGCTGCCGCTCGTCGGGTACGTGCTCGGCACCTCCCTCGCGATGCCGTCCCTCACGCTCATGGCGCTCGACCTGTTCCCGGAGCGGCGCGGGATGGCGTCCTCGTGCCAGGCGTTCATGCAGACGGCGGGCAACGCCCTGGTGGCGGCGGCGCTCGCGCCGCTGCTGTGGGGCTCGGCGCGGACGCTCTCGCTCGGGATGGCCGGCGGGCTCGCGGTGGGCGCGGTCGCGTTCGCCGCCTACGCCGCGATCCGCCCCCGTGAACCCGCGCGGGAGCCCGAGCGCCGGGCGGCCTGACCGAGCCGACCGGGCCCGCGCCGTGCTATGCCTCCGCCGCGTGGCCGCTGCGGCGTCCGCGCCGCCCCCGCCGCACGGGGGGCGGGGAGGGTGCGATGGCGAGGAACCCGCGCGCGGTGGACCCGGCGCGTGTCGTGATGGCGGGCCCGCTCGACTGGGGAAACCTGCTCTTCTTCCTCGAGCTGTCCCGCAGCGGCAGCCTCGCCCGCGCGGCGAAGCGGCTCGGGGTGGACCGCAACACCGTCGGCCGCCGCGTGGCCGCGCTGGAGGACGAGCTCGGCCTGCCGCTGTTCGAGCGCGGGCCGCAGGGGTGGGCCTGCACCGCCGCGGGCGAGGAGCTGGCGGCGCTCGCCTCGCGGGTGGAGGAGGACGTCCTCGCCATCGCGCGGCACGCCGACGCCCGCGACCGCACGCCGGCCGGGACGGTGCGGCTCACCACGTCGGTGCCGGTGGCCAGCCACCTGCTCGCGCCGGCGGTGCCGTCGCTCCGCGCGCGGCATCCCCGGCTCCTCCTGGACGTGTCGGCCGACTTCCGCAACTACGACCTCACCCGGCGCGAGGCGGACCTGGCGCTCCGGCTCGGCCGCCCCAGCGACGCCGGCCTGGTCGCGCGCAAGCTCGCGTCGGTCGCGTACGGCTTCTACGCCTCGCCCGCGTTCGCCGCGGAGCGGCGCGGCCGGATGGACCTGGCCCGCGACCCGGTGCTCGCCTACGAGGGCGCGACCTCGCCGCAGGAGCGCTGGATGGACGATCTCGCGCCGGCCCGCCTCGTGGCGTTCCGCTGCAACACCAGCCTGGCGCTCGCCACCGCCGCGCGCACCGGGCTCGGCGCGGCGGTGCTGCCGTGCTTCCTCGCCGACGGCGACCCGGCGCTCGTCCGGCTCGACGGCCCGGAGCCGCCCTCGTACGACCTGTGGCTCCTCGTGCACGGCGACCTGCGGCGCGTCCCGCGGGTGCGCGCGGTGATCGAGTGGGTGGACGCGGTGGTGGACGAGGCGCGCGACCTGCTCGCCGGCACGCGCTGACGCGTCCGCGCCCGCCCGCCCGCGCGCCTGCCGCGTGCGCAGGTGGCGGGGCCAACGGGGGAGGGGCTGGCCGTGGACCCCGGCGGCAGCGTACAACTCCCTGGCAGCAACATCGCGCCGACCTCCGTTCGCCTCGAACGGTCGCCCTCGCGAAGAGGAGCGACCATGGACGATCTGTCGGCGGGCACGCTGGTGCGGCATGCAACCCTCGGCCTCGGGCGCGTGGTGGCGCTCGAGCCGACCGCGGTGCACGTGTTCTTCCCCGCGGGCGAGTCGCGCTTCGCCGCGAAGCTCCGGCTGCCGGACGCGCGGCGCCTGCTGAGCCTGGAGGCCGCGGGGCACGATCCCTGGCTCGAGGGGCTCACCACGTTCGCGCTCGACGCCGGGACCCGCCGGTACGCGCTCGCGGCGAGCTGGATCACGCACGAGCAGGCGGTGGCGCAGTTCACGGCCGCGTGTCCCGGGGGCTTCGCCGGCGAGGCGTACCTCGCGCCGGGCGGCCGCGCCGGCGCCTGGCGCGCGGCCGGCGCGGAGATGCAGGGCGCGTTCGGGGACGGCACGGCCGCGGCGCTGCTGGCCGACGGCGACCACCGCGCGCTGGTCGAGCGCGCCCTGCGCGTGCTGGGGAAGGCCGCCGCCGTCCCCGGCACCGTGGACCTCGAGGAGGCCGAGGCGGCGCTCGCCGACGAGGCGACCGCGCTCCCGTTCTTCGAGGCGCTGCTGGCGGTGCTGGCGGTGCCCTCGCCGGCGCGCGCGCGGTTCGAGCGCCTGTTCGCCGCCGCGGGCGCGCTGGGCGACGGCGCCGTGGCGTGGCCGCTGGCGACGGCGTTCCCGTTCGTCGCCTCCCCGGCGAAGCAGGTGTTCCTGTCGCCGAAGGTCGCCTCGGCCGCCGCCGACCGCCTCGGCTTCGACCTGCGCCTCGACGCGGCGCCGGCGTGGAGCGCCTACGCGGCGCTCCGGACGTTCTCCGACGGGCTGCTGGAGCGCCTCCGTCCGCTCGGCGCGCGCGACCTCGTGGACGTCGAGTCGTTCCTGCACGCGGTCGCGACGCGGCGCGCGGGCGCGACGGCCGGCCGGCCGAGGGCGGCGCGCCCGTCCGCCGCGCGGCCGAAGCCGGCGCGCTGAGCCGCCGGTCGGCGCCGGCCCGCTCGGGCGCGGACGCCGTGCGCAACGTGCAGGGGTGCGCCGGCTCCGGCACGCCGTCCTCGGCACCGATCGCGACCTGTCGGATCCCCGGGTGCTCGACCGCGTCACGGTCGGCGTCCTCACCGCCTGGATCGCGATGGGCGGCGACCTCCTCGGCTCCTGCGTGTACGGGCCGGACGTGCTCGGCCGCGCCAGCGGCGGGCACCGCGGCGTGCTGGTGGTCGCGGGGCTGGGCACGCTGGCGACGCTGGCGATCCTCGCGCTCGCCTACACGCGGATGGTCGTGCACTTCCCGCACGGCGGGGGCGGCTACACCGCGGCCCGGCACGCCGCGGGCGAGCGGGCGGCCCTCGTGTCCGGCGTGGCGCTGGTGCTCGACGCGGGGCTCAACGTCGCGGTGTCGGTGGTCACCTGCGTCGAGGCCGCGGCGGCGGTGCTCCCGGCGGGCTGGGCGGCGGCGCGGCTCCCGGCGTCGCTGGCGCTGGTCGCGCTGCTCGCGGTCGCGAACCTGCGCGGCGTGAAGGAGTCGGTGGCGCTGCTCGCCCCCATCCTGCTCGCGTTCGTCGGCTCGCACGTGCTGGTGCTCGGGGCGGCGCTCGCGCAGCGGGCGGGCGCCATCCCGGACGCGGTCGCCGCCGTGCCGGCGGAGCTCTCCCGGCTCGCCGGCGAGCGCGGCGCGGCCGGCGCGCTGGGCACGGTGGTGCGGGCCTACGCGATGGGGGGCGCGATCTACACCGGCCTCGAGGCGATCTCGAACGGCCTCCCCATCCTGCGCGAGCCCAAGGTCCGGCACCGCGCGCGGACCATGGCTCTCCTCGGCGCCGTGCCGGCGCTGCTCATCGGCGT
>NZ_BAZG01000078.1 GCF_000964525.1 Anaeromyxobacter sp. PSR-1
CGCCGTGGCAGTAGGTGGACGCGCAGGTCGTCCCGCTCCAGGCCGGCGCGGCGCCGTCGCGGCGGGCGGCGCTGCCGAAGGTCACCTGCGCGGCGCCGTCGAGGTGGCCGAGGTCGGCGGGCACGGCGTGGCACTCGGCGCACGCGACCGCGCCGGCGATCGCGCCGCCGTCGAGGTGCGCCCGGTGCGCGCCGACGGCGCGGTCGGTGGTGGCCGTCTCGCCCTGCGTGCCGAGCGGCGGCGCGGCGCTGGGCAGGTCGGCGGCGGTGTACGCGGCGACCTTGGTGCCGTGGCAGAACGTGCAGTTCGACTGCCAGGCGGTGCCGCCGTGGCAGCCGTTGCAGGAGACGCCGGAGGTCCCGCCGCCGTAGTCCGCGCCGTGGCAGGCGGTGCAGCTCGAGAGGTCGCGCTTCGCGGCGCGCCCGTGCTGCGCCGGGTCCGCCCAGCCGTCGGGGTGCGCGCGGCTCACGTCCACCAGGCCGTTGAGGTGCAGGCCGCCGGCGAGGTTCAGCGTGCCGTCGGTGTTGACCGTGCCGGGGTGGCAGCTGGCGCAGGCGGTCGCGCCGGCGGCGTGCGACGGCGGCGGCGCGCCGTGGCAGCTCCCGCAGCCGAGCGGGCCGGCGCCGCCCCAGGCCGGCGCGGTGAGGCTCCCGCCCGAGAGCGTCGCGCCGTGGCAGTACACGCCGGAGCAGCTGCCCCCGGCGAACGCCGGCGACGCGCCGCCGGCGCGGGCGAGCGCGCCGAAGGCGAGGTCCACCTGGCCGTTCGAGTGGAGCCGCTGCGTGGGCACCGCGTGGCACTCGGCGCAGGCGATGGGCCCGGACACCGCGGTGGCGTGCAGGTGCGCCTGGTGCGCGCCGACCGCAGGCCCGGTGGCGCTGCCGTGCGCGTCGAGCGGCGGGGCCGCCTGGAGCAGCGCGCTCGCCTCGGAGCGCGTGGCGTCGCCGTGGCAGGTGGTGCAGTCGCCGCCCGCGCCGGCGTCGGCCTCGCCGAGCGTCGGGCGAGCCTGATCGCAGGCGGCGGTGGCGGTGAGGAGGGCGAGCGCGGCGAGCGCCGCGCGGTGGGTCGAGGCCATGGTTCGTCTCCGGGCGGCGGCCCGGGGACCAGGGCCCGGCGCTGGAGCACCGGACCGTGGGCGGGCGGCGGCCATGGCGCCACGTTCGGGGGTGCCGATCGAGCAACCGACGTGCCGGTTCGGCCCGGAAGTCCGGACCCAGCGCTAACCTCCCGGAAACTCCTGACGCGAACGGGTGGGGCAAGGTGCGCGCCCACCGTGTCCCACGCGCAAGGGACGCGGCGGTCGCTTCCTTGCCGCAATCCTTGCGCCCGGCGCCTCGCCCGGCGGCTCGGCAGGGATCGACACGACGGCCGACGGTTCGAAGGTCGCCGGCGCGCGCGGCGCGGACTTCCCCGATACACTCGCCGGATACCAGGAACGGAAGCGGGGAGGGCGCGCGTGACACAGTCCGAAAGGCTGGCCCGCCGTACGGAGCTGCGGGTGGAGATCGCGAAGCACGAGGCGGCGCTCGCCGCGCTCCGCGCCGACGAGGCCCGGCTGCTCGAGGGCTGCGATCACACCTACGCCGACGGCCGGTCGGCCGGGGTGGGCGGCGCGGTCCGCGTCTGCGCCGTCTGCGGCCACGTGCTGAAGCACCGCGACGAGAAGCTGTGGGGGTGAGCCGCCGACCCTGTTAAGACGAGTGGCCCCCGGCGCCCCCGCGCGCCGGACCCCCTTCCACTCGCCGGCGGCCGCCGCGCCGCCCGGAGGTCCGATGGCCACGCTCAGCCCGTTCCGCGCCCTGCGCCCGCCCGCCGCCCTCGCCGCCCAGGTCGCCTCCCCGCCGTACGACGTCGTCTCCACGAAGGAGGCGCGCGCGCTCGCCGCCGGCAACGCCGACAGCTTCCTGCGCGTCTCGCGGCCGGAGATCGACCTGCCCGAGGGCGTGGACGAGCACTCCGATCCCGTCTACGCGAAGGGGCGCGAGAACCTGGAGGAGCTGGTGCGCCGCGGCGTGCTGCGCGCCGACCCCGAGCCGCGCTTCTACGTGTACGCGCAGCGGATGGGCGAGCACCGGCAGACCGGGCTGGTGGCCTGCGCGTCGGTGGACGAGTACGACCGCGACGTCATCAAGAAGCACGAGAAGACGCGCGCCGACAAGGAGGACGACCGCGTCCGCCACATCGACACGCTGTCGGCGCACGACGAGCCGGTGTTCCTCACCTACCGCGCGGTGCCGGACCTCGACGCCGCGATCGAGGAGGTGAAGCGCGCCGCGCCGGAGTACGACCTCGTGACGCCGGACGGCGTCGCCCACCAGCTCTGGGTGGTGCCGCCCGCGCTCGGCGCGCGCATCGAGCAGCTCTTCCGCGGCGTGCCCGCGCTCTACGTGGCCGACGGCCACCACCGCTCCGCCGCCGCCTCGCGCGTCCACGCGGCGCGCCGCGGCCAGCCCGGCGAGCACGGCGGCTTCCTCGCGGTGGTGTTCCCGCACGACCAGATGCAGATCCTCGCCTACAACCGGCTGGTGCGCGATCCGCAGCGCCGCTCGCCCGACGCGCTGCTCGAGGCGCTGCGCCAGGTGCTCGACCTCGAGCCGGCGAAGGACCCGCGCCCCGATCACCCGCTCGCGTTCGGCGTGTACCTCGGCGGCCGCTGGTGGCACGCGCACGTCCGCAAGGGCAGCTTCGACGCCGCGGATCCGGTGAAGGCGCTCGACTGCTCCATCGCCCAGGACCAGCTCCTCGAGCCGCTGTTCGGCATCCGCGACCCGCGCACCTCGAAGGACGTGGACTTCGTGGGCGGCATCCGCGGCCACCAGGAGCTGGAACGCCGGGTGAACGAGGAGGGCTGGTCGCTCGCGCTCCACCTGTTCCCCACGCGCATCGAGCAGCTCATCGCCGTCTCCGACGCCGGCAAGCTCATGCCGCCGAAGAGCACCTGGTTCGAGCCGAAGCTGCGCTCGGGGCTGTTCGTGCACGGGTTCTAGGGGGCGGTGCGCGCGCCGCCGGGCGCCGCCGACGCGCGCTCACCTCCAGGGGTCCTTCCAGGCCACCTCACGTCGCGCACGTCGCGGAGGTCGGCGTCGTACGCGATCATGGAGGCCTCGATGGTGACGCTGTCGTTGCGCCCGGGGCTCTGCTACTTCGAGGGCTTGGGGGTGGAGGTCGATTACGGACAGGCGCTCAAACTGCTCGCGCCTGCCGCTCGGCGGGGCCTGCCGCGTGCCTGCTACCACCTCGGGCGAATCTACGCAGGCGGGCTCGGCGTACTCGGCGGCCGTTGCGGAGGAGAAGGATCTGGAGGGCTGCGAGGAGGAACTCATGTGCCTGCAATCGTCGTGAGCAGGTACGCCGATGCCATGGCGCCGCCGGCCCGGGGCCACCGTCCTCCCGGTCGGCGCCCGGGCGCGCACGCTCGCCACGCCTCTTGCCCCATCTGAGCCGCGAGCCGTGGTCGGCGCCGTGACCGAGAGTGTCAGACTATTGCGCAATGATGCGCGTAATGGACGCCGCGCTCGCCGCCGCTGGATTGGACGCCGCCGCGCTGAAATGCGCGCTGGTAGGCTACGCGTCGCCCCGGGTCGAGCTGCCGCCCTTCACGCCCGCCGAGATCGAGGCCTGGTTCCGCGGGGGCGAGCTCGAGGGGGACCTGGGCGAGCACCTCCTCGTCTGGGCGGCGCGGGTGCGCGGGTGCATCGACGTCGAGCTGGCGGAGGGGCTCGCGGCGCTGAAGCGGGGAGATCGATTGGCGGCGCTGGGCTGCCATTTCGACGACTACGCCCGCGAGGTGCTCGACCTGGGGAAGCGCGCGGCCGAGAACCTGGCGCGGCTGGGCGCAGGGATGGGGGAGCGGCCGCGGCTCCGGGAGGCGCTGCGCTCGGGGCGGGTCCGGCTCCGCGCGGCGGAGACGATCCTGACGGTAGCGGTCGGTGACGCGGAGGCGGCGTGGGTCGAGCGCGCCGGCGTGGAGTCCGTGCGGGGGCTGGAGGCGGCGGCCCGGGCAGCGAGGGTACGGGGCGATGCGTCGGGCGATGCGCGGGGCGCCGCCGTTGGCGAGGGCGAGGACGAGGCGTGGGTCGAGCTGCGCACGCAGCTGCCGCCGGAGGAGCGGCGGGTGCTGGACGAGGCGCTCTCGCTCGCGCGGGAGCTGGAGCCGGGCTCGAGCCGCATCGAGCAGCTCGAGGCCCTGGCGCAGGAGTACCTGGCGGAGCATCCGGGCGATCCGGACGCCGACGACACGCGTCTGCTGGGGCCGGGGTTCCGGGCGCGCGACGACGCGTCGACGGGGCGGCGCTCGACCTCGAGCCTGGGGCCGGACGGCTGGGCGGAGCTCCCGGAGGTCCCTCCCGTGCCCGCGCCGGAGCTCTCGTTCCACGAGACGCTGTCGGCGCAGGAGCTCGACGCGCGCCTGCGGGCGCTGGCGGAGTGCCGCGCGGGATGGGAGCGGCTCATCGGGCGGTGCGGGTACGCGGTGAAGCGGAGCGGCATGCACCGGCTCGCGGGCTACGGCAGCTTCCGCGAGTACGTGGAGGAGCGGCTGGGGTTGCCGGCGCGGGCGGTGGAGCAGCGGGTGGCGCTGGAGGCTCGGCTGGCGGCATCGCCGGCGCTGGAGGACGCGCGGCGGCGGGGCGTCTCCTACGAGAAGCTGCGGGTGCTGGCGCGCCTGCAGGAGCCGGACATCGCGTCCTGGATCCCGCGGGCGCTGGAGGCGACCTGCACCGCCTTGCGCCGCGAGGTGGACGGCGAGCGCGAGGGGCAGCTGCGTGCGCGCGGGAAGCTGGTCGTGACCCTGCCGCGCGGCGTCGGGGTCCTGCTCGCGGCGGCCATCGCCTCGGTCCGGGAGCGGCACGGGCCCGCGCTCTCCACCGGAACGTGCCTGGCGGTCATCGCCTTCCACTTCCTCGTGACCTGGGGCGACGCGCCGGGGCGCTCACCGACGCGCTCGCGGCGCATCCGGGGGCGGGACGAGGGGTGGTGCCAGGTGCCGGGCTGCAGCCGGCATGCGGCGCACGCGCACCACATCGACTTCCGCTCGCACGGCGGCAGCGACGACCCGGAGAACCTGGTGGGCCTCTGCGCGTTCCACCACCTGCGCTGCATCCACGGCGGCTATCTCGCCGTGCTGGGGCACGCGCCGGGGGAGCTGGTGTGGCTGCTGGGCGGAAGGCTCTGGACCGGGCCGCACCGGCGCGGCGCGGACGTGACGGGCCGCGCCGCGGCGGCGGCGTGCTGAACGGGTCACGCGGCGCCGGCCCCGCTCACAGCCCCAGCAGCCGCTCCGCCAGGATGAGCGCGTCGCCGGGGCAGAAGACCGGCGGGCGCGGGCGCCGGACCCGGGGGACGCCCTCCAGCTCGCTCGCGCGGATGGCGAGGAGCTCCTTTCGCCACCAGGGCTTGCCTCACCCGCGATCGCCGGGCCGTCTCTGTGGGACGGCATGGCGGTCCCTGAGCGCCTTCGCGAGCGCATCGGCCAGCGCCGCGGGCGCGGCGCGATCCGAGGTGCGGTGCAGCCACAGGCGGACGGGGGCGAGGCGGGGAAGGCCGAGGCGCCTGCCTGCGGGCCGGAGCGCCGCGGGCGCGCCGAGCGGGGTGCGCGCGGTCGCGCCCAGGCCGGCGGCCGCGGAGGCCCAGAGCACCGAGAGGCTCGGGCTGGTGAGCGCGAGGCGCCAGGGGAGGCCGGCGCCGTCCAGCGCCGCGATCGCCGCCGAGCGGAACGCGCACGGGGGATCGAACAGCACCAGCGGCAGCGGCTCGCCCCGGGCCGGGCGCGGGAGCGCCGCGCTCGCCAGCCACTCCATCGGGAGCTCGCCGAGCAGCGCGGCGCCGGGCACCTCCTCGCCGAACAGCAGCGCGAGGTCCAGGCGGCCGCCGGCGAGCGCCTCGCGCAGCGCGGCGCTCCGCTCGATCACCACCTCGAGGCGAACCCGCGGCCGCGTCCTCGCGAAGCGCGCCAGCTCGCCGGGGAGCCAGCGCTCGGCCACGTCCTGCGGGGCGCCCAGCCGCACCACGCCGGCCTCGGCGTCCTCCTGGAGCGCGGCGTGCGCCTCCTCGTCGAGCTGGAGGAGTCGCCGCGCGTACGAGACCAGCCGCTCGCCGGCGGGCGTCGGGACCAGCCTGCGCCCCTGCTTGCGCAGCAGCGCGCACCCGGCCTGCGCCTCCAGGCGCCGCATCTGCAGGCTCACCGCCGACGGCGTGAGGCCGACGCGCGCGGCGGCGCGGACCAGCCCGCCGGCATCCACCGCGGCGACGAGGGTGTGCAGCAGCGGGAGGTCGAACCGGGGCCAGGGCATGGTTGAGGAATACTCACTCGTCTGATGAAAACATTCAACGGCAGTCACTCGTGAGACCGGATAGTCATCGGGCCCACGCCGGGACCGCCCGGCACCACGAGGAGCTCACCATGCCGTTCGTCTCCATCCGCCTCTCCACGCCCACCGACCTTCCCGTGGGCGACCCGGCCCGGCGCCAGGCGGCGCTCGACGCGCTCGCCGCGCGGGTGGCCGCCCGGGTCTCCGGCTCGACCGCGCGCCTCCTCGGCAAGCGCGAGGACGTCACCTCCGTCGCCGTCTCGTACGTGGAGCCGGGCCGCTGGTTCGTGGGCGGACCGTCGCTGGCCTCCCAGCGGCGGAGCAGCTTCTTCGTGGAGTGCCGCATCACCGACGGCACGAACGACAAGGACGAGAAGGCGGCCTGGGTGCGCGAGGTGTTCGACGCGCTCGGCGAGCTCGTGGGGGAGGCGCACCCGGAGTCGTACGTCCACGTCCACGACGTGCGCGGCGACGCGTACGGCTATGGCGGCGTCACCCAGGAGCGCAGGTACGTGGAGGGCAGGGCGGCGCCGCGGCCGGCCGGTGACCCGGTCACGCCGTCGCCGGCTTCCCGCGCGGCAGGCTCACCGTGAACGTGGAGCCCCGGCCGGGCTCGCTCTCCACCGCGACCGTGCCGCCGTGCGCGCGGACGATCTCGCGGACCACGTAGAGCCCGACGCCCAGGCCGCCCACGCCGGCGGACGGGCAGGCGCGCTCGAAGGCGCGGAAGATCCGCTCCTGGTCGGCCGCGGGGATGCCGGGGCCCTCGTCGTGGACGCGGATGCGCGCGCTGGCGGCGTCGGCCTCGACGCGGACCTCCACCGGCGCGCCGGGCGCGTACTTGAGCGCGTTGCCGACCAGGTTCTCGAGCACCTGGTCGATGCGGCGCCGGTCCCAGGCCCCGACCACCGAGGTCGGCGCCTCCACCCGCAGCGTCACGCCCGCGGCGGCGGCCTCGGCGAGGTGCTGCTCCACCACCTCCCGCACCGCCGCCGAGAGATCCATGGGGGCGACGTCGAGGTGGAAGCGCTTGGTGGAGAGCCGGGTGACGTCGAGCAGGTCGTCCACCAGCGAGGCCAGGCGGTGCACCTGCCCGCGCGCGCCGCCGAAGATCTGCATCAGCTTCTCGTGCGGCATGGCGCGCAGCTCGCCGCGGGCGATGAGCCGCTCCAGCATGGCGATGCGGAGCTGCAGCGGGCCGAGCGGCCCCTTCAGCTCGTGCGAGGCGATGGCGAGGAACTCGTCGCGCGCGCGCACGGCCCGCTCGGCCTCGCCGTAGAGGCGGGCGTTGTCGAGCGCGATGGCGAGCCGGCGCGCCAGCTCCTCGGCGAGCGCCAGCGCCTCGGCGGTGGAGAGGCGGTCCTCGCGCTCCCCGAACAGCGACAGCGTCCCGAGCGGCTCGCCCACGCCGACGAGCGGCAGCGTCAGCTCCACCTGTCCGGGCAGCGCCGCGCGCAGCGGCGCGGGCCAGCCGGCCTGCGCGGCGGGGCGGCTCACCACCGGCCGCCCGGTCTCGAGCGCGCGGGTGATCGACGCGGCGCGGTCGAGCGTGAACCCCGGCGCCGCCAGCGCGGCGCGCCCCTCCTCCTCGCGGCGCGGCTCGGCGTGGGCGAGGCGCACGCGCGGCCCGCCCTCCTGCCGCAGGACCAGCAGCACCGCGTCGGCGAGGTGCGGCAGCGGCAGGCGCACGGCGGTCCGCGCGGTGGCCTCGGCGTCCAGCGAGCCCGCGAGCAGCGCGCTCACCCCGGCCAGGAAGCGCTGGTTCTCGGCGTCGCGCGCGAGCAGGCGCTCCCGGGCGCGGGAGTAGTCGATGCGCCGGCGCAGCTCCTCGGGCGACACGTGCAGCGCGGTCAGGATGTCGGCGTAGGCGGTGGAGATGGCGCGCGCCTCCTCGGGCGTCACCAGCCCGGCGCGGCGTACCGCGGCGTGCGCGGCCGCCGCGCCGATCGCGGCGGCGAGCGCCACCTCGACCTGCGCCTGCAGCTCCGCGACCTGCAGCGCGGACAGCTGCTGGCCGGGGCGCGCGCCGCAGCGCTCGAGGCACGCGTCGGCGAGGGCCTCCGCCTCGGCGGTGGGCACGTAGGCGCCGAGGAGCTCCACGGCGAGCCGCCGCTTCCGCTCCGCGGACGCGAGCGCGGCGGCGCCCTCGATGGCGGCGCCCGCCGGGTGCGCGGACAGCACGTCGATGATGCGCTCGGCCCGCGCGCCTTCCTCCGCGCCGTGCGGCACCACCAGCGAGACCGTGACGAAGGCGAGCACGTTCGCGATGAGCGTCCAGACCACCGCGTGCGTGACGGGATCGGTGTGGATGTCGAACAGGCCCTCCGGGACGAGCGCCTCCACCCCGAGCGGCCCCTGCACGAGCAGGGCCTCCGGGAGCCAGCCGCTGCGCGCCAGGACCGGCACCACCAGCGTGTAGGCCCACACCGCGAAGCCGGTGACGATCCCGGCGATCGCCCCGGCCTTGCTGGCGCCGCGCCAGAACAGGCCGCCGAGCAGGGCGGGCGCGAGCTGCAGCACGGCGGTGAACGAGACCAGGCCGGTGGAGGCGAGCCCGAAGCGCGGCCCGAAGGCGCGCTCGTACCCGAAGGCGAGCGCCAGGACGAGCAGCGCGGCCGCCCAGCGGGCGTGGAGCACGTGCCGCCGTACCCAGCGCAGCGGCGGGAACGCCTCGGCGGCCGGGATCGCCACGTGGTTCGAGAGCATCGTGGCGAGCGCGGTGGTCTCGACGATCACCATGCCGGTGCCGGCGGAGAACCCGCCGAGGAACACGAACCAGCCCAGCGCCGGGTGCCCGGCGTCGAGCGGCAGCGAGAGCACGAACACGTCGGCGCCGCCGGGCGGCGCGCCGGCGGCGAGCGCGCCCAGCGCCAGCGGCAGCACGAACACGTTGATGAGGAGCAGGTACGCCGGGAAGAGCCACATCGCGGTGCGGACGTGGTCCTCGCTCGCGTTCTCGACCACCGCCACGTGGAACTGGCGCGGGAGCAGCAGCGCCGCCATCCCGGAGACCAGCAGGTGCGCGAGCCAGGTCCCGACGCCTGCGTCGCCCAGGAACGCCGGCGCGGCCTCGCCGCCCGGGGCGGAGGAGAACACGTCGGCGAGGCCGCCGCGGAATCCCCACACGAACCAGGCGCCGACCGCCAGGAAGGCGGCGAGCTTCACCACGCTCTCGACCGCCAGCGCCACCACCAGGCCGGGGTGACGCTCGGAGGGCCGCGCCCGGCGCAGGCCGAACACGATCGTGAAGCCGAGCAGGAACGCGAGCAGCGGGAGCCCCAGCCGCTTCCCCGCGCCCGGGTACGCGAGCGACGCGCCGCCCCCGGCGACCAGCCCCAGCGTGGCGATCATCGTCTTCAGCTGGAGCGCGATGTACGGCACCAGGCCGACGACGAGGAGCCCCGTCGCCACCAGCGCCACGGCCTGCGACCGCTCGTAGCGGAGCGCGAGCACGTCGGGGATGCTCGTGACCTGGTAGCGGTCCTTGATCCGGACGAGCTTGCGCACGACCCACCACCACACCGCCGCGCAGAGCGTGGGGCCCAGGTACACGGTGAGGAACAGCAGCCCCCGCCGCGCGGCGAAGCCGACGCTGCCGTAGAACGTCCAGGTGGTCGCGTAGACGCCCAGCGCGAGCGAGTACACGAGGCGGTTCGACGCGACCGACCGCCCGCGCGCCTCGCGCCGCTCGGCCCACGCGGCGATCGCGAAGAGCGCGCCGACGTAGGCGGTCACCACCAGCGCGGGGAGGGCGACCTCACGCATCGGGAGGTCCTCGCGGTCGCCGGGCGCGCAGCGCGCGCGCCATCGCGGCGAGCGCGCCGACGCCGCCGAGCCAGGCGCCGAGCAGATGGGCGTACGCGGGCGCGAGCGGGAGGGGCGGCGTGCGGACGAACGGCCAGGTGACCAGCAGGAGCCCGAGGACCAGGATCAGCACGGCCCAGGCGCGCGCCGGCTCCCGCGCGCCGGACGAGCGCTCCTCGTCGCGCTGGGCCAGCGACACCGGCGCACCTCCTGTCTCGTCGCGCTACGGTGGCGCGGGCGCGCCGGTTTGCCAATGCGCCCTGTGCGTCTCCCGCGCAGGGCTGCCCCCGGACGCACCCGCGGGCGGCGCGGCGCTCACGCGCCGACGCGCTTCAGCACCGCGAGCAGCTCTTCCACGCCGAAGGGCTTCATCAGGACGGCGTCCACGGGGAGGTCTCGCACCCGCGAGACGGAGTGCCCGGTGGTGACCACCAGGCGGATCCCGGCCCAGCGAGGGTCGCCGCGGACCGCCGCCGCGAGCGCGGCGCCGTCCATGCCCGGCATCATCAGGTCGAGCAGGATGACCGCGGGCAGGGGGCCGTGCTCGAGGCGCTCCAGGGCCGCCGCGCCGCTGGGCGCCGGATCGACGGCGTAGCCTTCGGCCTCGAGGCACTCGGCGAGGTTCTCGCGGAGCGCGTCGTTGTCGTCCACCACGAGTACGCGGGGCCCGGTCATGGGACGCTCGACCGCTTCTTAAGCGGGAGCCCCCCGGCGGGGCAAGGGACACGATCCCGGGACAATCCGCCGCGCGCCGCCCCGGAAATAGCCCCGCCCGGTCCTGCGTAAGGAGGGGCATGGCCGCCTTCCTGCTGTGGGTGCTCCTGCTGGTCCTCTGCTGGCCGCTCGCGCTGCTCGCGCTGGTGCTGTACCCGGTGGTCTGGCTGCTCCTGCTGCCGTTCCGGCTGCTCGGGGTGGCGGTGGACGGCGTGCTGGCGCTGCTCCGCGCCATCCTGTTCCTGCCGGCGCGGATCCTGGGCGGCCGCCCGCGCGCGGCCCGGGGCTGAACCCCGGCCCAGTGTCGAGTGTCGCGCCGCGCCCGCTTGCGCTCCCTGTGCGTCCGCGCTAGACAGGCCGCGCACCGCAGCCGCGGTGCGGCGATGGAAACGATCTCCTAGCGAACCGGCCTCACCCGCCACGCCGCCCGGCGCGCGCCCTCGCGCGCGGGCGCTCGCTCCAGGAGCATCGCCATGCCAACCGTCCGCCTCGAGCGGCTCTCCTTCTCGCACGCCGACGCCGCGCCGATCCTCGACGCCGTCGAGCTCGTCTTCCCCTCCGGCTGGACCGCGCTCGTCGGCGAGAACGGCGCCGGCAAGACCACGCTCCTCGAGCTCGTGGCGGGCCGGCGCGCGCCCGACGCGGGCCGGATCCTGCTCGAGCCGGAGCGGGCGCGGGTGGTCCTGTGCCGCCAGGACGTGGACGCGCCCGGGCCCGACGTGCCGGCGCTCGCCGCCCGCGACGACGGCGAGGCGCGACGGCTGCGCGCCGCGCTCCGGCTCGACCCGGACGCGCTCGCACGCTGGCCGACGCTCTCGCCCGGCGAGCGGAAGCGCTGGCAGGTCGGGGCGGCGCTCGCGGCCGAGCCGGACGTGCTGCTCCTCGACGAGCCGACCAACCACGCCGACGCCGAGGCGCGCGCGCTGCTCGCCGGCGCGCTCCGGCGCTTCCGCGGCGCGGGCGTTTTGGTGTCGCACGACCGGGCGCTGCTGGAGGCGCTGGCGGCGCGGACGGTGCGGCTCGGGCGCGGTACGGCGCGGGCGTGGGCGCTCCCCTACGGCGCGGCGCGCTCGGCGTGGGAGGCCGAGGCGCGCTCGGCCTGGGACGCGCGGGCGGCCGCGCAGGAGGAGGGCCGGCGGGTGGAGCGGGCGCTGGCGGACGCGCGGCGCGCGCGGGACGCGGCGGACCGCGCGCGCAGCGGCCGGCACCGCGACCCGAAGGACAGCGACGCACGCACGCTGGGCGCGAAGACGCGCCGCGCCTGGGCCGAGGATCGCCTCGGCGCCGACGTGCGGCGGCTGCGCGCGGCGGCGGGGCGCGCGCGGGAGGACGTGCCGGAGGCGCCGCCGGTGGCGGAGCTGGGCGGGTCGGTGTTCCTCGGCTACGAGCGGTCGCCGCGGCCGGTGCTGCTCGCGCTCGAGGCGGACGAGCTCCGCGCCGGCGAGGCGCCGCTGCTCCGCGACCTGCGGCTGCGGCTCGGGCGCGAGGACCGCGTCTGGCTCTCCGGGCCGAACGGCGCCGGGAAGTCCACGGTGCTCCGGGCGCTGCTCGCCGGCGCGACGCTGCCGCCCGACCGGCTCCTGCACCTGCCCCAGGAGCTGCCGGAGGGCGAGGGACCGCGGCTGCTGCGCGAGCTCGCCGGGCTCGACCCGGCGGTGCGCGGCCGGGTCCTGTCGCTCGTCGCCGCGCTGGGCACCGACCCGGCGCGCCTGCTCGCGTCCGCGGCGCCGTCGCCGGGCGAGGCCCGCAAGCTCTTCCTCGCCATGGGCATGGGGCGGCACGCCTGGGCGCTCGTGCTGGACGAGCCCACCAACCACCTCGACCTCCCCACCGTGGAGCGGCTCGAGGCCGCGCTGGCGGCCTACCCGGGCGCGCTCCTGCTGGTCACGCACGACGAGGCCCTGGCGGCGCGCTGCACCGCGTCGCGCTGGCGCATCGCGTCGGGGCGGGTGGACACCGCGTGAGGGGCGGTGCTTCCGCAGGGCCGGCGATTAGAGGACGGGCGCGCCGGGCGTCCGGGCCGGGGGGCCCGCGCCGGGCAGGCGTGGCCGGTCCGGAGCTTCCGGGCGCCGCGCGCCGTCGCACATTTCCCGTGGAGGCGAGATGGGTCCCACCGAGCGCGCCATCGCCGAGCTGCCGCCGCACCTCCGCCGCTTCGTGGTCGCGCAGGACCACGCCGCGTACACGCCGCGCGACCACGCGGTCTGGCGCCACGTCCTCCGGCGGCTCACCGCGCACCTGGCCACCCGCGCCCACCCCCGCTACCTGGCCGGCCTGGCCGCCACCGGCATCGAGGTGGAGCGCATCCCGAGCCTCGACGAGATGAACCGGAAGCTGTCGCGGGTGGGGTGGTCCGCGGTGGCGGTGCGCGGGTTCATCCCGCCGGCGGTGTTCACCGAGCTGCAGAGCCGGCGGGTGCTGGCCATCGCCGCCGACATCCGCACCCACGAGCACATCGAGTACACGCCTGCGCCCGACATCATCCACGAGAGCGCCGGCCACGCGCCGTTCATCGCCGACCCCACCTACGCCGAGTACCTGCAGCGCGCCGGCGAGGTGGGCTTCCGCGCCATCGCCTCGGCGGAGGACCAGGCGGTGTTCGAGGCCATCCGCAACCTCTCCGTCGTGAAGGAGGACCCGGAGGCGAGCGAGGAGGAGGTGGCGCTGTCCGAGGCGCGGCTCCAGGCGGCCACGGCGAGCGTGCGGTACGCCTCGGAGTCCACGCGCGCGAGCCGGCTCTACTGGTGGACCGCGGAGTACGGGCTGGTGGGCACGCCCGCCGATCCGAAGATCTACGGCGCGGGCCTGCTCTCGTCGATCGGCGAGGCGGTCCACTGCCTCACGCCCGCGGTGCGCAAGCTGCCGCTCGAGCCGGGCTGCGCCGACGTCGCCTACGACATCACCCGCATGCAGCCGCAGCTGTTCGTGGCCCGCGACTTCGACCAGCTCTTCGAGGTGCTGGACGCGTTCGGCGCGGGGCTCTCCTGGAAGCGCGGCGGCGATCACGGGCTGGAGGAGGCGCGCCGCGCACGTACCGTGAACCACCTGGTGCTCTCCGGCGGGCGCGAGCTGACCGGCAAGGTGGCCGAGCGGATCCCGTCGGCCGCTGACATCGCGCCCGGTCTGGCCACGGCGCTGGTGCGGCTGGACGGACCGGTGCTGGTCTCGCGCGAGGGGCGCGGGGAGGGGAAGCCGTGGCCGGGCGAGGTGGTGGTGGCCTTCGGCGACGCGGCGGTGCCCGAGCGGGGGCCGTTCGACCTCTCGCTGCCGGGCGGGCTCGCGCTGCGCGGCTTCGCGGTGGGCGGGGGCGAGGTGGTGGACCTGCGCGCGACGCGCGAGGGGCGGCCGCTCGAGCTGCCGACCTGGGCGCTCCTGTTCGTCTCGCGCGACCTGCGCTCGGTGGCGGGCGGTCCGGCCGATCCCGGCGCCTGGGACCGGTGGTTCGGCGAGCACGGCACGTTCACCGCGGGAGAGGGCGAGGCGCGGGCACGCGCGCGGAAGGCGAAGGCGCTCCCGCCGGCGCTCGCGGCGCTGTACGAGGAGGTCCGGCGGCTGCGGGAGACCGGGCGCGCCACGCGCGAGCGGCTGCTCGCGATCCGCGAGGCCGCGGCCGCGTTCCCCGGGGACTGGCTGCTGCGCACCGAGGTGGACGAGCTGCTCGCCCCGGGCGCCGAGGCGCCCGCGCACGCGTGAGCCGGCGCCTCGTCACGCTCGTGGTTCGACGGGCTCACCACGAGCGGACGCTGGCTCTATGTTCCGCTCGCCCTGAGCCTGTCGAAGGGCGAGGGAGGTCGGGTCGGCGTCAGCGCGCGTGGAGCGCGGCGATGGCCCGGCGCAGGCGCGCCGCGGCGTCCGCGTCGAGCGCGGGGAGCAGGCGCGCCGACCGCTCCGCGATGGCGTCGGCGATGGCCGGCCACTCCTCGTAGAACCAGCCGGAGGACGGCCGCCCGCCCTCGCCGTGCACCCGCTCCATGACCTGGAACAGCACCGCGCGGGCGGCCTCGCAGACCGCGTCTCCCGCGGCGGCGTCGAGCCCCGCGGCGCGCGCGGCGGCCGGGCCGGCGTTCGCGGCGAGCACCCGCGCCTCCAGGTAGCAGAGCGCGAGCGTGTCCGCGGCCGCGTACCAGGGGTCGCCGCGACCGCGGGCCTCGAGCTGGGCGGCGGCCTCCTCGGGCTCGAGCGGCCGCGCCCGGGCTCCCAGCGCCGCGCAGGCCGCCTCCACCGCCGCGGCGCGGTCGGCGCCGGGCCGGAGCTCCAGCAGGAAGTGGCGGCCGGAGGCGTCGGCGCGGCTCTCGCGCACGCCGGGGATCGCGTCGAGTCGCGCCAGCACGGGCGCGAGGGCGGTGCCTCAGCCGAGGCCCGCCACCGGACCTCAACCGTAGCCCGGGGCGCGCAGGACCAGCAGGTCGCTCATGCGCCGCAACGTACCACCGGTCCGCCCCACCTTCGATCGCACAGGTCCGGGCGGTGGGGCGCGCCGAGCACTATGGCGTACGGGGAGGGACGGCGATGGACCTGCTCGTGAACGTGGACGTGGACGACCTGGCGCGCGCGGTCGCGTTCTACACGCAGGCGTTCGGGCTCCGGGTCGGGCGCCGGTTCGGCGGCGCGGCCGCGGAGCTGCTCGGGGCGACGTCGCCGATCTACCTGCTCGAGAACCGCGGCGGCAGCGCCCCGTACCCGGGGGCGGCGACGCCGCGCGACTACGGGCGCCACTGGACGCCGGTGCACCTCGACGTCGCCGTGCCGGCGCTCGAGCCGGCGCTGGCGCGGGCCGAGGCGGCCGGCGCACGGCGCGAGGGCGAGCTCGTGGAGCGCCCGTGGGGCCGGATGGCGCGGCTCGCCGATCCGTTCGGCCACGGCATCTGCCTGCTCGAGTTCCGCGGGCGCGGGTACGACGAGATCGCCGACCCGGCCTGAGCGCGCGCGCCGCGGTCAGCGCCCGACCTCGAGCACGATCTTCCCGCGCCCGTGGCCGCTGTCGAGGCGCCGGTGCGCCTCGGCCACCTGCTCGAGCGGGAGCACCGCGTCCACCAGCGGCTCGAGCTTCCCCTGGTCCACGAGCCGGGCCAGCTCGCGCAGCCGCGCGCCCTCGCGCGCCAGGAAGACGCCGTGCAGCGTGAGGTTGCGGACGTACAGCGGCGTGAGATCGCCCGTCGCCTCGAGGATCGTGGCCAGCCGCCCGAAGGGCCGGGTGAGCGGGAGCGCGGAGAGGAGCGGCGCGCCGCCCACCGTCGAGAACACCGCGTCCACGCCGGCGCCGCCGGTCTCCTCCCGGATCGCGTCGGCGACGTCGTCGCGGTCGTAGTCGAGGCACACGTCCGCCCCGAGCGCGCGCAGGGTGGCCTGGTTCGCCTTGCCGGCGGTGGCGATGACGCGCGCGCCGCACGCCTTGCCGAGCTGGACCGCGAACGACCCGACGCCGCCCGCGCCGCCCTGGACGAGCAGCGACTCGCCGGGTCGCACCTGCAGCCGGCGCACCACCGCCTCGTACGCGGTGCCGCCGGCGAGCGGGATGGCCGCGGCCTGCGCGTGGGTGAGGCGCGCCGGCTTCCGCGCCACGATCGCGGCCGCGACCGTGTTGCGCTCGGCGTAGCTGCCGACCGCGTTGCCGAAGATCTCCGGCGTGTAATAGACCTCGTCGCCCGGCGCGAAGCCCTTCACGCCGGGGCCGACCGCCTCGACCACGCCCGAGGCGTCGTAGCCGATCACCACCGGCGGCGCGAGCCCGGCCCAGCGCCCGTCGTGCCGCAGCTTCGCGTCCACCGGGTTGGTGCCGGAGGCGATCACCCGGACGAGCAGCTCGCCGGGGCCGGGGGAGGGGTCCGGGACCTCGCGGAGCTCGAGGACCTCGGGGCCGCCGAAGCGGGAGAGGACGATGGCGCGCATGCCCCTGTTCTCGCGCGCCCGCGGGGACCGGGCACGCGAAACTCGGGGGTGGGCGCGGGCGCGCACGGGCGCCCGCCTCACCGCTCGAGCGCGGCGGCCTCCGCCGCCAGCCGGCACGCCTCCGCGTCCCCGGCGGCGCAGGCCTCGTCGAGCAGGGCCCGCCCGCGCGCCGGGTCCGCGGGACGCCCGTCGCCGACCACGAGCAGCACGCCCAGCCGCTTGGCCACCGCCGCGAGCGCCTTCCGCGCCTCGTCGCGCGCGGGCCCCCGCGCCGCGGACGCGAGGGGCCGGAGCCGCTCCAGCGCGCCGTCCAGGTCGCCCTCCTGCGCGAGCAGCAGGCCCTCGTAGTACGGCAGGCCGGCGGCGTCGTTGCCGCGGGCGTGCGCGGCGTCGAGCACCGCGCGGGCCCGCGTCCGGTCGCCGTCGCGCAGGGCGGCGTGCAGCGCCTCGAGCTCGTCGCGGTTCGCCGCCCAGCGCGGGTCCGGCCGCAGCGCCAGCGCGATCGCCAGCCCGAGCGCGGCCGCGGGCGGGAGCCAGGCCCGGGCGCGCCGCGGCGGCGGGCGCGAGGCGATCCAGCCGAGCCAGGCGCCGGTGACGAGCCCGCCGGCGTGCGCCCAGCCGTCGATGGGAAGGAACAGCCCCGCCAGCGCGAACGCGACCAGCATGATCCCGTTCAGGATGATGTCGCGCGACGACAGGAACGCGCGCCACGAGCCCACCGCGCGCCGGTAGAGCGCCAGCATGGCCCCGGCCACGCCGAACAGCGCCCCCGAGGCGCCCGCCGACATCGGCATGGCGGCCAGCATCGAGGCGGCGGAGCCGCCCAGCGCGCTCGCCAGGTACACGGCGAGGAAGCGGCGCGTGCCGATGGCCCGCTCGACGAGCGCGCAGAGCGGCACCCCGAACGCGAGGTTCCACACCAGGTGAACGGGCCCGACGTGCAGGAACGCGGCGGTGAGGAGGCGCCAGGGCTCGCCATCCCACACCCGCGCATGATCGAGCGCGCCCAGGCGGGCCAGGAGCGCGGGGTCCGTCGTGGAGCCATGGGCCGCCACCCACCCGAACGCGGCGAGATCCACGGCGGCGAGGGCCACCGTGCCGGGCGCGGCGCGCAGCCTGGCGGCGAGACCGTCCCGAGGTCGTGGGGCGTCCGTGTGCATGCGGCGTGGGAGTGTACCGTGACCCCGGGTTCGTGCGACCGCGCGCGTTCGGATAGCGTCCGGATCGATGAGCGACGCCGACACCATCGTCAACCCGCGCCGCGCGCCCCGCGCCCGCGTCCGCTGTGCGTGCAGGCTGTCCGCGCCGGCCGGCGTGCTCGACGCGGAGACCGAGGACCTCGGCCCGAGCGGCTGCCAGCTCCGCGCGGCGGGCGCGGTGGCAGTCGGCGAGGCGGTGCGGCTCGAGCTCTCGCACCCGCTGCTCGCGGAGGCGGTCGCGGTCGCCGGCCGCGTGGCGTGGGCGAGCGCGCAGGCGCCGTGGAGGCTCGGGGTCGCGTTCGACGCGGCGGAGCTGGAGCGGGCCGGCCGCTGGTACCAGGCGCTGCTCGCGTCCAGCTCCGGCATCGGGCCCGGGCGCCGGCTCCCGGACCGCATCCCGCTCGACGCGACGGTCTGGCTGGGCGCGCCGCCGCGGTTCGTGGCCGATCTCGACCGGCACGAGATCGCCATCCTGCGCGCGGTGGGCGACGGCGCCTCGCTGCGCAGCGTCGCGGCCGCGCTCGGGCCGAGATGGCCGCGCGCGCGGCGCGCGCTGTTCTCGCTGCTCGCGCACCAGCACCTCACGTTCGCGCGCGGCGCCGCGGCGAGGGCGCGGGACTGGGAGCGGACCCTGCT
>NZ_BAZG01000077.1 GCF_000964525.1 Anaeromyxobacter sp. PSR-1
GGCGAGCACCTCGACGACCTGGCGCGGGCGGGCATCCGGCCGGTGCTGTTCGACGTGGGGCGGCGGATGCTCCGCCCCGAACACCGCCTGGCAGGTCTCGCGCATCGCGCGCTTCGTGCGCGAGCAGGGCATCGCGCTGGTGCACGCGCAGGACATCTACACGAACGTGCTCGGCTCGCTCGCCGCGCGGCTGGCCGGCGTGCCGGTGATCGTGACGCGCGTGGACCTCGGGCACCACATCACCGGGTACCGCCGCCCGCTCACCCGCCTCGCCTGCCTGCGCGCCGACCGGGTGCTCGTGAACGCCATGTGCATCCGCGACCTCGTGATCCGGGAGGGCGTCGAGCCGGACCGCGTGGCCGTGGTGCGCAACGGCGTGGACCTGCGCGAGCTCGACCGCGCCGCGCGCGAGCTGCCCGATCCCGGCCTGCCCGACGGCGCCTGGATCGCGAACGTCGCGAACATGCACCATCCGGTGAAGGGCCAGACCGACCTGCTGGTCGCCTTCCGGGAGGTGCTCCGCGAGCACCCCTCGGCCCGGCTCGCGCTGGTGGGCGACGGCGTGCGGCGGCCGCTGCTGGAGCGGCTCGCCGGCCAGCTCGGCGTCGCGGCGCGCGTCCACTTCCTGGGCTTCCGCCGCGACGCGCCGGCCGTGCTCGCGCGCTGCGCCGCCGCGGCGTCCTCCAGCCACGCCGAGGGGATCTCCAACGCGATCCTCGAGGCGATGGCCATGCGGCTGCCGGTGGTGGCCACCGCCGTGGGCGGCTCGCCGGAGCTGGTGCGCGACGGGACGACCGGCTGGCTCGTGCCGCCCGGCTCGCCCGGCGCGCTGGCGCGCCGCCTCTGCGACGCGCTCGCCGACCGGGAGCGCGCCCGGCGCATGGGCGCGCGCGGGCGGGCGCTGGTGGAGCGCGAGTTCGAGCTCGGGCAGATGCGGCTCGGCTACGACGCGCTCTACGAGGAGCTCGCCGGCTGGCGCGTGCCCCGGCTCATCGCCGGCACCGCGTGAGGCCCCGATCGACGAGGGCCCGGGCGCGCCCGGCCCTGCCGGACGCCTCCGGGCCCCCCACGACCGGCCGCGCTACTGGGCGCCGCGGGCGCCGAGCACGGCCGGGATGGTCTTCAGGCAGATCCGCACGTCGTTCCAGAGCGACCACTCGTCGATGTACTGGAGGTCGAGCTCCATCCACCGGTCGAAGTCGATGTCGTTCCGGCCGCTGATCTGCCAGATGCAGGTGATCCCCGGCTTCACGGAGAGGCGGCGCCGCTGCCAGCGCTTGTACTGGCGCACCTCCGAGGGGAGCGGCGGGCGCGGGCCCACCACGCTCATCTCGCCGCGCAGCACGTTCCAGAACTGCGGGAACTCGTCGAGGGAGGTCCGGCGGATGAACCGGCCGATGCGCGTCACCCGCGGATCGTTCTTCATCTTGAAGACCGGGCCGGACATCTCGTTGTGCGCGCGGAGCGCCTCGAGGCGCGCCTCCGCGTCCACGTACATGCTGCGGAACTTGAGGATGTTGAAGACCCGCCCGTGCACGCCGACGCGGCGCTGCCGGAAGAAGATGGGGCCGCGCGAGTCCAGCCGGATGGCGACCATGACCCCCAGGAGCAGCGGGGACAGCAGCAGCAGCACCGACGCGCTCACCACGAGGTCGAACGCGCGCTTCGCCGCCAGCGCGAGCTGGTCGGACGGCGTGCGCGACAGCGCCAGCATGGGCAGGCCGTCCATGTCGCCGACCGCCATGCGCGAGTAGCCGAACCGGAGCACGTCGAGCGAGATGAGCGCGCCCACGCCCTGCTCCTCGCAGGTGCGGACCGCGTCCTCGACCGCGCTCAGCCGCTCGCGCGGCACCGCGAACACCACGTCGTCGAGCACGTGGTCCTCGAGGATGCGGGCCAGGTTGCCCAGGCGGCCCAGGATCACGCAGTCCGGGCTGGCCGCGACCGCGCCCTCCTCGAGCACGTAGCCCGCGAGCCGCATGCCCCACTCCGGGTGCGCGCGGATCGTCTCGATGATCTCCTCGGCCACGTCGCCCGAGCCGACCACGGCATAGTAACGGACGCGCCCGTTCCGCGTGCCCGCCGCACGCGCCACCGCGCGATGGACGGCCCTCGCGACGGCCAGGATCGGGAACGCGAGCGCGAAGTAGAGCACCGCCAGGAGGCGCGAGACCGACTCCTGCTGCTTGGCCAGGAACACCAGCGTGAACATCACGAGGGCGACCGCCATGAGCGCGCGGGCGACGCGCCGGAGATCGTCGGAGAGCGAGCCCGGGCCCGCCTCGTATACCTGGTAGATCCAGGCTCCGGCCGACCACAGCAGCATCACGACGACGAGCGCGAGCCAGTAGCGATCGAGCGAGACCACCTCGAGCGCGTCGGGGCGAAAGAGCTCCCGGTAGACCTCGAACGCAAGCGGCAGCGCGAGCGCGAGCGCAGCGAGATCGATGAGACGCACCGCTGCGTCCCCCGACCGTGACTTGTGGTGAAACATCGAACTCCCCCCGGAACGCCTTCAGTCCGCGTTCTACATCAGCGGCACCTGTGGTTGCTCGGCCCAAAACGTGGTCGAGTGACCGTGTGACACGCACCGTTCGTCGCATGCGCATGGCACGTCCGTGGACGATCTCCACGGTCGCGCCCTCGAACCTCCGCGCAGCGCCACGACTCGCCCCCGTGCGCGTCGAGTCGACGCGGGACGCCGCATCACCCGCGAGCGCACCTTTGCGGTGCGTTCCGCTGACGCGGTCGAGAACGGCGCGCTGCCGCCGCGTGACGGTCGCACGTGGGGCGCGCGCGGGCGTCACGGGTATCGCCCCGGGATCGCTGCGGTGGCGCGGACCCCGTGTCCCGCGACGCGTCGGCGGAACGCGTGCGACCCGGCGCGCGCCGCCGGACGGGCGCGCGGCGGCGCTCCGGGGGGCGGTCACCCGAACAATGGATAGCCGGGGATCTGCACCGGCCGTAGCATCCTGCCTCGCAGCCGCCCGGCGCCGGGCGGCCGAGACGTCAGGGGAGCCGCGGTCGCGCCGCGGATCGTGTCCACCATGTCCGAACAGCTTGCCGCCTCCGGGCGCCTCCTCTCGTGCAGCGTCCTCGCGCTGGCCGCCCTCCTCGTCGCCTCCTGCGGCCCGACCGGCCGATACGTCCGCGCCGAGGACCTCCCGCCCACGCAGGGCGACGCGGAATATCGGGTCGCCCGCGGCGACGTCATCGGGATCCGCGTCTGGAACCAGGACAACATGTCCGTGGAGCGGACCCGGGTCCGAGAGGACGGGCGCGTGTCGATGCCATTCCTCCAGGACGTCCCCGCGGCAGGGAGCACTCCGACCGAGCTCTCGCAGCGGATCCAGACGCAGCTGAAGACGTACGTGGTGAACCCGGTCGTCACGGTGACGGTCGTCGAGATGCAGCCGCTGCGCGTCTCCGTCACCGGCGAGGTGATGCGGCCCGGCGTGTACGAGATGGACCGCGGCGCGGGTGTGCTCTCCGCGCTCGCCGCGGCCGGCAGCTTCACGGAGTTCGCCCACCGTGACCGCGTCTTCGTGCTGCGCCATGGGCCGGCGCCGGGCGACCCGGTGACCCGCATCCGCTTCGAGTACGACGCGCTCGTCCGCGCCGACAAGCGCTCCGCCGGATTCCGGCTCCAGCCGGGCGACGTCGTCGTGGTGGAGTGACGGTGACGGCCGCGGCGGCCCTCGCGCTCGCGTCGCTCCTGGCCGGTGCCGGCGAGCTGCGGCTGGAGCCCGGGCTACGGCTCGAGGGCCGCGGCCGCCAGCTCTCGCCCCGCGACGGCGCCGACGATCGGACGCTCGAGGCGTTCGCGACCCCGCGCGCCGCGCTGCTGTGGCTCGCCGCCCCGCGCCTGCGCCTCGGGGGCTCCTATGCCCCGCGGTTCCGCGCGCCCGACCTCACCCGCTCCTCCGACGTGGTGCTGCTCCACACCGGCGAGGCCCGCGCCGAGCTCCGCCCCGACGCCGCCTGGCGCCTCTCGGCGGTCGCGAGCGGCGAGCGCGGCACCACCGACCTGCTCACCGAGAGCCGCACCATCGGGACGGAGCTCCAGACCATCACCACCACCCGCCGGCTTCGCTACCAGGCCGCGCGCGCCGAGCTCGGCCTGGAGGGGCGCGCCGGGCCGCGCACGGAGCTGCGGGTGCTGGCCGGCGCGTTCCTGGACGGTGGCGAGGGCGCGGCCGCGGAGGCGACGCTCCCCATCCAGCGCGGTGCGCGCGCCGAGGCCACCCTCACGTGGGCGCTCACCCGCCTCGACCGCCTGGGGCTCCGCCTCACCGGTCGCGGAGCGCGACTGGATCGCGGCCCCACCTCCGCCATCGCCACCGCGGACGCGATCTGGCGCCGACGCCTGGCGCGCGCGGTCGACGCCTGGGCGGGCGGGGGCGTGGCCGGCGCCTACGAGGATCCGCGCGGAGACACCGCCAGCCGCGATCTGCTCCCGAGCGGCGAGGTCGGCATCTCCCACACCCCGGTCGCCCCGGCGGCGCCCGGCGCCGAGGGGGAGGAGCCGGTCCGGGCCACGCCGACCACGGCGCTCTCCACCCGGCTCGTCGTCCGCCTCGCGCCCGCGATCGACCGGGCCACCGGTGCCGCCGATCCTCAGCTCGAGGGAACGCTCGACCTGACCTGGCCGGTGACCACGCGCTGGTCGCTCTCGGGCGCGGCAGTGGGGGCCGTCGCGCGCCAGTCGGGCAGCGACACCCGGCGGGCCCGCCTGGAGTCGCAGGTGCAGTGGGCAGCGACCTCGGCGGTGCACCTCGGGCTCGGCGTGTACGCGAGCTGGCAGCGCGCCGCAGTCCCGTCCCTCCCGTCGTTCGACGAGTCCGGCGCGTTCCTCTCCCTGGACCTCGCCGGTCCCACGCTCAGTCCCTGATCCGGCCGCGCAGGGCGGCGGCGGTCATGGCGCGACGCCGGTGCTCGGGGCGCTGGGCTCGGCGGCGTCCGCCGGACGCCGCGCCTGGCGCTCGGCGGCGGGCAGCCGCGCGGTCCGCGCCAGCACGCCCAGGAAGCGCGGATCCTTCACCAGGTAGCGGCGGGAGAGGCGCCGCGGCTCCAGCGCCAGCCGGAAGGCCCACTCGAACCCGGCGCGCGAGACCCACCGCGGCGCGCGCCGCACGCGGCCGGCCAGGAAGTCGATGGACGCCCCGAGCCCGAAGGCGACGGTCCTCCCCAGCTCCGGCGCGGCCCGATGGATGAAGCG
Organism: Anaeromyxobacter sp. PSR-1; assembly: GCF_000964525.1. Lineage (GTDB taxonomy): Bacteria > Myxococcota > Myxococcia > Myxococcales > Anaeromyxobacteraceae > Anaeromyxobacter. The sequence goes on from NZ_BAZG01000077.1 coordinate 5,219, forward strand.
CTCCTGCTTCGGCGCGCCCAGCCCGACCACCACCACCTCGGCCCCGGAGCGGCGCACCCGTTCCACCACCGCCCCCTCGCCGGCGTCGCCGTCCACGGCGATGCGCGGCGCGTCCACGCCGGCGATGCGCACCCCCAGCTCGCGCTCGAGGCGGGATGCGGCCGCCTCGACGGACCCCGGCGCGCCGCCCAGCAGGTACACGCCCCACCGCGCCGCCGCAGCGCGCCGCATGAGAGGCCAGACCAGATCCGAGCCCGACACCTTCTCCGGCACGGGCGTGCCGAGGAGCCGCGTCGCCCATACGAGCGCCTGCCCGTCGGCGAGGGACAGGCTGGCCATGGCGTACGCGGCCCGGAAGGCGGGATCGTCCTCCGCCGTGACCACGTGATCGACGTTGGGCGTGAAGACGCATCCGCCAGCCCCCCGGGCCACCAGCGCGTCGATCCGGTCGAGCGCCTCGGCCGCGGTCAGCGCGTCCAGCCACAGCTGGCCGACCCGGACCCGGCGGATGCCGCCACCCGCCCCGTCCTGCGCGCACGCGCCCACGCTCCCCCCGGCGATCGGCATCGGCATCCCCCTCTCCTCGCGTCAAGCGGCCTCGGGACAGCCGCCGCGCGGCGCCCGGCTCCCCCCCGTGCTACGCTCGAGCTCTCGCGCCCGGCGGGCGCAGGGGGCGTGATGGCGGAATCCGTGCTGCCGGAGCTGGCGAAGAAGATGGGTGACCGGGTGCTCCTGCCCGAGGCGCCCCCCAGCAAGGAGTGCCAGCAGCTCTGGTTCATGCTGGCCAAGAGCCGGTGGCGTTCGCTGGCCCTCGTTCCCGCCGAGGAGGGCGGCTCCACGGCCGAGCTGGCCGCCTCGCTCGCCGAGGTGGGCCGGCAGCTCCGGGACGGCGCGGTGACCGCGCTGAACCTCCCTCACCTCGACTACATCACGGCGTCCGGCATCGCGGACGCGATCGCGGCCGCCGGGCGCGGCGAGGGCGTCCCGCAGAACCTGCAGATCATCGTCGCGATCCCGCCGGTGCTCGACGATCCGCTCGGCGTGGCCGTGGCGCACGTGGTGGACGCGGCGGTGCTCTGCGTTCGGATGGGCCAGGCCCGGATGAAGTCCGCGCGCAAGACCATCGAGCTCGTCGGGCGCGAGCGCTTCGTGGGCAGCATCCTGCTGCGGCCGTGACATGCGAGCCCCGCCCCGCTAGCCGGTCGCGCCGAGCCCGCCCTGCTGCTTGCGGGCGACGAACGCCGCCATGCGCTCGACGGACTCCAGGTTCTCCGGCGTCGTCTCGTGATCGGCGATGCGGATGTCGAACTCCTCCTCGAGGAAGGCGATCACCTCGAGCATGCCGGTGGAGTCCACCAGACCGGTGCTCACGAGCAGGGTGTCGTCCGCGACCTCGGAAGGATCGCTCACGTAGAAGTTCTCGAGGATGAACTTCCGGATGGTCTGCTGGGTCGTCATGTCGCGTGCCTCTCCTGGACTGCGTTCGCCAGACCCGGGCGCTCGCCCAGGCGATCCACCAGCGTCGTGAGCTCGAGCCGCCCGCCCCGCTCCGGCGCGCGCCGCACCAGGCGTTCGTGGAGCAGCCCCGTGGACAGCACGCCCACCACCGCCATGTTGTCGGCGTTCGAGAACTGCTCCCCGCCCGCGGACGCCTGGCACTTCCGCCAGAGCCGCTCCACCGCCCGCGGCTCGAACACGCCGACGCGGGCAACGCCGTCCGGGCTCATCAGCTCCGCAGCCCATCCCGGCGCGTCGGGCCCCACGAAGCTGAGCGCGTCGGGCGCGCGGTAGGGCTGCTTGGGCCGGCGCACGATCTGCGGCGGCACCAGCCCCTCGGCGGCCCGTTTCAGCGCGTGCTTCTCGTCGAGGACGCGGAGCTTGTACGAGGGCGGCAGCGCGTTCGCGAGCTCGACCACGTCCGCGTCGAGGAACGGGAAGCGCCCCTCCACCGAGTGCGCCATCAGCATCCGGTCGCCCTGCGAGGAGAGCAGGTACCCGGAGAGCAGCGTGCGCACCTCCAGGTACTGGTCCTGCGAGAGCGGCGCCCACGCGCCGAACGCGGGCGGCAGATCGCCGAGCAGGCGCGCCACGACGTCCACCGAACGCGTCGCCGCGCGGAGCCCGGGCGTGAAGAGGCGCTGAAGCGCCGCCGCAGACTGCCAGCGCGTCTGGTGGGCGAAGCCGGGCACCCCGGGCTGCTCGCGGCCCTTGCCGAAGAACTCCCGGGCCATGGCGCGCTGGGCCACCGGCGAGCGGGCGAGGTACGGGTAGAGCCGCTCGAGCAGCCGCGGCCGGAGCGCCGACGCGGGCTGGCGGCCCCAGAACCGACGCACCTTGCCCTCGCGGAACAGGTCGTAGCCGGCGAACATCTCGTCGGCGCCCTCGCCGGTGAGGACGACCTTGATCCCCGAGTCGCGCACCAGGCGCGAGAGCAGGAACAGCGGCGCGGGCGCGGTCCGGAGCAGCGGGCGCTCGGCGTGCGCGACGACGTCGGGGAACGCCTCGGCGATGTCGGCCCGGCGGACGACGATCTCGCGGTGGTCGCTCTCGATCCGGACCGCCACCGCGCGCTGGAACGCGGTCTCGTCGTACTCCGCGTCCTCGAAGCGGATCGAGTAGGTGCAGAAGCGGTCGCCCTTCACCCGCCGGCCGAGCGCCGCCACCAGCGAGCTGTCCAGCCCGCCGGAGAGGTAGCTGCCCACGGGCACGTCTGCGCGCAGCATGCGGAGCCGGACCGCCTGCTCCAGCGCGGCCCGCACGCGCTCGACCGCCTCGTCGAGCGGCCCGCGGAACCCGCCCTCGCCCGCCGGGTAGGACGGCTCCCAGAAGGCGCGATCGGTGGTCCCCTGCCGCGTCACGGTGCGCACGTGGCCGGGCTCGAGCTCGGTCACCCCGGCGAACACCGACTGCGGCGGCACCACCGTCCAGAACGTGAACGTCTCCGCCAGCCCCACCGGATCCAGCGCGCGCGGGAGGTCCGGCGCGCCCGCGAACAGCGCGCGCACCTCGGAGGCGAACCACAGCCGGCCGGCGTGCTCGCAGAGGTAGAGCGGCCGGACCCCGAGCCGGTCGCGCGCCAGCACCAGCCGCTCCCGCGCCGCGTCCCACAGCGCCACCGCGAACTGCCCGTTGAAGCGCGCGAACGCAGCCTCGCCCCAGGCCTCGAACGCGTGGACGATCACCTCGGTGTCGCTGCGAGTGCGGAAGCGGTGCCCGAGGGCGACGAGCTCCTCGCGCAGCTCCAGGTAGTTGAAGATCTCGCCGTTGAACGCGATCCAGAGCGTGCCGTCCTCGTTCGAGAGCGGCTGCTGCCCGGTGGCGAGGTCGATGATCGAGAGGCGCGCGTGCCCGAGACCGGCGCGGGCGTCGCGGTAGATCCCGAACTCGTCGGGGCCGCGGTGCCGGAGCGCGCCGGTCATCGCCTGGAGCTCGTCGAGCCCCGGCGGCGGGCTCCCGTCGCGCAGCGAGACGATGCCGGCGATGCCGCACATGTCAGCCCCGCGGGACTTCCACGAGGAGGGGCGCCTGGTGCAGGTACCTGCTCACCCGGCGCTTCGCCTCGATGTCGCGGTACACGCGCTCGACCTGCTCCGGCGCGAGCCCGAGCACCGGCGCCACCTCGGCCGCGGGCGTGGCGTGCTCGTGCGCCCAGAGGCACAGGTCCATCTCGCGGTACGGCAGCGCGAAGTAGAACTCCTCCTGCGTCTGCGCGAGCGAGAACGTGTCGGTGGTCGGCGGCCGGCGGCGGATCTCCTCGGGGACCCCGAGGTGCTCCGCCAGCGCGTAGACCTGGGTCTTGTACAGGTGCGCGATGGGCTTGAAGTCCGCCGCGCCGTCGCCCTGCTTCACGAAGAAGCCCTGGTCGTATTCCAGCCGGTTGGGCGTCCCCGCCACCGCGTAGTTGAGCCGGTCGGCGTGGTAGTACTCCATCATCTTGCGCGAGCGTTGCTTGAAGTTCGTCGCCGCGACCATCTGCAGGTAGGCGGCAGGCGGCATGCGCACGGTTCGCTGGTTCCCCTGCGGATCCGACACCGTGAGGCTGGTGATGTTCAGCCGGTCGCTCTCGAGGATCGACGGGAGCGTGAGCTTGCAGCGCCACCCTTCGCCGTACTCGGGCACCGCCATGCGGATCGCCTCGAGCTGGCGCGCATAGCAGCCCAGGCCTTCGAGCGCCGGGGCGATGTCCTCCACCACGTGCCGGATGCCGAGGTGCGAGGCCAGCATTCGGCCCAGCCGCAGCGCGTCGCCGGACGAGTCGCGCTCGGGCATGAGCAGGCCGAGCACCCGGTCCGGGCCGAGCGCACGGACGCACGACGAAGCGACCACGGAGCTGTCGATGCCGCCGGACATCCCGACGACCGCGCCACGGCGCCGCAGGGTGCCCAGCACCTGCTCGCGGATGCTCGCCTCGATCCGCTCGGCGACGAGCGGCGCATCGATCTTCAGGACGTCTCTGGTGAACATGTTCCCCCGGACCCGAGTATCGCGCCGGCGGGCGCGCACGACAGTCCCACGTTGACGGGTGCCCCCCGGCGCCGAAGCTCGAGATTCTAGGCGCGTTCCGTCCGACCCTCGCGCGGGATGGCGGGGCTTCCATGAGCACGGGACGCGCCGCGGCATTGCAGCGGAGCCGGAGTGGCGGTACCGATGGGGCCGCGGTGCGGGTCGGGCGACCAGGGGTGGGCGCTGCGTGAGATCTCCTTTCCTCCACGACTGGCTCTTCACGCACGCCGAGCGGCGCCCCGAGGCGCCCGCGGTGGCGACGTCCGCGGTGCGCGTGACCTACGGCGAGCTCGCCGGGCGCGTGCGCGCGCTGGCGGGCCACCTGGCGGCGCGCGGGGTGCGCCCCGGCGACCGCGTCATGCTCGCGCTGCCCAACGTCCCCGCGACGGTCGCGGCCGGGCTCGCCGTGAACGCGCTGGGCGCCACCACGGTGGAGGTGAACCGAGAGTGGTCGCCGGAGATCCTCGGCCGGATCCTCGCGCAGACCCGGACCCGCCACGCGCTGGTCTGGGGACGGGACGCGCGCGCCTGGGGCACGCTGAGCCAGGCGCACCCGCTCGAGCGCCTCTGGGTCGTACACCCGGGCGCCCCGCCGCCGCCGCTCCTCGAGGCGCTCGGCGGCACGCCGGCGACCTGGGTGATGGAGGACGGCCGAGTCGATCCAGCCGAGGGCTCGCCTCCTCCCCTGTCCTCGCCCGCGCTCTCGCCCGACCAGCCGGCGCTCATCCTGTACACGTCCGGGAGCACCGGCCAGCCGCGCGGGGTGGTGCAGACGTTCCGGAACGTGGACGCCAACTCGCGCTCCATCGTGACCTACCTCGAGCTCGGCGAGAGCGACCGCGCGCTGCTGATCCTGCCCCTCTACTACTGCTACGGGCGCAGCGTGCTGCAGACGCACCTGCTCGCGGGCGGCTCCGTGTACCTGGACGGCCGCTTCGCCTTCCCACGCGTCGTCCTGGAGGCCATGGCGAGCGAGGGCTGCACCGGGTTCGCAGGCGTCCCGCTCACGTTCGAGATCATCCGCCGCCAGGTCGAGATCGCCTCCATGCGCTTCCCCGCCCTGCGCTACCTGACGCAGGCCGGCGGGGCCATGGCGCCGGACACGGTCGCCTGGGTGCGGAAGGCGTTCCATCCAGCGCGGCTCTTCGTGATGTACGGGCAGACCGAGGCGACCGCGCGGCTCGCGTACCTGCCGCCCGAGCGAGGCGAGGAGAAGCTCGGCTCGATGGGCATCGCCATCCCCGGCGTCGAGCTCCGGGTGGTCGACGACGCCGGGCGCGAGCTGCGCACCGACGAGACGGGCAACCTGGTGGCGCGCGGCGAGAACGTCACGCTGGGCTACCTCGACGAGCCGGAGGAGACCGCCGCGATCCTGCACGACGGCTGGCTGTGGACCGGCGACCTCGCCTCGCGCGACGCCGACGGCTACTTCTTCCACCGCGGCCGCTCGAAGGAGATCCTGAAGATCGGCGGGCACCGGGTGAGCCCGATCGAGATCGAGCACGCGGTGGCGCGCCACCCCGATCTCGCGGAAGCGGCCGTCATCGGCGTGAAGGACGCGCTCATGGGCGAGCTGCCGGTGGCGTTCGTGGTGCGGCGCGCGGGCGCGTCGCCCACCGAGGACGACCTGCGCCGCTTCTGCCGCGAGCACATGCCCGCGTACCAGGTGCCGGTGCGCTTCACGTTCGTGGACGCGCTGCCGCGGAACGAGTCGGGGAAGCTGCTGCGCGCCGAGCTGGCGGCGCGCGCGGGCTGAGGCCCGGCCCGCGCGACCCGCCGCCGCATCCCAAGGGGCCTGCGCGCCTCGTTGACCCTCCGTCAACGGTCATGCGGTCGGATGACTGCGGCCAGACCGTACCTGAACGTATCCTCCGCGCAGCACTCGGGGGACGCGCTCCACTGCAGCTCGACCGGTACCGGCGCGCGGCGCGCCGCTCCGGGCCCCTTCACGCGGCACCACGAGGAGGCGGCATGAGGCGGATGGCAATGGTCGGTCACGGCGACTACGCGGGCGCGGTGCGACTCATCGCGCGCGGCGAGCCCGAGCCCTACTTCGGCATGGCGTACACGCTCCGGACGCTGGAGGCGCTGTTCGCGGACCGTCCGTACCTCGTCGTGAGCCTGAACGCGGCGCCCGGCCGCGAGCGCGTGGGCCGAGGGGAGGCGGTGGGGCTGCCGCGCGGGCGCCTGCCGGCGCCGGTCCCCGAGACCGTGGCGATGGTCCTGTGGGCCCGCCGCGTGGTGCGCGAGCTGGAGCGCTTCCAGCCCACGCACGTGCTGCTCCGCACCGGCGGGATCCTCGCCTGGCACGTGCTGCGCCACTGCGTGGCCCGCCGCATCTCGACGCTCGCGATCTTCGCGAACACCTTCGACGACCCCGACCCGAAGAACCGGTTCGTGAGCCGCCGGGTCGCGCGCCTCCTGAACGATCCCTGCGTGTTCCTGGCGGGCAACCACAAGCACCCGGCCACCGCCAGCATGGTCCGCTGCGGCCTCGACGTGCGGAAGGCGGCCGCCTGGGACTGGCCGGGAGCGCGCCACCCCCGCGACTGGCCGACGAAGGCCCTCGCGCCGGAGGCCGCCTGGAGCCTGCTCTACGTCGGGGCGATGTCCGAGGCCAAGGGCGTCGGCGACCTGATCGACGCGGTGGGCCTGCTCCGTCGACGGGGCCGGCCCGTCCGGCTCACCGCCGTCGGGACCGGCCGCGACCTCGAGGCGCTCCGGCGCCGGGCGGCGGCCCTGCCGGACGGGGCCGTCACGTTCACCGGCCGGGTCGGCAACGACGAGGTGTTCCGCATGATGCGCGCCTGCTCCGCCGTGTGCGTGCCCTCGCGGCACGAGTTCACGGAGGGCATGCCCATGACGCTCACCGAGGCGCTCGCCAGCCGGACCCCGGTCGTCGCCTCGGATCACCCGGTCATGGCCGAGGCGCTGGTGGACGGGACGGGCCTGCGCTTCTTCCGGGCCCGCGCGCCGGCGTCGCTCGCCGCGGCGGTGGAGGCGGTCCTCGGGCATCCGGCGGAGTACTCGCGGCTCTCCGCGTCCACGGCCGAGGCGTTCGCACGGGTGGAGTGCACCACCACGTTCGGCGATCTGGTGAGCCGCTGGCGGCGAAGCTTCGAGGCGGCGGCCGCGCCGGCGCGCGGGCGCCGGGAGCCGGTGGCGGCGGGGCTGCACGCGCACGCGTGACGGGCGGCCCGGGTGCCCGGGCCGCCCGCGCGCGCGGCGTCAGTGCGACTCGTACGCGCCGAGATCCTGCCCGGCGCCCCGGGGCCGCGCCGCCTGCAGGATGTCCGCGGCCACGTCGGGGAGCGTCACCCCGGCGTCCACGGCGGGCGACCCGGACGAGAGCGAGAAGTCGCCGCCGCCGGGGTTGGCGAACCCGGGCGACGCGGTGGCCAGGTTGTGGTCCGCCGCCCACCCGGCGCCGCCCGCGCCCATGAGGAGCGCGACGTTCGCGACCGACGAGGCGCCGTACAGGTTGTTGCGGACGCGCAGGTTGGTGGCGGTCGAGTTGGTCTGGAGGAGCCCGCCCGCGGCGGACGCGCCCACGTACGTGGTGTTGTTGTAGATGCGCACGTCGTTCGGGGCCGGGACGCCGGTGTTGCGCTGCTCCCAGATGATGGACACCGCGTCCGGCGACAGGGTGTCGTCGAACACGTTGTTCCGGATCATGGCGTAGCTCGCCTCGCTCTCGATGTCCGCGACGAGCGACGGCGAGCCGGTGAAGCGGTTGCGCTCGAAGACGAGGTGCGAGACGGGATCGTTCTCACCCGCGGCGTTGCTCTGCGAGCCCATCGAGACGGTCCACTGCGAGGTGGAGCTGGCCTGGAAGTGGTTGTCGGTGATCGACACCCAGCGCGTCTCCGGCCGTCCGTCGTTGAGCTCCGGCCCGTGGAGCTTCAGGGCGTGGCGCTGCCCGCCCGGCCGGAGGAACGAGTTGTTGGAGATGACGCCCTTGTGCGCCTGCCACACGCGGCAGACGTGGGTCTGCCCCGGGTCGGTCACGAGGTTCCCGAGCAGCGCGATGCGGCGGCCGCCCACGTACATGCCGTACGCGCCCGCGTTCGGGGCCTCGCTGTCGACCACGAACATGCCGTCGTGCGGCGTCGCGTAGATCGGCGTCCAGTCGCCCCAGCCGATGCCCACGTTCCAGTTCGTGGCGCGGAGGCGGAGCACCAGCATGTTGACGCCCTGGTGCGAGACGTCGGGGCCGATGGGCCCGGTCGCGGTGGAGGTGCTCGGCCCGCGCATGTCGAGGTCCATGATCCGCCAGTCGCTGCCGGAGCCGCGCGGGCTGAACGCGTTCGTGTCGCCCATCTCGGCCACGTTGAACACCGGGCGGTTGCCGGAGCCGTAGGCGCCGATGATGCCCGGGCCGGGCTTGGTGATGCCGTACGCGGAGGAGATCGAGAAGGTGTCGCCGCGGCGGAACAGGATCCGCACCGGCCCGGAGGTCGCGAGCGCGACCGACATGGCGCGGTCCACCGTGCGCAGCGGTGCCGCCTCGGAGGTGCCGGCGCTGGAGTCGTTCCCGGCCGCCGACACGTAGTAGGTGGTCCCGCTGAAGGCCGAGACGGTGATGGTCTGCGTGTACGAGCGCGAGGTCCCGCTCGTGTCCACGATGTTCAGGGTCACGGTGTACGTGCCCGGGTTCTCGAAGACGTGCGCCGCGGTGTAGCCGGTCGCGGTGTTCTTCGACTTTCCGCTGGTGCTCCAGGCGCCGGAGCCCGGATCGCCGAAGTTCCAGGCGTACTGCGCCCCCTCGCGATCGGCGGGCTGGTACACCCCGCTGCTCCAGGTGAACGGGGAGGCGGTGCCCGACGGCGTCGTGTCCACCGCGTCGAAGAAGACGGCGAGGGGCGCCACGCCGGAGGTGCGGTGCGCCGTGGTCATGGTCGAGCCGTCCGGCGGCGGAGGAGGCGCCGTGGACACGGTCACGGTCGCGCTCCCGCTCATCGACGGGTCGGCGACGCTCACCGCCGTGACCCGGTACGTCCCGGTGGTGGACGGCGCGGTGTAGACCCCGGTCGAGCTGATGGTGCCGCCCGAGGCGCCCTCCACCACCGACCAGGTGACGGAGGTGTCGGCATAACCCGTGACGGTCGCCTGGAACGTCAGGGACTGCTCCGGGTAGACGGTGGCCGCCTTCGGCGAGACGGAAACGGCGGGGCCCTGCCCCGCCGTGCTCTCGATGGCGGAACCGCCACCGCCGCAGCCCATGGCAAGCATGGCGAGGATCACCATCCAGCCGGCTGCCGTCTGCTTCGATGCGGGCGTCTTGAGCATCACTCGGTCACTCCTGTTTGGTGTTCCCCTCGAGGCTGTCCCTTATAAACATGACACGCGGACGCTGACCATTACCGGAGCTGGCTAGCGCGAGAGTCTTGTGAGCCCGTGAACGGCCGTGTCGCACACGGCGGGCGCCGCGGCCGGCGCCTCACGCCGGCCGAACCCAGGGCAAACCCCCGGGGTACACCGCGAGCGTGACGTGATCCCGCGCCGGGGCCCGGTCAGACGCGCTGGCAATAGAGCTGGGTGGTCGGCCGGAGGCGCGCGAGCAGCGAGCGCGCGGCGGCCCTGGCGAGCCGGAGCGGCTCGGCGGCGAGGTAGGCGGTGGGCGCCGTCACCACCCGGAACCCGGCCCGCTCCACGAACCGGCGGAGCGACGGGGGATCGAACGCGTTGACGTGGTCGAGGGGGTGGATGGCCCGGTACTCGGCCGCCGTGGCGATGCCCCGGACCCGCGTGCAGTCCGGGGTCTCGACCACCAGGATGCCCCCGGGCACCAGGCGGTCGTGCACGGCGCGCAGCACCGCCATGGGATCCACGAGGTGCTCGAGCACCTCCATGAGCGAGGCCGCGTGGAACCGGCCCTCGACCTCCTCCAGCCCGGCGCAGAGACGGAACCCCGGGGCCGCGTCCCGCCGCCGCCACGCATCGCGGTCCACGCCCCACGCCTCGAACCCGAACAGCGCCGCCATCGCCGGCAGCCGGCCCCACCCGCAGCCGAAGTCCAGGAAGCGCACCGGGGCACCGTGGCGCACGGGCCGGGTCAGGAGCTCGATCCGGAGGACGTGCGCCGCGTTCGCTCGGCCGGCGCGGAGCGCCGCCTCGTGATCCACGCCGCGGCGCTGCTCGAACTGGTGCACCGCCGGCCCCATCCACTCGTCGAAGCGGCGCGCGTCCCACTCCGCCGCCAGGACATACCGATGGAAGCGCTGCCGGCACGTGCCGCACCGGAGCAGCTCCCAGGGTGCCTGCTCGACGTACGGCAGCGGCGAGGTGCCCCACGGATCCGCCGAGATGAACGACCGAAGCGGCTCGGCACCGAAGCGCCCGCCCGCGACGCGGACGAGGCTGCCGCCCCCGCACGCGATGCAGGCATCGCGCGACCGGAACTCGGCGGTTGGCATGGCTCCCCCCTCCTGCTCGACAGCGGAGGAGCCTGTCCGCGCCCCGCGCGGGCCGCAAGGTCAACGCTGGGTCGCCCCGGCGGTTTCCCCCTCGTTCGCGCCGGCCCGCGGGCCGGGGCTCGCGGGCGCGCCGTCGCGGAGGCGGATCTCCTTCGCGGGCACGCCCGCCACGATGGCCATGGGGCGGACGTCGCGGGTGACCACGCTGTTCGCGGCCACCACCGCCCCGGCGCCGATGGTCACGCCCTTCAGCACCACCGCCCCCCGACCGATCCACGCGCCCGCGCCGATGCGGACCGGCTTCGCGGTGTGCGGCTGCTGGCGCACCAGCCCGGCGGCGGAGAGCCCGTGGTCGGCGTCCCGGATGCTGACGTACTCCGCGATGAGCACGTCGCGCTCGATGAGGACCTCGGAGTAGGCCACCACGAAGCTCCCGGCGTTGATGCGCACGTGGTCCCCGACCCGGATCCTCCCGCCCTCGCAGGTCTCGAGGAACACCCGCCGGCCGAGCCGGCAGTGCGCGCCGAGCTCCAGGCGCAGCCGCCCGCTCGTCTCCACCGCTCCGTCGAACTGCGTGGTGACCGGCACCGTCCCGTCCACGCGCGCCCGGAGGCGCGCGAGGCGCCAGAGCCGCAGGAGCGGCGCCAGCGCGGGCTCCGCGGCGCGCAGGAGCAGCGCGAGGATCGTGGCGACACCCCCGACGATTCCGAGCACCAGACCCCGTGCACCCATGTGTCCCCCCCCCAGGCGCGAGCCGCCTCCGCGACCGCCTCAGCGCGCCGCCGGCGGCGCGGGCTGGCGCGGCACCGACGCGATCACCGCCGCCAGGGCCCGGGCGGCGCGCGCCCGCCCCTCGGCGTTCAGGTGCCCGCCGTCGTCCGTGTACGCCGGCACGAGCGCCGGGACGGCGCCTCCCTGCCAGGCGGAGGTCTCGACGCTGCCGTCCGGGCGCGTGGACTCCACCCGCGCGAGGTCGAACAGCGGCGCGTTGCCGCCGTACTCGCGCCGCATCAGCGCGTTGAACTCCTCGCGCCGGGCGTTGTGCTGCGTCCCCCACCGCGGCTTGCCGAGGAGCTCCTTCGCCCACCCGCGCACGCCGTCCTCGACGGTCTGGAGCGGCGCGGTCACGTGCACGAACGTCGTGGCCGGGTTCGCCGCCTGGAGCTCCCCGATGGTCTTCCGGTACGCGGCGAACAGGGCCGCCACGTCCGTGTCGGCGCGGATGTCCACGTAACAGAACTTGAGCAGCGCCACCTCGGCGCCCGCGCCCTCGCCGCCGGGGGCGAGCGCGGTGGCGAAGCTCCGCAGCTTGCGCAAGGGGTCGCCGTTCTCCGCCACGACCTCGTGCGCGAAGGTGCCGGCGGCCACGCCCGGCGCGCGGGCCTCCACGACCCGGAGCGGCACGCCCTCCTGCGCCGCGAGGGCCTGGAGCCCCTCGATCACGTTCTCGCCGACGGACTGGTGCCCGAAGAAGACCCGGCGCTCCGCGAGCGCCTGCAGGTCGCGCCGGTCGCCCGGCTCGGCGCGGGCGCGCGCGGCGACGGTGGCGGCGAGCAGGGCAGCGAGCCCGAGCAGCGCGTGGACGGCGAGCGGCGGTGTCGTGGCGATCATGTCCCCTCTCCTGCGTTCTCCGTGTGGCCCCGGCCGGCGCCCGCCCCGAGGAGCCCCGCCAGCGGCCGGGCCGCCGTGACCGCGTCGAACTCGCGCAGCACGCGCGCACGCCCCGCCCGCCCCGTCCGGCCCCGCAGGGCGGCGTCGGTCGCGAGCCGCTCGAGGGCTTCGGCCAGCTCCCCCCAGCGCCCCGCAGCGTACAGCAGCCCGGTCTCGCCGTGGACCACCAGCTCCGGGATCCCCGAGATGGCCGGCGCCACCACCGGCAGCTCCAGCGCGAGCGCCTCCATCAGCACGACCGGCAGCCCCTCCATCAGGCTCGACATCGCGAACACGTGCGCCCGCGCCATCTCCTCGAGCACGGCGGCCTCGGGCTGCGCCCCGCGCAGCTCGACCCGGTCCTCCAGGCCGGCCGCCGCCACCGCCGCGCGGATGGCGCGCTCCTCCGGGCCGCCGCCGATCAGCACCAGGCGGCAGTCGTGGCCGCGACGGACGAGGGCCGCGAACGCCTCCACCAGCCCGACGTGCCCCTTCTCCGGCGAGAGCCGCCCCACCGAGAGCACGACGAGCGGCGCGCCGGGCCCGGGCGCGGTGCGCGCCGGCGCGGGCAGCGCCGCGACGTCCACCCCGCAGCGAACCACGTGCAGCTTCCGGGCGTCGTCCCCTCCGGCGAGCTTCTCGAGCCGGGCCCGCCCCCACTCCGTCGCGCTGGCCACGAACTCGGCGTCCTCGATCTTCGCGGCCAGCCGCGGGGTCATCGCGCCGGCGAAGTCGCTCAGCCCGTGGACCGTCACGCTCCAGCCCGCGCCCAGCCACCGGCTCGCCGCCAGCGCCGCCACCGCCGCGGGGTTCGCGAAGTGGCTGTGCACATGGGTCACGCCGCGGCGCTCCATCTCCGCCCCCAGGCGGAGCCCCTCCGCGAAGTAGGCGAGGGCGCGCAGCCGCTGGCCGGCGCCGGGGAGCGCGTGGCGCAGCGAGACGCGCAGCGCGCGCGCCCAGCGCAGCGGCCGCCGGGCGCCGGCGAGGACGGGCCAGGCCAGGGCGAGCGGCGAGCCGTCCAGCACCGTGAACGTCCGGGCCTGCTCGGCGCGATCCGCCTCGGAGAGCGGCTGGCCGGGCCGGATCGAGAACGTCTCGACGTCGACGCCCAGGCCACGCAGCGCCGCCACCTCGCGCCGGATGAAGGTGTGCGAGGGGGCCGGGTACTGGCTGACGACGACGCCG
>NZ_BAZG01000076.1 GCF_000964525.1 Anaeromyxobacter sp. PSR-1
GAGGCGATGAGCGGCGCGCGCCCGGTCCGGCTGCTGCTGGTGGACAACTACGACAGCTTCACCTTCAACCTCGTGCAGTACCTGGGCGAGCTGGGCGCCGAGGTCGAGGTGTTCCGCAACGACGAGATCGACGTGCCCGGCATCCGCGCGCGCCGGCCCGACGCGCTGGTGCTCTCGCCGGGCCCGTGCACGCCGGACCAGGCCGGGGTGACGCTGGAGGTGCTCCGGACGCTCTCCGGCGCGCTGCCCATCCTCGGCGTGTGCCTCGGGCACCAGGCCATCGGCCAGGCGTTCGGGGGCAAGGTGGTGCGGAACGTCCGCATCGTGCACGGCAAGGCGAGCCCGGTGCACCACCGCGGCGAGGGGCTCTACGCCGGGCTGCCCGCGCCGTTCCAGGCCGGCCGCTACCACTCGCTGGTGGTGGAGCGCGAGAGCCTGCCGGACGCGCTCGAGATCACCTCGTGGACCGAGGAGGGAGAGATCATGGGCCTGCGCCACCGGGCGCTGGACGTGGAGGGCGTGCAGTTCCACCCGGAGTCGATCCTGACGCTGGACGGGAAGCGCCTCCTCGGGAACTGGCTCGCGCACGTCGCGCCGCGCGGAGAGGAGGTCCGGCCGTGATCCAGCACGCCATCGCGAAGCTCCTGGAGGGCGAGGACCTCACCCGCGCCGAGGCGGCCCAGGTGATGACCGAGATCGCCGACGGCGGCGCCACCCCGGCGCAGTCGGGCGCGTTCCTGGCCGCGCTGCGCATGAAGGGCGAGACGGTGGAGGAGATCGCCGGCGCCGCCGACGTGATGCGCCAGCGGGCGGACCGGGTGCGGGTCGGCCGCGACGTGTTCATCGACACCTGCGGCACCGGCGGCGACGGGCGCAAGGGCCAGCACACGTTCAACATCTCCACCACCGCCGCGTTCGTGGCGGCCGGCGCCGGGGTGTGCGTGGCGAAGCACGGCAACCGCGCCGTGTCGTCGCGCTCCGGCTCCGCCGACGTGCTCGCCGCGCTCGGCGTGAACGTGGACGCGGACAAGGAGACGGTGGAGCGCTGCATCGAGGAGGTCGGCATCGGCTTCCTGTTCGCGGTGCGGCTCCACCCCGCGTTCAAGGCCATCGCCGGCGTCCGCCGCGAGCTGGGCGTGCGCACCATCTTCAACCTGCTCGGCCCGCTCGCGAACCCGGCCGGCGCGCGCCACCAGGTGCTGGGCGTGTTCGAGCCGCGGTGGGTGCCGGTGCTGGGCGGCGTGCTGGCGACGCTCGGCGCGGCGCACGCGTTCGTGGTCCACGGCGAGGGGCTGGACGAGATCGCCGTGACCGGCATGACCCACGTCTGCGAGGTGAAGGACGGCCAGGTGGAGCGCTACACGCTCCGCCCGGAGGACCTG
This sequence comes from Anaeromyxobacter sp. PSR-1, assembly GCF_000964525.1. GTDB lineage: Bacteria > Myxococcota > Myxococcia > Myxococcales > Anaeromyxobacteraceae > Anaeromyxobacter. The sequence goes on from NZ_BAZG01000076.1 coordinate 1,383, forward strand.
GGGCTGCCGCGGCGCGACGCCGCCGAGATCGCCGGCGGGGACGCGGCGACGAACGCCCGCATCGTCACCGACGTGCTGGAGGGGCAGGCGGGCGGGCCGCGCGACGCGGTGCTGGCGAACGCCGCCGCCGCGCTGGTCTGCGCGGGCGCCGCCACCGACCTGCGCGACGGCGTGGCGCGCGCCGCCCGGTCCATCGACTCGGGCGCCGCCCGCGAGAAGCTGCGGCAGCTGGTGGCCGCCACCACGGTGCCGGCGTGACCGTCCTCGACGGCATCCTGGCCCGCAAGGTGGACGAGGTGGCCGCCCGCCGCGCGGTCCTGCCCGACGCGGAGCTGGCCGCCCGCGCCGCCGCCGCCCCGCCGCCCCGCGGCTTCGAGGCGGCGCTCTCGCCGCGCGGCGGCCCGCTGCGCGTCATCGCCGAGGTGAAGCGCGCCAGCCCGTCCGCCGGCGCCATCCGCGCCGGCCTCGACGCGGTGGCCCAGGCGCGCCGCTACGCCGCGGCCGGGGCCGCCGCCATCTCGGTGCTCACCGACGGGCCCGGCTTCGGCGGCTCGCTCGAGGACCTGGTGGCGGTGCGCGCCGCGGTGGACGTGCCGCTGCTCCGCAAGGACTTCGTGGTGGACCGCTACCAGCTCCTCGAGGCGCGCGCCGCCGGCGCCGACGCGGCGCTGCTCATCGTGGCCGGGCTCGCCCAGGACGTCCTGCGGCGGCTGCTCGAGGCCTGCGGCGAGCTGGGGCTCGCGGCGCTGGTCGAGGTCCACGACGACCGCGAGGCGGAGCGCGCGCTCGCCGCCGGGGCGCGCATCGTGGGCGTCAACAACCGCAACCTGCACACCTTCCACGTGGACCTGGCCGTCTCCGAGCGCATCCTGCCCACGCTGCCCGCGTCGGTGAAGGGCGTGGCGGAGAGCGGCGTGCGCACGCCGGAGGACGCGGCCCGGCTGCGCCGCGCCGGGGCCGCGAACCTGCTGGTGGGCGAGGCGCTGGTGCGCGCCGAGGATCCGGCCGCGCTGCTGCGCGCGCTCGGCGAGGCGTGATGGCGCTCCCGCCGAAGGTGAAGATCTGCGGGGTGACCCGGCTCGAGGACGCGCTCGAGGCGGCCCGGCTCGGCGCGGACGCGATCGGCTTCAACTTCTGGCCGCGCTCGAAGCGCTACCTGCCGCCCGCCGAGGCCCGCGCGCTGGTGGCCCGGCTCCCGCCGTTCGTGACGGCGGTGGGCGTGTTCGTGGACCCCTCGCGCGAGGCGCTGCTCGCCGCGGTGGCGGCCTCCGGGGTGCAGGTGGCGCAGCTCCACGGCGACGAGCCGCCGGAGCTGCTCGAGGGGCTGCCGTTCCCCGTCCTGAAGGCGATCCGCGTGGGCGGGCCGGAGGCGCTCGACCAGCTCGCGCGCTACCCGACCGCGGCCGGGTTCCTGCTCGACTCCGCCTCGCCGGGCTACGGCGGCAGCGGGATCGCGTTCGACTGGGCGCTCGCGGCGCGCGCGGCGGAGCGGACCGCGGTCGTGCTGGCCGGCGGGCTCACCCCGGCCAACGTGGCCGACGCGGTGCGCGCGGTGCGGCCCTGGGCGGTGGACGTGGCGAGCGGCGTCGAGTCGGCGCCGGGCGTGAAGGATCGGCAGCTCATGGCGCGGTTCGTCCGCGCGGCGAAGGAGACGATGTGAAGACGGCAGCCCTCCCCGACGAGCGGGGGCGCTTCGGCGCCTTCGGCGGGCGCTTCGTGCCCGAGACGCTGGTGCCGGCGCTGGACGAGCTGGAGCAGGCCTGGCGCGAGGCGCGGGCCGACCCGGCCTTCCAGGCGGAGCTGGACGAGCTGCTCCGGCGCTACGCCGGGCGCGAGACGCCGGTGTCCGAGGCCCCGCGCATGAGCGCCGACGTGGGCGGGTGCCGCGTGCTCCTGAAGCGCGAGGACCTGTGCCACACCGGCTCGCACAAGCTCAACAACACGCTCGGCCAGATCCTGCTCGCCCGCCGCATGGGCAAGAAGCGCATCATCGCCGAGACCGGCGCCGGCCAGCACGGCGTCGCGACCGCCACCGCCGCGGCGCTGTTCGGCCTGCCCTGCGAGGTGTACCAGGGCGCGGTGGACGTGGAGCGGCAGGCGCTCAACGTCTTCCGGATGCAGCTGCTCGGCGCGCGCGTCATCCCCGTGACGGCCGGCTCGGCCACGCTCAAGGACGCGATGAACGAGGCGCTGCGCGACTGGGTCACCAACGTCCGCGACACGCACTACATCATCGGCTCGGTGGCCGGACCGCACCCCTACCCGGCCATGGTCCGCACGTTCCAGTCGGTGATCGGGCGCGAGGCGCGCCGGCAGGTGCTGGAGCTGGCGGGCCGCCTGCCCGACGCGGTGGTCGCCTGCGTGGGCGGCGGCTCCAACGCCATGGGCATCTTCTCCGCGTTCGTGGACGACGCGCACGTGGACCTGGTCGCCGCGGAGGCCGCCGGCCTCGGGCTCTCGACCGCGAAGCACGGCGCGTCGCTCGCGAAGGGCACGCCCGGCGTGCTGCACGGCTCGCGGAGCTACGTGCTGCAGGACGGGCACGGGCAGATCCAGGAGGCGCACTCCATCAGCGCCGGCCTCGACTACCCGGGCGTCGGGCCGGAGCTCGCGTACCTGAAGGACCAGGGCCGGCTCACGCTGCTGCCGCAGACCGACGCCGAGGCGCTGGACGCGTTCCAGTACCTCGCGCGCATGGAGGGGATCATCCCCGCGCTGGAGAGCGCGCACGCGATCTCCGCCGCGCGCAAGGTGGCCCGCGACGCCGGGCCGGGGGGGCTGGTGCTGGTGAACGTCTCCGGTCGCGGCGACAAGGACGTGGAGCAGGTGCGGAAGATGCTCGAGGCGGCGCCGCCGCCGCGGCGCACCCGGGCCCGCGCGGCCCGCCCGGCGACGAAGGCGAAGGCGCGGCCGCGCGCCGCCGCCCGGAAGGGAGGCCGCCGGTGAACCCGCGCACCGCCCGCAAGCCCCGCCCCGCCCCGCCGGCCGCGGCCGAGCGTCCCGACCGCATCACCGCCGCCTTCGAGCGCTGCCGCGCCGAGCACCGGGCCGCGCTCGTCACCTACGTGATGGGCGGCGACCCCGACCTCGCCACCGCGCGGGCCATGGCGCTCGCCTGCGTGGAGGGCGGCGCCGACCTCGTCGAGCTGGGCGTCCCGTTCTCCGACCCCATCGCCGACGGCCCCACCATCCAGGCCGCAGCCCAGCGCGCGCTCGGCGCCGGCACCACGCTCGAGGACGTGCTCGGGATCGCCGCGGCGGTCCGCGCGCGCTCGCAGGTCCCGATCGCGCTCATGGGCTACCTCAACCCCATGCTGGCGGGCGGGGTCGAGGCGCTCGTGCGCGGCTGCGCCGACGCCGGGGTGGACGCGCTCATCATCCCGGACCTGCTGCCCGAGGAGGCCGAGGTGCTCGCCCCGGCGGCGGCCGAGGCGGGCGTGAAGCTCGTGTACCTGCTCGCGCCCACGTCGAACCCGGCGCGGGTCGAGGCCGCGGCCCGGGCCGCCACCGGCTTCCTCTACTTCGTGTCGGTGACCGGCGTGACCGGGGCGCGGCACGCGGTGGCGGAGGAGATCGCGCCGCTCGTGGCGGCGGTGCGCGCGAGGACCGAGCTGCCGGTGGTCATCGGCTTCGGGGTGTCCACGCCGGAGCAGGCGCGTGCGCTCGGCCCGCTCGCGGACGGCGTGGTGGTCGGGAGCGCGATCGTGAAGCGGATCGCCGAGGGCCGCTCGCGGCGCGCCCGCGCCGAGCGGGTGAAGCGCTTCGTGCGATCGCTCGGCCGCGCCCTGCGGCGCTGAGGCGACGCTAGGCCAGCCCGCCGGCCGGGTGGATGACGTGCACCGCGCCGTCCGCCCGGCGCATGTGCGGGTGGGAGATCCAGTGGCACCGCGGGCAGAAGCTCGCGGCGTGGCCCCGCTCGCCGAGGCGCACCTCCAGGTCGCCGTCGCACAGCAGGCAGCCGCCCGGCAGGACGATGTCGCGGCGCTCCCCGGCGCCGGCTGCTTCCATGGGCTCGCGCTCGGCCTTCATGAGGATCAGGTAACGCTTCCTGCGCGCATGGCAAGCGGCCGCGTCCCGGGCGAGCGCCGGACGGCCCGCGCGGACGGCCAGGAGCATGCTCGCTTCGGGTGCGTCAGCCGCGGTGGGGGCAGGCCGGTGGGCCGGCCGGGCGCCCCTCCGCGGAGGCGCGCTACACCCCGCGGCCCACCGCGCCGGCGATCACCCGCACCTGGCGCATGAGCTCGTCGAACTCGGCCGGCGTGAGCGACTGCTGGCCGTCGGAGAGCGCCTTCTCCGGCCGCGGGTGGACCTCGACGATGATGCCGTCCGCGCCGGCGGCGATGCCGGCGCGCGCCATGGCGGGCACGTGGGCGCGCAGGCCGATGCCGTGCGACGGGTCCACGATCACCGGCAGGTGCGTGAGCGCCTTCAGGATCGGGACCGCGTTCAGGTCGAGCGTGTTGCGGGTCATGGTCTCGAAGGTGCGGATGCCGCGCTCGCAGAGCGCCACCTGGTAGTTGCCCTCGGAGACCACGTACTCCGCCGCCATCAGCCACTCCTTGATGGTGGCGGAGGGGCCGCGCTTCAGCAGGATGGGCCGGCGCACGCGCCCGAGCTGCCGGAGCAGCGAGTAGTTCTGCATGTTGCGGGCGCCGATCTGCAGCACGTCGGCGTAGTCCGCCACCATGGCGAGGTGCTCGACGTCCATCACCTCGGTCACGACCTTGAGGCCGGTCTCCTCGCGGGCGGCCGCGAGCAGCTTCAGGCCCTCCTCGCCGAGCCCCTGGAACTCGTAGGGGCTGGTGCGCGGCTTGAAGGCGCCGCCGCGCAGGAACCGGGCGCCGGAGGCCTTCACCGCCTGCGCCGCCTCGAGCAGCTGGCCGCGCGACTCGACCGAGCACGGCCCGGCCATCACCGCCAGGTCCTTGCCGCCGAGCGGCACGCCGCCGACGTCGATGACCGTGTCCTCCTCCTTCACCTCGCGGGACACGAGCTTGAACGGCTGCGACACCCGGATCGCGTCGGCCACGCCCGGCAGCGTGGTGAACAGCTCGGGCTCGAGGCCGCCCTTGTTGCCGGTGATGCCGACGGCCACGCGCTGCGCGCCGGGGATCGGGTGGGCGGTGAGGCCGAGGCTGCGGATCTTCTCGATCACCGCGTCGATCTCCGGCTGGCCGGCGTGGGGCTTCATGACGACGAGCATGGGGTCCGCCTCCGGGGACCCCGGTTGTACTGCGGGGGACCAGGGGGGACAAGGACGGGGACGGCCGTCCCGCCGCCCGGTGTCACGTCCCCGGCGCGAGGGGCGGCGCTTCACGGTGCGTCCGTCCGACATCGCCGCCAGCCCTCGCGCGGCGCTGCGCGTGCCGGGGTCAGGGGACGTCAAGCCCCGCCGACGGGCGCTGCCCGCCGCGCGCACGCTCGCTAGATTGGCGATCGGAGGCGCGACCATGCGGGTGGCGCGGTGGGTCCGGCAGGCGGCGCGGGTGGTCGAGGAGCTGGCGGCGGCGTACGACGGGAGCGTCCGGCGGCGCCCGGTGGAGCGGCGGACCGACTTCTCCCGCTGCGAGCACCCGGTGCTGCTGCTCCACGGGTTCTTCAGCTCGCGGCGCACCTGCGCCGTGCTCGAGCGCCGGCTGCGCCGCGACGGGATGGGCGTGTTCACGCTCGACCTCGGCGGCCTCGGCGGCACGCTCAACACCCGCGGCATCGACGACCTCGCCGACCTGGTGCGCGCCAAGATCGAGCGGCTGTACGCGCGCCACCCGGCGCTCGGCCCCCTCACCATCGTCGGCCACTCCAAGGGCGGCCTCATCGCCGCGTATTACGTGAAGAAGCTGGGCGGCTGGCGCCGCACGCGCGCGGTGGTGACGCTCGGGACGCCGCACCACGGCACGCCCGTCGCGCTGCTCGGCCTGCCCGTCGGCTTCCTGGCGCGCTCGCTCTGGCAGCTCTTCCCCGGCAGCGCCTTCCTGCGCCGGCTCCACGACGGCCCGTGGCCGGGACAGGTGCGGCTCGTGTCGATCTGGTCGCGCGAGGACGGCGCGTCGCCGTACCCGTCGGCGGTGCTCGAGACGCACGGGCTGCCGCACCTCGCGAACGTCGAGGTGCAGGCGCACCACGCCGCGTTCCTCACCAGCAAGCGCGTCTACCAGGCGCTGCTGCACGAGATCCTGACCGCCATCGAGGCGGCGCCCGCCCGGCGCGGCCCGCTGACCGCCATGGAGGGCGGGCGCGTCGCGCCGGCGCCCGCCAAGGCCGCCGGGCCGGCCCAGGCGCGGCCCGGCGCGGCGGGCACCGACGCCGCCTGACCGGCGGGGTCGCCGCGAGGTCCCGGTCCGGCTATCCTGCCGCCGTGCGCGATCGGCGGTGGGACTTCCTGTACGACCGGCAGAAGCAGCCGGTGAAGGCGTACCTCCTCGAGCGGTTCGCCGAGGAGCTGGCGCGCGAGCTCACGGCGTGGCCGCCGCCGGAGCTCCAGTGGGAGAGCGAGGCGGAGCGCGCGCGCTGGCGCCACGGCGCGGCGGAGCGGCCCCGCGACGACGTCGTGCGCCTCGCGCTCGAGCTGGCGCGGCTCGACCTCGTCCGCGAGTACGAGGAGGTCGAGCGCCGGCGCGAGCGGGAGGCGCACCGGCTGCAGACGCCGGCCGAGCACGCGGCGCTCCACCTGCTCGTGCGCCTGATCACCGAGGCGTGCCTGGAGCTGAAGGAGCGCGCCGAGGGCGCGCACCTCACCCGCGCCGACCTCTCCGGCGTGCCGGACCTGATCGAGCGAAGGCTCTTCCGCGTGACGCTCTAGCGGCCGGGCAGCACGGTCTCTCAGCGGATGATGAGCCCGTCGAACCACGAGCGACGGATCAGCGGATTCCGCTCGTGGTGAGCCTGTCGAACCACGAGCGTTGGCTCAGTGGAGCTCCGCTCGTGGTGAGCTTGTCGAACCACGAGCGTGGGCTCAGCGGCGCCGCGCCCTGGGCGCCAGCGCGCCGTGCGGCCGCTCGCCCGGCCGGCGGAAGCTCGGCGGGTTCACCACCCAGAGGACGAAGACGAACAGCGCCACCAGGGCCGCCGCCACGAAGACCGCGAACACCCACGGGAGGATCCCGTCCGCGGCAGGGTGCGGCTGGTAGACCGGCCCCTGCGCCGCGGCGGCGAACGCCAGCACGAGCGCGGTGAGCGCGAGCACGTGGCCCGCGGTGCGAGCGAGCGGGTTCACGGCCCCGGCCCCCTCGCCCCCGGGGTCCGCCGCGGCCGGGAGAAGAACATCCGAAACAGCGCCACGACGACGATCGCCGCCACCAGCATCCAAAGCCACCCGTACCCGCTGCGCGGCGCGGGCGCGGCGTCCCCGCCCGCCTGCGCCAGCGCGGCGAGCGGCAGGAGCGCGGTCGTGAGGCCGGTGAAGATGCGAGCGAGCGGCATGGATCCCCCGAGCGCCTCCCGACGAGGCGCACCAGGAAGATGCGGACCGCGCGTGGCCGGGGGAAGCGGCGCGGGGAGCGCGGTGCGGCGTCGGCCGTGCCGATCGGACGCCCGCTCGCTTCGCGTTCAGGGTCGTGCGCGCAGGCCGCGCCCGGCTCGCCGGAACCTACCGGCGCCACCACCGGAACGCGGTGCCGTCGAAGTAGACGTGGAAGGCGTCGCAGTCGCCGGCAGAGAGGGCGATCCCCTTGCCACCGCGGTCGGCGGCGCTCCGGAGGTACGCGGCGGTCTTGCGCACGGCCTCGCAGGACGCGTCCGACGCGCCATCGCAGCCGAGCGCGGCCAGGTCGATTCCGGGCTCCTCGAGCGCGATCGTCGCCTCGCCGGGCGCGCCGCACAGCCCCGAGGCGCGGGCCGGATCGTGGGCGAACTCCAGGACCCACGCGCGGGCGTCCTTCCCTCCGGCGCCATCCACGATGCCCACGCTGGACGCGTTCCCCGAGGAGCCCACGAACACGTGATCGGCGCGCCCGTCGAAGGTGACGTCGGCGACGAGCGGGGGTGTCCGCCACTGTACGGTGGGTGATTGCGCTCGGATCGCCCTCTCCGATTCGCCTCCACGTGTCGCAGGCGCTTCGGCCAGCGCCGGCGCGCCGATCATCAGTACGGCTCCGAGGCCAAGGGCAGTCGCGAGGTGGCGTGTGTGCCTGATCATCTAGGTGGTGCCTCCATGAAGCGGCCGCTCCTCACGCCCCGGGCCGAGGGGGCGGATCGAGCAACCTCAGCCGCTCCGAGTTCATGACGTAGCCCTTCCCGGAGTCCGTCGAGACGCGAAAGCAGCGGAAATCCTTCCCGTACGCCTCGCCGCGAATCTGGAGCGCCGTTCCGGGCGGCAGCTCGGCGACGACCCCGCGCACCGCGGGCCCGCTGATGCGAGGGTCGTTCGGGCCACTGCTCAGCGATTCGAGGCAGTCGGTCTCGGTCGCATAGAGATATGCGGAGTCATCGACGACCACGGCGCGCCGCCGATCGCATCCCAGCGCGAAGGCCACGCAGGCGATGACGGGCCATGTCCAGCGCCTGGTCACGGGGCGCGCTCCGCGGGCGGGGCCGGATCGCTCACGTCGCGCTTCAGCTCCATCGACGGGACCTTGGCCAGGAGCGCCTCGTACTCGGCAGGCCCGAGGTCGAGGAACGCGTCCTGCTCGTGCGCGATGGTCCCGAGGATGGTGGTCCCGTCGTCCCGCCGGAAGCAGAGGTCCCCGGGGAGCGCGGGCTGGACCCAGTCGAAGAGGCTCTCGGCGGCGCTCGAGAGCACGTCGACGACGGCGTCACCGACCGGAACGCGCCAGAGCGTCGCCTGCGAGTCGGTCAGCTTCGTCCCCGGCCACTCCGATGCCCGTTCCGACCGGGCGCCCAGCCGCTCCAGCTCCGCCAGGATCCGCTGGCCACGCTCGTCGAGACCCAGCCCGTCGCGCACGACGAGCAGCGCCTCGCCGGAGAAGGTGGCCAGCACCCGGAGCAGCGCGCGATAGGCGGCCCCTCGCGCCTCGCCGCGTGCCGAGCAGGTGAACCGCCTGTCGGTCGTGCCCGGGAAGTACACGTCGATGCGCTCTCCCAGCGCGGCCAGCCTCGCGAGCGTCGTCGAGTCGACCGAGAACCCCCCGTAGCGGCCCTCCGGCTCCCACCAGATCGACAGCGTCGCCACGGCCGAGAACCGCGCCACGGCTTCACGCCACCGCCCCTCTCGTCCCGACACGAGACCGAGGAGCTCCCGCGCGGCCGTGCCGACGTCGTCGCCCTCGACCTCGAGCGCCCACGAACCGCGGATCCGCGGCACCGGGAATCGGCGACCGGCCGGCAAGTCGCCCTTGCGAAAGGATCGAGTGGGCGGGAGCCCCACGATCGCGGTCACGACGTCCGGCTCGAGGTTCTCCGAGGACATTCCCAGCGACACGTTCGTCCGATCGTGCATCTCGTCACTCCAGCCGCCGAAGCGTCGCGGGATCGTTCCAGTAGAGGCCGGCGCGAATCCAGACCCAGAGTAACGCGTTTCGGCCGGTGCGTCCGTGGATCAGCCCACCGAAGCGCGCGCCCTGCTGTGTCTTCGCGCCTCTACGTACGGCACGCAACCTGCCTCTTCCCGACAGGTGACCGCCCCACGCCAGGTTCTGCCGCACTCCACGTACCTCATCACTCGGCGCTGCGCGCAGCGGCAGTTCCTGCTGCGACCATCCGAGTCCACGAACCGCATCGTGCTGTACGTCCTCGCCGTCGCGGCGCGCCGGTACGGGATCCTCGTCCACGCGTTCTGCGTCCTGTCCAACCACCTCCACTTCGTCGTCACCGACCCCGGCGCGCGACTCCCGGCCTTCCAGCAGTACCTCGACGCGCTCGTCGCTCGGGCCGTCAACGCGTCGCTCGGCCGCTGGGAGTCCTTTTGGGCGCCGAGCAGCTACAGCGCCGTCCGGCTCGTCTCGCCGGCAGACATGCTCGACAAGGCCGCTTACGTGCTGGCCAACCCGGTCGCGGCAGGCCTGGTGCGCACGGCTTCCGAGTGGCCTGGACTCTGGTCGGCGCCCCACCAGATCGGCGACGCCACGACCGTCGTTCGCCGGCCCAAGCACTTCTTCGCCGAGAAGGGCTCGATGCCGGAGTCCGTCGACTTCGAGCTGGTCCCGCCCCCTGGCTTCGACTCGCCCGAGGCGTTCCGCGAGCAGCTCGTCGAGTCGCTGGCGACGCGGGAGCGCGAGGCGGTGCGGGCTCAGAAAGAGAAGGGTCTCGGCTTCATGGGCGCGCGGAAGGTGCTCGCGCAGAAGCCCACCGGGCGGCCCGCACCAGGCGAGCCGCGGCGGATGCTCAGTCCGCGGATCGCCAGCAGGGACAGGTGGAAGCGTATCGAGGCGCTCGGAAGGCTCGTCGGATTCCTGAAGGACTACCGGATGGCCCTGCGCTCCTGGAAGGACGGGATGCGCGCCGCGGTCTTCCCGGCCGGAACGTATTGGATGCGCGTCGGACACGACGTCGCGTGCGCCGCCGCTCCGTAGATCACGCCCTGCTCGGCTGATCCTGACCGGCACAACTTGGAGCCGCGTGCGCCTCACCGCGCGATGCTGGCCGGGTGCGTCCGCGTCGCCTTCTGGGCGCGCACGTCACGCGCGCCCCTTGCCAGAGTTTGACGGATCCCGTTCCCCGGCGCCCACTTTCGGGATGCGCTCAGGCTTGAATCCGACGGAATCGCTCGCGAGGCCGCAGCGTCAGCGCTGCGCCCGGCCAATTACTCTGGGTCGGGGTCCTCAGTGGACCTCGACCCGGATCCCGTAGCGAGCGCCACGTCCCGGGGCGCGCTCGCGCCCGCTACTTCGACGCCTTCGGCACCTTCTCCCAGTCGGCCAGGAACTTCTTCAGGCCGGCGTCGGTGAGCGGGTGCTTCGCGAGCTGCTCGATCACCGAGTACGGGATGGTCGCCACGTCGGCGCCGAGCTTGGCGGCCTCGAGGACGTGCACCGGGTGGCGCACGCTCGCGACCAGCACCTGGGTCTTGAACCCGTAGTTCCGGTAGATCTGGACGATGTCGCCCACCATCGCCATGCCGTCCTGCGAGATGTCGTCGAGGCGGCCGACGAACGGCGAGATGTACGTGGCGCCCGCCTTGGCGGCGAGGAGCGCCTGCACCGGCGAGAAGCACAGGGTGACGTTCACCTTGGTGCCCTCGTCGGTGAGCGTCTTCACCGCGCGCAGGCCCTCGACGATGAGCGGGACCTTGATGACCACCTGCTCGCCGAACTTGGCGTAGTGGCGCCCCTCGCGCAGCATCCCCTCGTAGTCGGTGGCGGTGACCTCGGCCGAGATCGGGCCGGGGACGAGCTGGACGATCTCCTTCAGCACGTCCTCGAAGCCGCGGCCGGTCTTGGCGACGAGCGAGGGGTTGGTGGTCACGCCGTCGCACAGGCCGAGGGCCAGGGCCTTCTTGATCTCGCCGACGTCCGCAGTATCGATGAAGAATTTCATGGTCTTCCTCCAGGGGGCCGGCGTCACATAGCGCACCCGCGCGCCCTGCCGCAAGCGCCGCGGAAGTGCTATATCGGCGGCCGACCATGGCCTCCAGCCGCAGCAGCAGCCGGGCCCGGGTGGTGAAGCTCCCCGCACGCCGTCCGCGGGCGAGCGCTTCCCCGCGCCCCCGCACCCAGGATCTCGTCGCCTACGGCCGCACCGTCGTGGGCGCCGAGGCGCGCGCCATCGGCGCGGTGCCCCTCGACGACGCCTTCGCCACCGCGGTCCGCTGGATCCTGGCCTGCAAGGGCCGGGTGGTGGTGACCGGGATGGGCAAGCCGGGCTTCGTGGCCCAGAAGATCTCGGCCACGCTGGCCTCCACCGGCACCCCTTCGCTCTACGTCCACCCGGCCGAGGCCGCGCACGGCGACCTGGGCCGGATCGCGCGCGAGGACCTGGTCTTCGCGCTCTCGAACTCGGGCGAGACCGAGGAGATCCTCCGGCTGCTCCCGTCGCTGAAGAAGATCGGCGCGAAGATCGTCGCCATCACCGCCGACCGGTCCAACCGGCTGGCGCGGGCGGCGGACCTGGTGATCGCCATCGGGAACGTCGAGGAGGCCTGCCCCATGGGGCTCGCCCCGACCGCCTCCACCGCGGTGCTGCTGGCGGTGGGCGACGCGCTCTCGATGACGGTGCTCGCGAACCGGCCCTTCGACCGCGAGGAGTACGCGCTGTTCCACCCGGGCGGCAAGCTCGGGCGCGGCCTGATGAAGGTCCACGAGCTGATGCGCGGCGAGACCTCGAACCCGGTGGTCCGCGAGGACGCGCCGCTCGCCGCCGCGGTGGCGGTCATGACCGAGACGCCCGGCCGCCCCGGCGCGACCTCGGTGGTCGCCGCCGACGGCACGCTGGTGGGCATCTTCACCGATGGTGACCTGCGCCGGCTGGTGGAGCGCGGCGAGACCGACTTCGCCCGCCCGGTCAGCTCGGCCATGTGCCGCGGGCCGAAGACGGTGCGGCCGGACGCGCTGGTGGTGGACGCGGCGCGGGTGCTGCGCCAGGCGCGCATCGACCAGGTGCCGGTGGTGGACGCCGACGGGCGCCCGGTGGGCCTGCTCGACGTGCAGGACCTCCTCGCCGCCAAGATCCTCTGAGGCCGCCGTGGCCCGCGCCCCCCGCCCGCGCGCCGTCCCGCCCCGCCCCGCGCCCCGCGCGCGGACCGCGCCCCGGGAGCGCGCCCTGGTCACGGCGGTGGTGGAGACGTGTCACCGGCTCGCCGCGCTCGACCTCATCGGCGCGGGCGAGGGCAACGTCTCGGTGCGGCTCGGGCCGGACGCGTTCCTGGTCACCGCCTCGGGCGTGAACAAGGGGCTGCTCCGGCCCGGGCACGTGCTGCGCATCGACGGCGCCGGCACGGTGACCCGCGGCGCGGGCCGCCCCTCCACCGAGCTGCGCATGCACCTCGCCGCCTACGCGGCGCGCCCGGACGTGGAGGCGATCGTCCACGCCCACCCCATCACCGCGGTGGCGCTCACCGTCGCCGGCGTGCCGCCGCCGAACGACCTCGTGCCCGAGGCCGCGGTGACGCTGGGCGAGATCGCGCTCGCGCCGTTCGCGACGCCGGGGACGGGCGAGGTGCCCGCCTCGCTCGCGCCCTACCTGGCGCGGCACGACGTGCTGCTGCTCGAGCGCCACGGCGCGCTCGCGCTGGGCCGGACGCTCCCCGAGGCGCTCGACCGGATGGAGACGCTGGAGCGGGTGGCGCGGATCGCGCTCGCCGCGCGCCTCGCGGGGCGCTGCACCCCGCTGCCGGCGGACGCGGTGGACCGGGTGCTCGTCGCGGCCGGCAGGCCGGCGCGGAGGCGCTAGCCGCGATTCACAGCGGGTACAGGCCGGCCACCACCAGCGGCGCGCCCGGCGCGCGCGCCAGCAGCGCGGCCACGGTGCGGCCCAGCCCAGGGACCACCAGGTCCGGCGCCAGCTCGGCGAACGGCTCGAGCACGAAGCGGCGCGCCGCGATCCCGGGGTGCGGGACGGTGAGCGCCGGCGTCCGCACCACGCGATCCCCCTGGACGAGCAGGTCGAGGTCGAGCGTGCGCGGCCCCCAGCGCAGGCCGCGGCGGCGGCCGGCGGCGCGCTCGGCGGACGCGAGGACCGCGTGCAGCGCCTCCGGCGTGAGCCCGGCCTCCAGCTCCAGGACGGCGTTCAGGTACCGGGGCTGCGGCGGGCCCATCGGCGGCGTGTCGAACACGTGCGAGGCCCGCAGCACCGCGAGGCGGGGCGAGGCGCGCAGCACGCGGGCGGCGAGGGCCAGGTTCGCCCAGCGATCGCCGAGGTTGCTGCCGACGCCCACGTACGCGCGCACGATGCGCCCTTCCCCCCGGCCGCGCCGCTCAGGTCACCGGGTTCCGCAGCACGCCGATGCCCGGCACCTCCACCTCCACCCAGTCGCCGCGCCGGATGGGCCCGACGCCCTCGGGCGTGCCGGTGGCGACGACGTCGCCGGGGAGCAGCGTCATCACGCCGGAGATGAACGCCACCAGCGCGAACACGTCGAACGCCATGTCGCGGGTGTAGCCGCGCTGCCGCTCGGTGCCGTTCACCCGGCACGCCACCGACGCGTCGAGCGGGTCGAACGCGGTCTCCACCACCGGGCCGATCGGGCAGAAGGTGTCGAAGCCCTTGGCGCGCGTGAACTGCTTCTCCTCGCGCTGGATGTCGCGGGCGGTGACGTCGTTCAGGCAGGTGTAGCCGAAGACCGCGCCCCGCGCCTCGGCGGGGCTGGCGCCGGTGAGCGTCCGGCCCATCACCACGCCGAGCTCGCCCTCGTGGTGGACCTCGCGCGACTGCTCCGGGCAGCGGATGGCGTCCTGCGGCCCGATCACCGAGGTGGAGGGCTTGAGGAAGATGAGCGGGGTGGTGGGCACCTCGTTGCCGAGCTCGCGGGCGTGCGCCACGTAGTTGCGACCGACGCACACGATCTTCGACGGCTCCACCGGCGCGAGCAGCGTCGCCTCGGCGAGCGGCACCGCCGGCCCCTCCGGCAGCCCGCCGGCCCACGGCGCGGCGGTGAGCGGGCGCAGGACCTCGCCCTCCACCAGCGCGTAGCGGTCCACGCCGGCGCGGCGAAACCGGCAGACCCTCACTTCGCGCCCCGCAGGCCGAGCACGTCGGCCATGTCGTAGACGCCCGGCGCCTTGCCGGGCAGCCAGGCCGCGGCGCGCGCCGCGCCCCGGGCGAACTGCTCGCGGCTGGTGGCGCGGTGGGTGATCTCCACCCGCTCGCCCTCGCCGCAGAAGAACACGGTGTGCTCGCCCACCACGTCGCCGCCGCGGAGCGTCTGGATCCCGATCTGCCACGGCGGGCGCTCGCCCAGGATGCCGTGGCGGCTGTACGCGAGCGCGTCGGCGGGCGCGCGCCCGAGCGCCTGGGCCGCCACCTCGCCCAGCGCCACCGCGGTGCCGGAGGGCGCGTCGCGCTTGTGCTTGTGGTGGATCTCGACGATCTCGACGTCGTAGGCGTCGCCGAGGACCCGGGCGGCCTGGCGCACCAGCTCGAACACCACGTTCACGCCCACGCTCATGTTGGGCGAGAGCACCACCGGCACCTTGCGCGCCGCCTCGGCCACCTTCGCCTTCGCGTCGGGCGTGAAGCCGGTCGAGCCGATGACGAGCGCCACGCCGGCCGCGGCGCACGCCTGCGCGTGGCGCACCGAGGCCTCGTGGCTGGTGAAGTCGATCACCACGTCGGCGCCGGGCAGCGCCTTCGCGAGGTCGTCCACCACCGCGACGCCCAGCGGCTCGCCGCCCGCGAGCGTCCCCGCGTCCTTGCCGATCGCCGGGCTCCCGGCGCGCTCCACCGCGCCCGACACCGCCAGGCCGGGCGTCGCCCGCACCAGCCGGACGATCTGCGTGCCCATCCGCCCCGCGGCCCCGGTCACCACCACCTTGGTCATGTCGGTCACCCTTGGCTCAGGCGAGCTTCAGCCCGAAGCGCACCATCGCGTCGCGCACCTTGGCGAGGCTCGCCTCCGACACCGGCGCGAGCGGCAGGCGCAGCTCGCCGCCCGCCCGGCCGAGCAGCGCCACCGCGGCCTTCACCGGGCCGGGGTTGGTCTCGACGAACATCATCCGGTTCAGCTCGGCCATGGCCGCCTGCTTCGCGAGCGCGCCGGCGAGGTCGCCCGAGCGCGCCGCCACCACCAGCTCCTTCATCGCGCGCGGCGCGATGTTCGCGATCACCGAGATGACGCCGTGGCCGCCGCAGGCGATGTAGGGGAGCACCGTGAAGTCGTCGCCGGAGAGGTAGGCGATCGCGTCCTTGCCGACCTTCTCCACGAGCTGGACCTGCCGGTCCATGTTCGCCGTCGCCTCCTTGATGCCGGCGATGGCGCCCGCCTTCGCGAGCCGCGCCACGGTCTCGGGGAGCAGGTCCACCGAGGTGCGCGACGGCACGTTGTAGGCGACCACCGGGAAGCGCGTCGCCTCCCAGATCGCCTGGTAGTGCCGGAACAGCCCCTCCTGCGTGGGCTTGTTGTAGTAGGGGGTCACCACCAGCGCGGCGTCCGCGCCGAGCGACCTCGCCAGCTTCACCGACTCGATCGCCTCGTGCGTCGCGTTGGAGCCGGCGCCGGCGATGACCAGCGCCCGGCCGCGCACCGTCTCGACGACGGTCCGGATGACGTCCGCCCGCTCGGCGACCGTGAGCGTCACGCCCTCGCCGGTGGTGCCGCACGGCACGATGCCGTCCGTCCCCTCGGCGAGCTGCCACTCGGTCAGCTCGCGGAGGGCGCGCAGGTCCACCGCGCCGTCCTTCATCGGCGTGACGATGGCCACCATCGAACCTTCGAGTCGGCGCATGACGTTCTCCCGGCGGGGGGAAGGTGCTGGATCGTAGCTCATCGCCGCGGGGCGCGGAACCGCTCGGCCTCGGGCTCGGGGGTCTCCCCGCGGACGAGGTCGGCGTAGGTCTCGCGCCGGCGCGCCAGCCGGGCGCCGTCCCCGTCCACCAGGACCTCGGCCGCGCGCGGGCGGGAGTTGTAGTTGGACGACATGGCGAACCCGTAGGCGCCCGCCGAGCGGACCACCAGCAGGTCGCCCCGGACCGGCCGCGGCATGCGCCGCTTGCGCGCCAGGAAGTCGGAGGACTCGCAGACCGGGCCCACCACGTCGCAGACGATCTCGTCCGCGTCCTTGCGCGGCGCGCCGGCGGCCTCGATCTCGTGGTGCGCGTCGTAGTAGCTCGGCCGCACCAGGTCGTTCATGGCCGCGTCCACCACCACGAACACCTTGCGGCCGCTCTCCTTGACGTGGAGCACGCGGGTGACGAGCACGCCGGCGTTCCCCACCAGCACGCGCCCCGGCTCGAGCATCACCTCGCCGTCGAAGCGCGAGAGCGCCTTCTTGATGGCCCGGCCGTACTCGTCGGGGTGCGGCGGCTCCTCGTCGGCGTAGGTGATGCCGAGGCCGCCGCCCACGTCCACGTGGCCGAGCCGGATGCCCTGCTTGCCGAGGTCCTTCACCAGCGCGAGCACGCGGGCGATGGCGTCGAGGAACGGGCGCACCGACGTGATCTGCGAGCCGATGTGGCAGGCGACGCCGCGGAGCTCGAGCGCCGGGTCCTGCGCGGCGAGCGCGTAGAGCCGGCGCGCCTCCTCCACCGACACGCCGAACTTGTTCTCGCTCAGGCCGGTGGAGATGTACGGGTGCGTCTTCGGGTCCACGTCCGGGTTCACCCGGAGCGCGACCGGCGCGCGGACGCCCATGCGCCGCGCCACGATGGAGACCCGCGCCAGCTCCGGCGCGCTCTCCACGTTCAGCACCTTCACCCCGGACTCGAGCGCGAACGCGATCTCGTCGTCGCGCTTGCCCACCCCGCTGAACACCACCTTGCCCGGGTGGCCGCCGGCCTTGAGCACGCGGTACAGCTCGCCGCCGGAGACGATGTCGAACCCCGAGCCGAGGCGCGCGAACAGCGACAGCACCGCCAGGTTGGAGTTCGCCTTCACCGCGTAGCAGACCAGGTGGTCGAGCCCGGCGAGCGAGCGGTGCAGCACCTTCCAGTGCCGGGTGAGCGTGGCGGTCGAGTAGACGTAGAGCGGCGTCCCGTAGGCCTCGGCCAGCTGCTCCACCGGGACGGCCTCGGCGTGCAGGACGCCGCGCTTGCGCTGGAAGTGGTTCATGGGGTCCCCGCCGGCGCGGCCGGTGCGGCCGGCGCCGGGGCGTCGGCCGGGGTGGAGGGCGGCGCAGGGGCGGGCTGCGAGGGCTGCGCGGCGGGCGCGGCCACCGGGT